>JANOTZ010000146.1:0-17962 GCA_031416735.1 Frankiales bacterium
GTGGTGGAACGACCCCACCCCCACGGGGTGGAACCGCCACATGCGGCCCGCGGCGGGAGGGTCGGGGGCCTCGGGTGAGCGGGCCCGGTCTTACAGGAGGCTGACGTAGACCTCGGTCGCGACGGTGCGCTCCAGCTGCACCGCGACGCCGTCGACGTCGAGCACCACCAGGTCGTCCTCGTTCTGGCTGATCGTCACGCGCTGGCCGGGCAGCAGACGCCCCTGCTCCAGCTCCCGCATGTGGTCCAGCTGGGTCTGCAGGTGCTCGTCGATCCGCCGTACGACACAAGGAGTGCCGACCGGGACGCTGGCGAGCGGCTGGAGCGGGCCGTGGTCGACGACGTTGGCCGAGCCCGGGATCGGGTTGCCGTGCGGGCACATCCCGGGGTCGCCGAGCAGTTTGACCAGGTGCGCCTCGAGGTTGTCGCTGATCGCGTGCTCGAGGCGGCAGGCCTCCTCGTGCACCTGCGACCACGGGACCTTCAGGACATCGACGAGCAGCAGCTCCGCCAGTCGGTGACGGCGGAGTACGGCGGTCGCGTAGTCGCGGCCGGACTCGGTCAGGTGCAGGACGCGGTCGCTGTCGAGCGTCAGGTAGTTCTCGCGCTCGAGGCGCTTCACGGTCTCGCTCACGGCCGGAGCGCTGACGCCGAGCCGCTCCACGAGCCGGGCCCGCATCGGCGAGATGCCGGACTCCTCGAGTTCGAGGATGGTTTCGAGGTACTGCTCGACGGCGGGGTGGTGCCCCGCGCTGTGCCCGCCTGCGTGCCTCTCGTGCTGCATGGCCTCAGGTTATGTCCCAGCCTCCCGGGAATCGCTGAAGTCCGGCGGAATGCACTGGCCGGGGGGCGTTGTTGTGGGGAGCGACACACGTGAGAAGGGCGGGCCATGAGGCGTTCGGGTTGCACCCTCGACCTGCGGGCGCTGACGCCTTTCCTGACGGGCAAGGACCTCCTTCCCTATGACCCTGTAGCGTTCTTGGGGTCAGAGGAGGTGGGCCACATCAGCGAGACCAGCGAGCAACGCACGGCGCGGTTCGAGCGTGACGCGCTGCCCTTCCTCGACCAGCTCTACTCGGCCGCGCTGCGCATGACGCGCAACCCCTCCGACGCCGAAGACCTGGTGCAGGAGACCTTCGTGAAGGCCTTCGCCGCCTTCCACCAGTTCGAAGAGGGCACCAACCTCAAGGCCTGGCTCTACCGCATCCTCACCAACACGTTCATCAACACCTACCGCAAGAAGCAGCGCCAGCCGCTGCAGTCGCCGACCGACCAGATCGAGGACTGGCAGATCGCCGCGGCGGAGGCGCACACCTCCACCGGCCTGCGCAGCGCCGAGATGGAGGCGCTCGACCACCTGCCCGACAGTGACGTCAAGGAAGCGCTGCAGAAGCTGCCCGAGGACTTCCGGATTGCCGTCTACCTCGCCGACGTCGAGGGCTTCTCCTACAAGGAGATCGCGGACATCATGGGCACCCCGATCGGCACCGTCATGTCCCGCCTGCACCGGGGGCGGCGCGGGCTGCGCACCCTGCTCGCGGACTACGCGATCGAACGCGGGCTTGTGAAGGCGGGAGTGGAGGAGTCATGAGTTGCGGCGAACCCCACGAGACCCCCTGCAGTGAGGTCCTGGACAAGGTCTACCTCTACCTCGACGGTGAGGCCGACTCCCACGACGAAGAGCACGTCCGGATCCATCTCGACGAGTGCGCCCCCTGTCTGCGCAAGTACGGCCTGGAGCAGGCCGTGAAGGCCCTGGTCGCCCGGTCCTGCGCCGAGCTGGCGCCCGTAGACCTCCGCAACCGGGTGCTCGCGCGCATCCAACAGGTGCGGATCGAGATCGACCACGTGGAGTTCCGCGCCGACTAGGACCAGCGGTTAGCCTCCCGGTCATGACATGGCTGGTGACAGGCGGAGCGGGCTACATCGGGGCGCACGTGGTGCGGGCGTTCACCGAGGACGGCCAGGACGTCACGGTCCTCGACGACCTGTCCACCGGCTCGGTGGGGCGGGTGGATGCCGGGGTGCGCCTCGTCGAGGGCAGCGTGCGCGACCCGAAAGCGCTGGCCGAGGCGCTGCAGGGCGTCACCGTGGTCGTCCACATCGCCGCAAAGAAGCAGGTCGGCGAGTCGGTCGCCGAGCCGCTGCACTACTACCGCGAGAACCTCGACGGCCTGCTCACCCTGCTTGAGGGCTGCCGAGACCGGGGCATCGACCGGTTCGTGTTCTCCAGCAGCGCCGCCACCTACGGCATGCCCGACGTCGCGCTGGTCACCGAGGACACCCCGATGGTGCCCCTCAGCCCCTACGGCGAGACCAAGCTGGTCGGCGAGTGGCTCCTCGAGGACTGCCGACGGGCCTTCGGGCTCAAGGTGACCTCGCTGCGCTACTTCAACGTGGCCGGCACGGCGACTCCCGAGCTGGGCGACCCCGGCATCTTCAACCTGATCCCACTGGTGTTCCAGGCCCTTGCCAAGGGTGAGCGGCCGCGGGTGTACGGCAACGACTACCCGACGCCCGACGGCACCTGCATCCGCGACTACGTCCACGTCGCCGACATCGCGGCCGCGCACCTGGCGGCGGGGCGTGCGTTGGACGCGGGTGGCGACGGGGCGACCTACAACATCGGCCGGGGCCTGGGGAGCAGTGTCCTGGAGGTGCTCGAGGTCATCGGCCAGGTCACCGGGCTCGACCTGGCCTACGAGGTCGTGGACCGCCGGGCCGGGGACCCTGCGCGGGTGGTCGCGGCCGTCGACCGGATCCGGGAGGGGCTGGGCTTCGCGGCCACCTACGACCTGACCCAGATGGTCGAGAGCGCCTGGGCGGGCTGGCAGCTCCGGCACCCGTGAGGGTCCTCGTCACCGGGGCGGCCGGGTTCATCGGCAGCCACCTGGTCGACCGGCTGGTGGCTGACGGACACCGGGTCACCGGTCTCGACGACCTGTCGACGGGCAAGCTCGCCAATCTGGCAGATGCCCGCAAGCACAAGGGTTTTGGCTTCCACCGCTTCGACATCACGAGCAGCGACCTGCCTGAGCTGATGGGTCGCGACCGGCCGGACGTGGTCTGCCACCTGGCGGCCCAGATGGACGTCCGCAAGTCCGTCGCCGACCCCCTCCACGACACCCGCACCAACGTGCTCGGCACCGTCAACGTCCTCGAGTCGTGCGTGCGCGCCGGTGTGCAGCGGGTCGTCTTCGCCAGCTCCGGCGGGACGGTGTACGGCGAACCGACCTCGCTGCCCGTCACCGAACGGGCGGGCCTGCGCCCCGGCTCGCCGTACGGCGCAGCGAAGGTCGCGGGCGAGCACTACCTGGAGGTCTACCGCACCCTGCACGGGCTCGGTGGGGTGTCCCTGCGGCTCGGCAACGTCTACGGCCCGCGGCAGGACCCGCACGGCGAGGCCGGGGTCGTCGCGCTGTTCGCCCGGGCGCTCACCGAGGGTCGGACCGCGCGAATCTTCGGGGACGGCACCTCGAGCCGGGACTACGTGTACGTCGATGACGTGGTGGACGCGGTCCTGCGCTGCCTCGGCGGCAAGGGCAACGGACGGCGGCTCAACATCGGCTCCGGCACCGCGACGACGGTGCGCGAGCTGCACCGGCTGGTGGCGGAGGCGGCCGGTGCCCCCGATGCCCCCGACTTCGGGCCGGTGCGCCCGGGCGAGCTGCAGGGCATCGCCCTGGATGGCGGCGCAGCCCGCCGTACGCTCGATTGGGAGCCGGCGGTGGGGTTGCGGGACGGCCTGGCGCACACCGTCGAATGGATCCGGAAACGCTGAACTCGGGTCCGGGCACCGCTGAAGCCGGCTCCGGAAACGCTGAAGGCCCCCCGCTTGCGCGAGGGGCCGGCAGTGCCTTGCGTCCGCCCCGGTCACGCGTGAACGTGTCCGGAAGGGCAGACGTCAGGGGTAGGTCAGGCGTTGGGACGCTTGCCGTGGTTGGCAGCGTTCTTCTTGCGGGCGCGGCGCTTGCGACCTCGCTTGGCCATAGCAGTCTCCTCTTGACGGTTCCGTCAAGGGTGCCACACAATTAAAGTTGAGCGAAGGACGCTCAAGGTTGAGGTCGGCTCACCGGGCGGCGGCGGGTCATGCCCACCACGACCAGTTGGGCCAGGCCCGCCGCCACCAGCACGTCCCCCACGCTGACCACCTCGGGTCGCCAGGGCATCAGGACGGGGATGATGTCCCCGAGCACGTCCAGCCGGGTCGCGGGGTCGGCCAGCTCGTGGCGCGGGTCGGCGCCCGACACGATGTCCTGGGTGGCGATGCCGGCCCGGCCGCTCGCCTCGGAGGAGACCGGCATCGCGCCGTTCAGGCCCACCACGAGGGCGTTGCTGAGCAGACCGAGCGCGAGCAGGCCGGTGCCTCGTACCCCGCGGTTGAGCACGAGGAACCCGGCGACGAGCAGCGCCGAGACCGCGAGGCCCACCGGGTAGGCCGGCCCGCCGAGCAGTGCGCCGCCGAGTTGCAGCAGGACCGCCGCGACGATCAGCGTCCCCCGCCGCAGGACCAGATCGCCCAGCCGGCCGAGGTCGCCGCCGACGGCGAAACCGACGGCAAGGGCGACCAGCAGCACGACCAGGGAGAACACCACCCCACTAGTGTCGGGCTTGTGCTTGATTGTGTGCTCGTTGCCGATCGCGGCGTGGCGGCTGTCCGGGTCCTGCGGGCACTGGAGCAGCTCGATATCAAGGCCGTCAGCCTGCACACCGACGCCGACGCCACCGCGCTGCACGCCACCCTCGCCGACGAGAGCGTCCTGATCGGACCCAGCCCCGCCTCCTACGGCGACCTCGTCAAGGTGGTCGAAGCCGCAAGGCAGGCCGGCGCGCAGGCCGTCCACCCGGTCGGCGCCCGGATCGCCGGGCTGCAGGACGCGGTGCTCGCCGCGGGGATGGTGTGGCTCGGCGACCCGCTGCGGGTGCCGGTCGAGCTGACGATCGGCGACGGGGTGGTGGAGGCCCGGGTGGCGGACGAGTTGGTCGCGCTGCCTGCCGTCGCCTCCCGGTCCGCGGAGGTCGTCACCGGGCTCGACCTGACCTGCGCCACCCTCAACGGCGAGGCCACCGGTGAAGCGCGGGAGGGGGTTGCCCTGTCGGTCGACATCAGGGCGACCCGGCTCGCCCCCGTCACCCGGCTCGAGGTGCCGCAGGCCACCAACGTGTGGTTCGACCCGGCCGTGGAGGTCGGCACCGACCCGGTCGACCCGCTGCTCGCGGTCCTGACCGTCTGGGGCCCGGACCGGGACGCTGCCTACGACCTGGCCTGTCAGTCGTGGGACCAGCTCGTCGTCGAAGGACCCGTCGTACCCCGCCCTGCCGCTCTTGGAGGAGACCGCCTGTGACCGACCTTGCCGTGAGCCGCGAGGGGCGCGTCCTGCGCCTGCACATCGACCGCGAGCCCAAGCGCAACGCCCTCAACGGCGAGGTGCTGCTCGGCATGCTGGAGGCTCTCCGCGCCCCTGGCGACGCCCGGGTGGTGCTCATCACGAGTGCGGGGGACAGGGTCTTCTGCTCCGGCGCGGACCTGCTCCAGATGGCCCCGGACGCCACCGGGCTGGAGGTTCACGAGGGGCGTGGCCTGCTCCGCGAGGTGGTCCTCGCGATGAACGCCTGCCCGCTGCCGGTCGTCGCCTCCGTCCACGGGCTGTGCCTCGCCGGCGGGGTCGGGCTCATCATGGGCTGCGACATCGTGCTCGCCGCCGACACCGCCGCCTTCGGGCTGCCCGAGGTGGACCTCGGGCTGTGGCCGTTCATGGTGAGCGCCCTGCTCGGCCGCCATGTGAGCCCCAAGCGGGCCATGGAGATGATGCTCAGCGCCCGCCGGGTGCCGGCCGCCGAGGCGCTCGAGATGGGCCTGATCAGCCGGGTCGTGGCCGACCTGCCGGCGGAGACCGCCGCCCTCGTCGAGAGCCTCGCGAACAAGCCGCCGGTGGCCGTCCGGCTCGGCAAGGCCGCGTTCCAGGCCTCCCTCGAGTCGACCCTGTCCGCCGGCCTGGACGCGATGCAGGCGCAGCTGTCGCTACTCAACACCAGCCAGGACGCCAGTGAAGGTGTCCGGGCGTTCCTCGAGAAGCGACCCCCGCAGTGGACCGGTCGCTGAGCCCGACGCGCCGTACAGTCGGGGGATGACCGAGACCCCCCAGGAGAAGGCCCCCGAAAACACCGCCAGCCACGACCCGAAGCGGCCCGCCAAGCTGCTCGAGTTCATGCGCACCGGCTGGGCCGACCGTGACGGCACGCTGCCCCCCGAAGGTGCGGCGGCGTCGTTCCGCAAGGCCCGTCGGCAGCGGCTCGCCGAGCAGTTCCCGGGTGAGGTCCTCGTGGTGCCCAGCGGCGGTCACAAGACACGGGCCAACGACACCGAGTTCCGCTTCCGCCCGGGCAGCGACTTCTCCTGGCTGGTCGGCTCGCACGAGCCGGACGCCGTGCTGGTCATCGACGCCGAGGGCCAGGCGGTGCTCTACCAGGCGCCGTCGTGGGACCGCAGCACCCCGGCGTTCTTCACCGACCGGCAGGGCGAGCTCTGGGTCGGCCCGCGGCCGTCGCTCGACGCGGTCAGCGCCGAGCTGGCGCTCGCCACCCGACCGCTGGAGGAGATCGAGAAGCTCCAGGGCACGAAGGCGCGGGTCCTGCAGGGGTACGACGCGAAGGTGGCCGCTTTCTTCGAGACCGCCGAGGAGACCGACAAGGAGCTGACGACCTGGCTGTCGGAGGCCCGTCTGGTCAAGGACAGCTGGGAGGTCGCCCAGCTGCAGGAGGCGGTCGCCGCCACCGTCAAGGGCTTCGAGGACGTCGTCCGGGCGCTGCCACAGGCCGAGGCCACCAGTGAGCGCTGGGCCGAGGGCGTCTTCAGCCTGCGGGCCCGGGTCGAGGGTAACGATGTCGGTTATGGGTCGATCTGCGCGGCCGGGGCGCACGCCTGCACGCTGCACTGGACCGACAACGACGGCCCGGTGCGGTCCGGTGACCTGATCCTGCTCGACATGGGGGTGGAGGGTCATGAGCTCTACACCGCCGACATCACCCGCACCCTGCCGGTCAGTGGTCGCTTCACACCCCGGCAGCGGGAGGTCTACGACCTGGTCTACCGCTCGCAGGAGGCCGCCCTGGCCGAGTGCAAGCCGGGCAACAGCTTCCTCGACCCGCACAAGGCGGCCATGAAGGTCCTCGCCGAGGGCCTCGAGGCGATGGGGATCATCGCCTCGGCCGCGGAGGTCCTGGACGACGAGGACAAGCGCTACAGCCGGTGGACGCTGCACGGCGTGAGCCACATGCTCGGGCTCGACGTGCACGACTGCGCCGCCTCGCGCGACGAGCTCTACAAGGAGGGCACCTTGCTCCCCGGGCACGTCCTGACCGTCGAGCCCGGCCTGTACTTCCAGCCCGACGACCTGCTCGTCCCGGAGGACTTGCGGGGAATCGGCGTCCGGATCGAGGACGACGTGCTCATCACCGAGGACGGCCACGTGAACCTGTCGGCGGCTCTGCCGCGGGACCCCGATGGCGTCGAGGCCTGGATGTCCTTGCTGCGCCAGGGCTGAGACGGCGACTTGCGCCGTACAGGTCAAGGATGGGCCGTAACCGGCCGAAGCACCATTCGTGACCACCTCGATCGAGCCCTTCCTCCGCGCTCTCGTCGAATGCGGCGGCTCCGACCTGCACTGCAAGGTCGGGTCGCCTCCGCGGGTGCGCATCGATGGCCGGCTGCGCAAGCTGCAGACCCGCGACCTGAGCGCCGCCGACACCACCCAGATGGTGAGCGAGGTGCTGCGCGAAGACCTGGTGGAGGAGTTCCACCGCTCCAACGAAGCCGACTTCGCCTACTCGCTCTCCGGCGTCGGCCGCTTCCGCGTCAACGCCTTCCGTAGCCGTGGTTCCTGCGGGCTGGTGTTCCGTCGGGTCTCCGTCGGCGCGATCCCGCTGTCCGAGCTCGGCCTGCCGCCGGTGCTCGCGAGCCTGGCGATGGAGCCTCGCGGCTTGGTGCTCGTCACTGGGCCTACGGGCTCAGGGAAGACCACCACTCTTGCCGGCATGATCGACCACATCAACACGAACAAAGAAGTGCACGTCGTCACCATCGAGGACCCCATCGAGGTCCTGCACTTCGACAAGATGGCGATGGTGAACCAGCGCGAGGTGCGCGTCGACACCGAGGACTTCGTCACCGCGATGCGCTCCGCGATGCGTCAGGACCCCGACGTCATCCTGGTCGGTGAGATGCGCGACCACGAGACGGTCAAGGCCGGCCTCGCTGCCGCCGAGACCGGTCACTTCGTCATGTCGACGCTCCACACCACGGACGCGGCGGAGACCATCAACCGCATCATCGACTTCTTCCCGCCGCACGAGCAGAAGCAGGTCCGCCTCGCGCTGGCCGGATCCCTGCGCGGCATCATTTGCCAGCGCCTGGTGCCCCGCGCCGACGGCGAGGGTCGCTGCGTGATCATGGAGATCGCGGTCAACACGGGCCGGGTCGCGGACGCGATCGCCGACCCGGAGAAGACCAGCACGATCCCGCAGCTCATCGCCGAGGGCACCTACTACGGCATGCAGACCTTCGACCAGCACCTGGTCTCGTTCATCCGCGACGGCGTCATCACGCTGGAGGCGGCGATGGCCGCGTCCACCAGCCCACACGACCTCACCGTCGAGCTGCGCCGCCTCGGTCTGGTCGCCTGACCTACCCCAGTGCGGCGCTCGTCAGGACCAGCAGCCCGCCTGCCGCGGCCAACGAAAGCGTTGTACGACGAGCGACCGTGGCCGTCACCCGGCCGGCGGCGGCGTGACCGATTCCGAGCCCGACCAGCAGGGCCAGTCCGGCAGCGGCGAGGTCGCCGGCCGTCTGGTGCGGCAGCCCCAGGCTGGCGAGCCCGACCAGGTTGAGGGCCAGGAAGTACACCTGCAGGGTGCTCCGCGACTTCTCCGGTGACCAGCCGGCGTTGTCGGCGTAGAGCGCGACAGCCGGCCCCCCGATGCCGGCCGTGACGTTCATCGCGGCACTCACCACCCCGGCCAGGACCGCGCCCCACCGCCCCTGGGCAGCCCGCCAGCGCACCCCGACCGCGAGGGCGGTGGCGCCGGCCACGGCCGCCGCCCCGGCCAGGACCTTGGCGAGCCGTTCCGGGGCATCCAGGATCAGATAGGCGAGCAAGGGGGTGGCGAGCGCCGCGGGGACGAACAGGGTGAGGGCGCTGGGGACCGAGGCCGCCCGGTGCTGTCGCAGGAGGATGGCCACGTTGACGACCGCGGACAGCAGCATCGCGAGGCGCACCCCCTCGCTCGGCCCGAGGGCCGCCACCAGGACCGGGCCGCACACGAGCACGAAACCGATCCCGCTCACCGACTGGGCCAGGGCGCCGAGGGCGACCGCGAGGGCGACGATCACGAGGTCAGGGTGCCGTGCTCCACGCACCGGGCCGACCAGCCGGTCGGGTGCACCTGCACCACCATCCGACGGCGGCAGCGGGTGCAGTACCTCGGCGGTTCGAGCAGCAGTTTACGGGTGCACTCCGGGTGGGTCCCCGGCTCGCCGCACAGGCCGCAGTGCACCAGCACCAGGACGTAGGTGATCAGGTGCACGCCGGGCACCGGGTCCCAGTCGCGCTCGGGGGTCCGGGTGAAGCCGAGCCGTTCGTAGATCCGTTGGGCCGCGACCAGAAAGACCTGCGTGGACAGTCGTACGACGCTGCAGTCGGCGTCCCGGGCGGCCTGCAGGCAGGCCTCGGTCAGCGCCGTCCCGACCCCGGTCCCGCGCGCGGCCGGGTCGGTGACGAGCATCCGCACCACCGCCGTACCCGGCTCGTTGTTCTCGGCGAAGTCACCGCCGGCAGTGGCGACGGTGACCGCGCCGACCAGCCGGCCGTCCCGCAGGGCGACCAGCACGGTGGCCTGCTCGGCCCGGGTCGCGACGTCGCGCAGGAGCATGGCGTAGTCGGGGCCCGCGAGGCCTTCCGTCAGATAAACGGCGGCGGTGAGCTCACCGACGGCGGTGAATTCAGGTGGTTGGGCAAGGCGGATCTCCAGCACCTGCAGCAGGCTACGGCGCGACGCTCGGGTAGGGCTCCGCGATGGGGCTGGCCTGCGACCGTTGGTACATCAGCCCGGCCGTGACCCGGCGGTCGAGCAGGCTCGGATCGTCGAGCCCGAGCTTGCGGAAGATGAGGGTGACGTTCTTCTCGATGGACTTCAGGGACAGGTGCAAGGTGTGAGCCATGCTCTTGTTGGACAGTCCCTGCGAGAGCTGTTGCAGGACCTCGGTCTCCCGGACCGTCAGGTCATCGACGCTGGGGCCGTCACCGCGGCGCAGGAGGTCGTCCACGATGCTCGGGTCCAGGACCGTCTGCCCGTTGCGGATGTCGCGGAGCGCGCCCACCACCGTGTTGATGCTGGGCAGCTGCCCGTCGAGGAGGTAGGCGACCCCGGACGCGCCGCCACGGAGCAACTCGAGCGCGAAGCCGTTGGCCCGGTCCGAGATCACCACGAGCCCCAGGTCGGGATGGTTGTCGCGCAGGTGGCGGGCGGACTCGATGGTGGCCATGGCATTGCTGACGGGGCTGCGGATGCTGATGATCAGGGCGTCCGGGCCCAGGCTCGCCACCAGCGCGGGCAGCTCGTTGTGGTGCCGGGCCCGTCCGATGACCTCAATGTCGTCGACGTCGGTGAGCATCGACTCCAGGCCATCGCCGATGAGCATGCTGTCGGTCGCGAGTACCACGCGGAACGGACCGTTGTCGGCTGACATCTCCGGGCTCCCCAATGAACATGTGGCGACAGATCTCGGAGGTGGCCGGTCGCGACTGTGGCTCGCAAAGGCACCGCAACCGCCGGTCAGGACCAAAGGTCTCACCTGGAGGCTACGTCCGAATGGCTTGTCTGGATACCTAAATCGGACACGAGTCTGCTGAAGCCCGGGCTGGAAACTGCCGATCGCAGTGGTATGTCCCTGTCGGTCGAGGTGCGCGTCGCGGCGTCGATGGTCGGTGCCGGAGCGGTGCTCGGGGTGGTCCTCGTGGTCGTCTCCGGGCTGCTCCTGATGCTTGACGACTCGTTCCTGTTCGCGGTGATGCCGGTGGTCGCGTCCCTCGCGCTCGGCGCCGGGCTTCAGCTGATCGGCGGGGCGGTCTGGCTCAGTCGCCGACTGGTCCGGCAGGCTCCGGGCGCCCGACTGTCGACCGGGATCCTCGGCGCCTCCCTGGTGTTCAGCGGGCTGGCCACGTCCGCAGCCATGGTCCTCCCCGGTCTGCTCCTGATCCTGTACGGCGGGACGCTGGTCGCCCTGATGAGCACGGCTGCCGCGGCCGCCGACCTCGGTCCGTGGTTCGTGGCCCACGCCCGTCGGCAGGGCTGGGCCTGGGGCCGCAAGGGGGTCGGCCCGCAGCGGCCGGGATCCCGGGCGCCCTGGGAGGCGGTGCCGCAGCCCTGGTGGGAGCTCTGGCGGTCGGGTGTGAAGCAGGGCCTGCCTCCGGTCGACCTGGTGGTCGCGGTCGGTGCCCTGTCGTGTTTCGGCACCGGGCTGCTGGCAGCCGGCCTCGGTGCCGGCCTGCTCGGCTTCGGTTTCGTGCTGGTCGGGCTGGCCGCGATCATCTGGGTCGAGCACCGGATGCGCGCCCGACTAGGGATTCCCGGAAGACCGGACCGTCCCGAGGCGACCGGACCTGGGGGCCCGGCGGCCGCGAGCTGAGGTCGGCCCGGGTGAACGGTCCCGCTCGACCACATCCCGGACCGGGCAGCGGACGAGGTGGTCGTTGACCAAGCCGCAGGCCTGCATGAGCGCATAGGCCGTCGTCGGGCCGACGAAGACGAACCCAGCCTGCTTGAGAGTCCGGGCCAGCTCGGTCGAGGCCGGGGTCTTCGCCGGCACGTCGGCCCAGTCCACGGGGGCCGGCCCGTCCTCGCGGAAGGCCCAGATCAGGTCCACCAGCCCACCGTCGAGGGCGAGGGTCGCCTCGGCGTTGCGGACGCAGGCCCGCAGCTTCGCCGCCGACCGGATCAGACGCCGGTCCTGCAGCAGCGGGGTCACGTCCATCGCCGCGACCTGCACGGGGTCAAAGCCGTGGAACACCTCGCGCAGTGCCTCGCGCTTGCGCAGCACGGTGATCCACGACAGCCCGGCCTGGAAGCCCTCCAGACAGACCTTCTCGTAGAGCTCCCGCTCGGTGGTCTGCGGCCGGCCCCACTCGGTGTCGTGGTAGCGCTCGTAGAGCTCGTCGCCGTCCCCGAAACACCTCACGACAGCGCCCGCACGATCGCTCCGGTGACGGTTTCGAGGTCCCGCGACGAGGAGATGTACGGCGGCATCGTGTAAACGAGCCGGCCGAACGGCCGCACCCACGCACCTTCCTCGACCAGTCGCGGTTGCAGCACAGAAAGGTCACAGGGCTGCTCCAGCTCGACGACCCCGATGGCGCCGAGGATCCGCACGTCGGCGACGCCGGGCAGGTCCCGCGCGGGTGCGAGGCCCATCGCGAGCTCGCCGGAGATGCGCGCGACGGTGCCCTTCCAGTCCTGGTCGAGCAGGAGCTGCACGGACGCCTTCGACACTGCGCACGCCAGTGGGTTGGCCATGAAGGTCGGGCCGTGCATGAGCGCCCCGCCCCGGTCGCACACCCGCGCCGCGACCTCGTCGGTGCACAGCACGGCACCCATCGTCATGGTGCCGCCGGTGAGCGCCTTCCCCACACAAACGATGTCCGGCACCACCGAAGCGTGGTCCATGCCCCACAGCTCGCCGGTGCGCCCGAAGCCGGTGGCGATCTCGTCGAAGATGACGAGCACGCCGTGGGCGCGGGCGAGCTCCACGAGACCGCGCAGGTAGTCGGGGGAGTACCACCGCATGCCGCCCGCACCCTGCACGATCGGCTCCACGATGACGGCCGCAAAGTCCTGCTGGGCAAGGGTTTCGGCGATCTCGGTGAGGTCCTCGGGGACGCACGTCTCGTCGTACAGGGGGCGAGGGCGGGCGACGAAGACCTGCTCGACGATGTGACCGCGGAACAGCCCGTGCATGCCCTCGGGGTCGGTGACCGACATGGCACCGGCGGTGTCGCCGTGGTAGCCGCCGCGGACGGTGAGGACCCGGGGGCGACCGCTCGCCTGGACGGCCATCTTCAGGGCCACCTCGACAGCGACCGAGCCGGAGTCGGCGAAGAACACGCGGGTCAGCGACGGGGGCGTGATCGAGACCAGCAGCTCGCCCAGCGAGACCGCCGGCTCGTGGGTGAGCCCGCCGAACATGACGTGCGCGAAGCGGTCGACCTGCGCGTGCAGGGCGGCGTCGAGGACCGGGTGCCGGTAGCCGTGGATCGCAGCCCACCAGCTCGACATGCCGTCCACGACGGTCCGGCCGTCCTCCAGGGTCAGCCGGGTCCCGCAGGCGTCGACCACCCCGAACAGCGTTTCCGCGACCGCCGGCGCATAGGGGTGCCAGAGGTGCTGGCGGTCGCGGTCGACGAGGCTCACAGGGAGGCGGAGAGTCCCTTGAGCGGCATCTGCAGGTCGACCAGCATGTCGAGGTCCTCCGTCGCCGGACGGCCCAGGGTGGTCAGGTAGTTGCCGACGATGACGGCGTTGATGCCGCCGAGCATGCCGTCCTTCGCCAGGTCCCCGAGGGTGATCTCGCGGCCCCCGGCGAACCGCAGGATGGTGCGGGGCAGGGCGAGCCGGAACACGGCGATGGCCCGGAGCGCCTCGTTGGCCTCCATTACCGGCAGGTCCCCGAACGGGGTGCCGGGGCGGGGGTTGAGGAAGTTCAGCGGAACCTCGTCCGGCTCCAGAGCCGCTAGCTGCAAGGCGAACTCGGCGCGCTGCTCGAGCGTTTCGCCCATGCCGAGGATGCCGCCGCAGCAGACCTCCATGCCGGCCTCGCGGACCATGCGCAGGGTCTCGGAGCGCTCCTCCCAGGTGTGGGTCGTCACCACGTTGGGGAAGTGCGAGCGGGCCGTCTCGAGGTTGTGGTTGTAGCGGTGCACGCCCATCGCGGTGAGGGCGTCGACCTGCTCCTGGGTGAGCATGCCGAGGCTGCAGGCGATCTGGATGTCGACGGCCTCGCGGATCGCCTTGATGCCCGCCTCGATCTGGGTCATCAGTCGTTCGTCCGGGCCGCGGACGGCCGCCACGATGCAGAACTCGGTGGCTCCGGTGGCGCGGGTCTCGACGGCCGCCTTCACCAGCGACGGGATGTCGAGCCAGGCCGCGCGGACCGGCGACGGGAACAGTCCCGACTGGCTGCAGAAGTGGCAGTCCTCGATGCAGCCGCCGGTCTTGAGGCTGATGATGCCCTCGACCTCCACCTCCGGCCCGCAGTGCTTCATCCGCACCTCGTGCGCGAGCTGCAACAACTCGGGGAGCCGGTCGTCGCCGAGCTGCAGGCAGGCCAACGCCTGTTCCTCGGTGAGTCCCACCCCGCGCTCCAGCACCTGTTCGCGGGCGGTTTCGAGCACGTCGGTCAGCAGCTCAGTCACACGCCACAGTCTCTCAGGCGCGTACGGCGGGAGCCTCGGCAGGTTCGGCGACGAGCACGTACGGCGGCTACGGACTGACTCCGCGACTGTCAGGCAGGCCGTGGATCTGGCCGCCCTCCGTGCGGACGACAGCAGCCAAGGCAGGATCGGACGTCGCGAGGGGGAGGTTGGTGGTGAGAGCAGTAGCCGCTGCGATGCAGTCCGCCAGACTCACGGCCATGCGGTCACGGTGGTAGTGCTTCGCGCGAAGCCGCCCGGCGAGTAGCCCCAGATCGGCGGTCACCGGCGCGAGATGCATCCCGGCGTTCGCGAGGAGTGCCAGGTCTGCGTGCACGTCGTCGGGGTCGCTGCCGTACACCCGAGTCAGTTGGTCCACGACCTCGGCGGCGTTGGCCGCGGACAACAGGGTGGTCCCGCGCAGGAGCGCGGCGACGGCGTCCGCGCACGGCTCGTCCCGGAGGTAGGCAAGGACGGCGTAAGCGTCGAGGACGGTCAACGTGGCTTGCCGGGCCGTCCCGTGTCGTCGGCCCTGTCGAGGGCGCGCGCCACTTCGGTGCTCGGCCCGGGCCCGGCGTGCGCTCCGCGGAGGGCGGCCACGGTGTCCGGCGGGATCGGTCGGACGATGGCGTAGTCGCCCCGGTCGATGACGAGCACCGAGCTGGCGCCCCAGCGGTGCCGGAGCTCGGCGGGCAAGCTCATCTGCCCGTTCCGGGTCACCTTCGCTTCGATGGAGGCCATGCCGTCATACTACGAATCCGGCCCCGCAAAGTATAGGGAGGCGGTTACACACAATGGAGTCGCCCGGGACCCGCGTCAGAAGGCCAGGCCGAGGCGTTCGACGAGCGGCAGGGTGGCGTCCATGTCCAGGTCGCAATGGAAGTCCCGGGCGAGGGTGGCCAGGGACTCGGGGGACGGTGGCTGCTCGGCCATCGCCCGGAACAGCTGCTCCAGGCCGGCCGGGGAGATCAGCTCGAGACAGCTGGCCGGCTCGTCGCCGGCGTTCCAGAAGGTGTGCCACTGGCCGCGTGGCTTGAACAGCAGGTCGCCTGGCCCCGCCACCAGCTCGCGACCCTCGATGACGAAGCCGATCCGGCCGGTGAGGACGTAGGTGTACTCGTCCTCATCGTGGTGCCGGTGCATCGGCGCAGCCAGCGCCTTGGGTGGGAACAGGTGCTGTACCAGGGCGAAGCGGCCACCGGTGTCGGCACCGTCGATCATGAAGCGGTCCTGGACCCCGCCGAGTGCCGGGTCGGGGATGCCGGCGGTGGCAGCCAGAAGTCGTACCGCGGTGGTCTGCTCGGTCATGTCGTCTCCCTGGGAGGTCCTGGACCGCGGACGCTAAGACCCCCGCGGACCAGGCGACATACCAAGAAGGTGGTGTTCCCCTGGCCCGGTCAGACGCCGGCGAGCCACACGTCGGGCCCGAAGACCTCGTAGTGGATGCGGTCGGCCGGCATCCCGGACTCCAGCGCCTGCGCCCGGATGCTCTGCATGAACGGCAGCGGTCCGCACAGGTAGAGCGAGGCGTTCTCGGGGAGGGCGACGCCGTCCAGGGACATGAAGCCGTCGTGTGCTCCCTCGGCGGGGGTCTCCAGCCACAGCTCGAGCTCGGCCGCCTCCAGCAGGTCCACGTCCTCGCGCATCTGGGTCTGCAACGCCCAGCTCTCCAGGTTGCTCTCGGCGTGCAGCACCAGCACCTCCCGGCCGGAGTCGCGCTCGGCGAGGGACCGGAGGATGGATGCGGTAGGCGTGCAGCCGATCCCGGCGGAGGCGAGCACCAGCGGTCCATCGCCCTGGGTCAACGTGATGTCGCCGCACGGGTTGGACAGCATCAGCTGGTCGCCGACCTGGACGTCCCGGTGCAGCACCGGCGACACCTCGCCGTCGGTGTCGAGCTTGGTGGTGAAGACCCGCCGGTTGGACCCGGTGCCGTCCGACAGGGAGTACTGCCGCACCTGGCGGACCCCGTCCGACATGGCCACCGTGACGCTGACGTACTGGCCCGGCTGGGCCGCGGTGACGGGGGTGTCGTCGGCCGGCTCCAGGGTGAAGGTCAGCGCGCTGTTCCCGGCCCGTTCCTTGGACACGACGGTCCAGGGCGCCGAGCGCTGGTCACTGGCGGCGCCGGCGTACAGGCCCTGCTCGAGCTTGATGAGGGCGTGCGCCATCAGCCAGTAGACCTCGGTCCAGGCCGCGGCGATCTCGGCGGTGATGACGTCACTGAGCTCCTCGGCGATGGCCCCGAACAGGTGCGTGTAGACGACGTCGTACTGCTCGGGTGTGATGGCCAGCGAGACGTGCTTGTGGGCGATGCGGGACAGCAGCACCTCGGGCAGGGTCCCCGGGTTGTTGATCAGGTGCGTCGCAAATCCGGCGACGCTGCCGGCCAGGGCCTGCTGCTGCGAGCCGTCCTTCTGGTTGGACCGGCTGAACAGGCCGTCGAACAGCTCCGGGTGGGCCGTGAACAACCGGCCGTAGAAGTTCTTCGCGATTGCTGGCATGCGTCCCCCCACCAGCGGCAGGGTGGCGTCGATGATCGGGCGCGATCCGGTCGACAGCATGCGAGCTCCTCAAGCGTGGGGGGAAGAGACCTCGCAACCTAGCAATCGTAGAATGTGCATTTGCCCCACTTTGTGATCGCCGGTGACCGCTCGGGTTGCACTTCAGGCGTGCAGGCGTATGCCCAAGGTCACAAATTCGGCCGACACCGGACAAGCACAGGTACCCACCTGGAGGACGCGGTGCCAGGATGCGGTCATGCGCGAGCACAGCAGGCAGCGGGCGCTGGACAAGCTGATCGCGCTCGCCGCCCAGCCGAGCAGCCTCGTCGGTTTCTGGCAGGAGGCCTCCGCGGTCATGGCGACCGCTGTCCCCTACTTCGACCAGCCCTGCTGGTACACCATCGACCCGACGTCCCTGCTCATCACCAGCCACTACAACGCCAACATGCCGGCCCTTCCCCCGGAATGGCTCGCCATGGAGTACTACGGCGACGATGTCAACCAGGTGGCCGACGTCGCCCGCTCGCCGAGTGGGCTGTCGACACTGCATGAGGCCACCCAGGGGGACCCCAGCGGCAGCCCCCGCTGGCAGGTCAACATCCAGTACGGCGGTGACCAGGAGCTGATCGCCGCACTGCGCACGTCGTCCGGTGAGGTGTGGGGCGCTCTCGGGCTCTACCGCGAGAAGGGCGCCGCGATGTTCGACGACGCCGAGAAGCGCTGGCTGCGCGCCGCGGCGCCCTACCTGGCTGACGGCGCCCGTCGGGCGCTGCTTGTCGGGGAGGCCATCGATCCGCAAGGTCCGCAGCCGCCCGGGCTGCTGGTGCTGTCGGAGGACTGGCAGGTCGAGTCGACCACACCGGGCGTCCAGGCCGCGCTGGCCGACCTGCCGGACGGTGAGGAAGGCAGGTTGCCGTCCGCGGTGCTGTCGGTCGCGGGACGGGCGCTGCGCGCGGCCGAGGACAACGAACCGCCCCAGGTCGCGATGGCCCGGGTCCAA
>JANOTZ010000147.1:0-10324 GCA_031416735.1 Frankiales bacterium
GGCGATGGCGCTCTCGTCGTTGTCGGTCGTCGGCAACGCCAACCGGCTGCGCCGCTACCGCCCGTCGCAGGCCAACATTCCCGACTCCCAGGCGAAGGCACAGGCCCGCGAGACCGTGACGGCAGACGGCGCGCGATGAGCGGCGGCCTGTGGCCGCTGGAGGTCGACGGAACGACGTTCTGGTGCTGCGCGGACGGCTGCCGCAGCGAGCACCTCGAGCGCGGCGGTCGGTGAGGGAGCCGAGAGCGAGGCAGGCCCGACATTGACCGACCCAGGCAACGGTTGGCCCTGTAACCGCTGCTCAACACGCACGGTAGAGCCGTCGAACTCGCACCCCCCCTGCACCTCGCCGGTGCGAGTGAGCCATGTACCCCGCGGTCAGGTGCCGATGACGGTGAAGCCGAGGGTGCGGGCCGCCTGCGCCTGGCGCAGGTCGAAGGTCAGGAACGGCAGAGCTGCCCCGCCAAGCCTCTGTGCAGCAGCCAGGTGGAGCGCGTCGAGGGTACGCACCCCGAGGAGCTCGGCGATCGTCGCTGCGGCTTCGCACGTCGCCGCATCCAGCTCGACCAGTGCGAATGCCGCCATGTCGCTGAGGAAAGCCTCTTTGGCCTCGCTGGCTGCCTGCGACTCCAGGAGGCGGGCCAGGTTGCGGCGCACCTCCACCACCGTGTGCCGGGAGGTCACCAGCGACGGGTCGCTGTGCAACAGCTCCTCGGCGACCGTGGAGTCCGGCTCCTCGACGTAGCGCTTGAGCAGTGCGCTGCTATCGACGTAGAGGGTCACTCGCCGCGGTCCTCGGAGAGCACGTCGAGCACGGCTCGGTGTGCTGGATAGCGCCGATGGCGGGTGGGGAGGACGGCTGATGCCGGCGTGACCCAGCCGTGCGCGATGCCGTCGTCGAGGCGAAGCCGTCCGGGAAGCGGCACCAGGAGGGCTTTCGGGCGACCGCGGTCTGTGACGCGCACGACCTCACCGCCCGCGGCGCGGTCCAGGTATTCCGACAGCCGTTGCTTGAGCTCTCGGACCCCGACGTCGGTCATGTGGACACCATACTCCCCGATGGTGTCCACAAGAACAGAGAAGCAGGTTCCTCGACGTGGTTCAGGCAAACGCCTCGCTCATTGGCCTCGGAGGTCCGCTGGGGTGTGGTCTGGGCCGTGCGCCAGTACGCCCGGTGCTGGCCCCTGGTCTCGATCGAGGCCGCCGGTGCCCCCCAGTCAGTCCCCCACGTGGGGGACTGACTGGTTGGTCATGACTCTGACCTGGGCTTTCGTGGGGTGAGTGACGGGGCTCGAACCCGCGACAACCGGGATCACAACCCGGTGCTCTACCAGCTGAGCTACACCCACCATGGAACGCGAGAAGTCTAGCCGTCCTGGGGCGGGGGCGTCGCGAAGGATGCGGCGATTGCGGCGGCTTCGTCGGTCGAGGGACCAGGCTGGGGGACGAAGATCGCCGCGCGGTAGTACTTCAGCTCCTTGATCGACTCGAGGATGTCGGCGAGCGCTCGGTGGCCACCGGCCTTCTTCGGTGAGTTGTAGTAGGCCCGGGGGTACCACCGGCGGGCCAGCTCCTTCACCGACGACACGTCCACCATCCGGTAATGCAGGAATGCGTCCAGCTCGGTCATGTCACGGGCCAGGAACGCCCGGTCGGTGCCGATCGAGTTGCCGCACAGCGGCGCCTTCCCCGGCTCGATGAACTCCCGGAGGTAGGCGAGCACCAGCTCCTCCGCCTCGCGGGCCGTCACCGTGGACGCCAGCACCTCGTCGGTGAGACCCGAGGAGGCGTGCATCGCCTTCACGACGTCCGGCATCCGCTCGAGCTGTTCGGCAGTGGCGCCGATGACGACATCGACCCCGTCCCCGAGCACGTTGAGCTCCGAGTCGGTGACCAGGGCGGCGACCTCGATGAGCAGGTCAGTGCCCAGGTCGAGCCCGGTCATCTCGCAGTCGATCCACACCAGCATGTCGGTCACCGGATCAGCCTACGAGGCCCGGGCCCAAGGGGGTGCCAAAGCCTCTTCCGCGCACTAGGTTCTGGGTGCATGAACGAGATCGCGGACAAGCTCGGTGAGGCCTACGCGTTCGACGGTCCCGCTCTCGAGTTGGGCGCACTGGTCCTCGAGGGCGATGCCCATCCAGGGGCCCGGATCCGGATGCCCCTGTCGATGCTCAACCGGCACGGCCTAGTGGCCGGGGCAACGGGCACGGGCAAGACCAAGACTTTGCAGCTCATCGCCGAGCAGCTGTCCGACCATGGGGTGCCGGTGTTTCACGCCGACATCAAGGGCGACGTCTCAGGCATGGCCGCCCCCGGGGTCGAGAGCGAGCGGATCACCAAGCGGGCGGCGGACACCGCCACCGACTGGCAGGCCAAGGGCTTTCCGGTCGAGTTCCTCAACCTCGGCGGCCAGGGTGGCACCGGCGTGCCCGTCCGAGCCACCATCACGTCGTTCGGTCCGGTGCTCCTCAGCAAGGTCCTGGGGCTCAACGAGACGCAGGAGTCCTCGTTGGGCCTGGTGTTCCACTTCGCCGACAAGGCGGGGCTCCCGCTGCTCGATCTGAAAGACCTTCGGGCCGTGATCGCCCACCTCACGAGCGACGACGGGAAGGCTGATCTCGAGGGGCTCGGTGGGCTCTCCTCGGCAACCGCCGGCGTGATCCTGCGCGAGCTGATCGGTCTCGAGGACCAGGGTGGGGACGTCTTTTTCGGCGAGCCGGAGTTCGACTCCCATGAGCTGCTCCGCACCACCGCGGACGGCAAGGGGATCCTCAGCGTGATGGAGCTGCAGGGCCTGCAGGCCCAGCCGCGGCTGTTCTCGACCTTTCTCATGTGGCTGCTCGCCGACCTGTTTCACGACCTGCCGGAGCTCGGTGACGTCGACAAGCCGAAGCTGGTCTTCTTCTTCGACGAGGCGCACCTGCTCTTCGACGACGCGAGCAAAGCCTTCCTCGATGCGATCGCGCAGACGGTGCGCCTCATCCGCTCCAAGGGCGTCGGCGTCTTCTTCGTCACCCAGACACCCAAAGACGTCCCGTCCGACGTGCTCGCCCAGCTCGGCAACCGCGTGCAGCACGCGTTGCGCGCCTTCACCCCCGACGACGCGAAGGCCCTCAAGGCGACGGTCGGCACCTTCCCCAAGAGCGACGTGTACGACGACCTGGGCGAGCTGCTGCAGGCGCTCGGCATCGGCGAGGCGGTGGTCACGATCCTCTCCGAGAACGGCGCGCCGACCCCGGTCGCCTGGACCCGGATGCGGCCACCAGCGTCGTTGATGTCGCCGCTCGACCCTGTGGCGCAGCAGGCGATCGTCAACGCCTCGACGTTGCAGGGTGACTACGGCACCCCCGTCGACCGCGACTCGGCCTACGAACGGCTGATCGCCAAGGTCGCCCCTCCCGAGGAAACGGCGGGTGGTTCGACGGAGCCGGAAGGGAACCGCGACGAGTCGCGGCCCAGCGGAGGGGGCGGGAGTGGAGGAATGCTCGCTGGAGTGCTCGGATCGGGCGTCTTCACGTCCTTCGCGCGTTCGGCAGCCTCGGCGGCGGGGCGGGAGATCAGCCGCTCGATCTTCGGGACAGCTCCCCGGCGTCGTCGGCGTTGATTCACAGGCCGGGGGCTGTGCGGTTCTCGGTACCCGCCGGAAACGCGCGGGTCACCTGGGGGGAACCCGCGCTGCCTAGCGTCCCTGACACGCACACGGACACCCCGGAGGAACCCCATGGCTCATGCCGCGCCGACCGCCGCGCCAGCACTCGCGCCCACATCCACGTCGTCCCTGATGCCGGCCCGCCAACCCACCCCCATGCTGCGCTCCGTCGCCAGCGCCAGCGATTTCGCCGGCCGCGCAGGTCAGGCGGGCGTCTCACTTGCCGGGCCACTGACGGCCGGGCCGCTCGACGTCGACCTCCTTGGTTACGTCGTCACGCGCGAGGGCGAGCCGGTGGACCTCTCGCCACGCCAGGTCGAGCTGCTCGCCCTGTTCCTCGCGGCTCCGCGCAGAGTGTGGAGCCGGGACCAGCTGCACTGGATCTGCTGGGGAGACACCGCCCCGTCGCGCCGCGTCGACGTGCAGCTGTGCCGGCTGCGTGCCAAGACCGGCGTCGACCTGTTCCGCAACGTGCGCGACCGCGGATGGGCCCTGCGCGCCATCGCCTGAGCCCGCGCAACTCCCGCGCCTGAGGTCGCGCAATTCCCGCGCCTGCGGTCGCTACTCGCTCACGTCGAGGGTGTCACTCGAGCTCGACGACAGCGCCAGGCCGCTGGCTTCGATCCCGACCCCGACGCCATAGCTTCCCGGCAGCACCAGGAAGCCGTCCGCCCCGCGGGTGTCCCACGTCGACGCCCACGTCAGGCAGGTGCCGGGCTGGACCGTCACGGTGCGCCCCGGGCTGGTGAAGCCCTCGCCCTGACCGGCCTCCCACCCGGTGGTGTCGACAACCATCGTGATCTCACGGGTCGACCCGAAGGTCAGGGTCTGAGCAGGAAACGTCCCCAGCCGGCACAGCTCCATCCGCAGCGTCACCGGGACACTGCGGCGTGCGGTCGTCGGTCCCGTGTAGCGCAGGCACCAGCCCTGCGGGGCGTGCCCCTGGTCCTCCTGGCACAGGTCGTTCGTGGCGAAGGAGGACGTACCCCGCGTGATCGGGCTCCGTGACCGCGAAGGGCTTGTACGACGGCTCGGTGCCGTCACCGGCTTCGGTCCCGTCGACGTCGGCGGGGAGACCAAGGCAGTGGCGGTCGCGGCGGGCACCCCTGTGGGTTCGGAAGTGGGCGTGGCCGTCGGGTCGGCGGAGGGTTCCGCCGTACCCGGGGTCGGTGAGGCGCTGGCTGTGGGGAACGGATCGCGGGCGGGGGTCAGCGAGTCGCGGCCCCCTGGTCCCTGCCAGGGGGCGAGAACTACGACCCCGGTGACGGCGAGGGCGGTGACGCCCGTGGTGGCGGCGCTCCGGAGGCGCCGCAGGTTGCCACGGCGGATCACCTGGTCGACGCCCGCGGGCGTGGCGGGGAAGTCGGGCTCAGTCATGGTCGCCTCCGAGTGCGACGGCGAGCAGCGCCCGCGCCTCCGACAGCTGTCGTTTCACGGTGCCCTCCGGGCGGCCGACCGCAGTGGCGACCTGGGCCACGGACAGGTCGGCGAAGTAGTGGAGCAGCACGACATCGCGCAGCTTCTTGGGGATGCCCTGCACGCTGGCGCGCAGAACCACCGCGCTGTCGTGGGACGGGACGTGCGCCTGCGGTCGGCTGCTCAGCTGGTCGATCACGGCTGCGTCGCGAGCCCGGTTGCGCCAGGTGCGACGGGCCAGGTTCGTGGTGATGCCGTAGAGGTAGGCCCGCGGCTCGTCGACCGTGACCCACCGGCCGTAGATGCGACTGAACGCCTCCTGCGCGAGGTCGTGGGCCTGGTCGGTGTCGTTGACGAGCTTGTAGGCGTACCTGGCCAGCGTGGGGTATTCCAGCGCGTAGAACGCCCGGAACTGCTCCTCGCGCGTCCCCACGGCGAGCAGTGTTGCAGGGCTCGGCACGCTCAGCGCTCCTGTCATCTGGCTCACACCCACAGACGAGTCGAAAAGGTGCGAACCGGTTCGTGTCGAATGTGCTCGTCATGGGTTGAGGACCCGCCCAGCCGACCAGGGAGACACCGTGCGCCTGCCCCGACCCTTCATCGCCACCACCGTGCTGCTCGCCGCCGCGCTCGCCGTGCCGGCGCAGGCGCGGGTGGTGGCCCCCGTCGAGCTCACCGCAACGACGGTCCTGACTGCGCAGCGCAGCGGCTACGTCGACGTCGTCGTCCCCGTCGATGCCCGGGTCTCGGCGAAGGTCGAGGGCAACCCGGATGTGGTGTTCTCCGGTGGTGGTCGCCTCGTCGGTTTCTGGCTGGAGCGCGAGTCTGCGACGGTCGGCGGTTTCACCGACTCCCTGAGCAGCACACGACTCCCGGCCTTCCTTGGCGGTCGGCAGCACACGTACGGCAGCTACGCCGGGACGCAGCAGTGCACCGGCACGCCGGAAGCCTTCCCCGTGGCCTACGACTGCCCGGACTCAACGACACCACCGGCGATCTTGTTGCACGAGGGTCGTTACCGGCTGACCGTGCTCGCCGATGGCAGCCCCCTGAGGATCACCCTCACCCTCCACGGGCTGGACAGCGGGACGACCGAGCTCAGCCCCCGCACCAACCTGGCGAGCGTCCAGAAGGCCCTGCCGCGGCGGGACGGCATCGACAACACCCTGGTGACCTTCGGCGCCACGGCCCCGCTGAAGGGCAACGTCGCCACCTGGGTGATGGCCACCGCCAAGGGGAGTGCGTCGCCGGCGTTCGAGGAATGGTCGATCTGCGCGCGGGCCGATGAGGGCGACGCGCCGGCCCTCGGCTACGGACCGCACTGCCCCGACGGTGTCGGCGGCCACTACTCCTACGAGGTGCATGTGGCCGGGCAGACGTACGGCGGGATGGGCGGCTTCGTGACCGCGAGCAGCGAAGTCGGTACCCGAGACGTCGGCGTCGGAGGCAGCTTCGGCGACAGCGGCGGCGTCACCCTCGGGCAGACGCTGGGCGTCTGGATGCAGATCCCTTAGTCCTCAGACCAATCGTCTCGGACGGGAGATAGCAGGTTGATCGCGGTCCCACTGCCGTCGGAGTGGGGAATTTCCGCCAGTCAGCTCGGGTGGGCAGGACAAACTATCCCGGTCCGGCGCAACCGACCCTGCCGAACGGGAGCAGGCGCCCTTCACCTCATTGGGGACGCGCGATGGGGATCCCGAGTGGGGCCTGCACGGTCAGGTGTAGCACTTGCACGCTAGGTGCTACACTCCACCGGTGCCTACCACCCGACCTCGCGTCTTTGTCACGGAGACGGATGAGCTGAAACGGGCGCTCGACGACGCCGCGAGGCGCTGGCCGGGCGAAAGCCGCTCAGCGCTGCTCGTGCGGCTGGCGTTGGAGGGACATCACGCGGCCCAGATCGAGCACGACCAGGTGGTCCGGAGCAGGCTCGCTGCCATCGATCGGTGGAGTGGAGCCTTCTCCGACGGGTACGACCCCAACCTGCTGGCCGAGCTTCGTGAGGACTGGCCCGAATGATCGTGCTGGACGCCAGCGTGCTCATCGGGTTCATCTTCGACCAGGACGCGCACCACGAGGCAGCGTTGGCGCTCTTGCGCAAAGCGGCCGACGACTCGTTCGGTGTCAGCCCGGTGACGTTGGCAGAGGCCCTCGTAGCCCCAACCCGACTAGGTCGCGTTAAGGCGGCCGAGCGAATGCTGTTGGAGATCGGCGTCACCGAGATTCCCTTGCCCCGTGACGCCGCGGTTCAACTGGCCGAGCTTCGGGTGGAATCGGGACTCAAGATGCCCGACTGCTGCGAACTCCTGTCTGCCATCACGAGCAACGGCGCCTTGGCTACCTTCGACAGTCGCCTCGCGGACGTTGCCACGGCTCGGCACATCCCCACACTCACTTCCTGAAGCCGCGTCGACGGGGCCGGAGAAGCGGCCTTACCCGTAGTGTCTGCCCGTCAGTAGGTTGCGGGGTGTGACGCAGCCTGGGTCAACGTCGGAGCCGGTTCTTCCGCCCGGCCGCCTGTCTACGCAAGCGCAACCGCGGATGGCCGTGGGAGGGCTGATGCTGCGGCCGTGGGAGCGTGCAGATGCACCGGGGCTGGTCCGCGCCTACGCAGATCCCGACATCCACCAATGGCACGCCCGGTCGATGTCCGTCACTCAAGCAGAGGCGTGGATCGACCATGAGTTGAACCGCTGGCGGCAAGAGGACGGCGGCAGTTGGGCGATCACCCGTGACGGCTCTCTACTGGGCCGGGTCGGCATCGGTGGGCTGTCGCTGGAGGAAGGCCGCGCCGGGGTTACCTACTGGGTGCTCCCCGAGGCTCGCGGGCGTGGGGTCGCCCCTCGCGCGCTTGGCGCTGTTGCGGACTTGGCGTTCGACGACATCGGCTTCCACCGGCTCGAACTCGACCACTCGACAAGAAACGCCGCGTCTTGTCGCGTCGCCACCAAGGCCGGGTTCGCGCCCGAGGGCATCAGGCGCAAACGGGCACTGCACCTTGACGGTTGGCACGACATGCACGCGCATGGCCTGCTCGCTGGCGATCCTCGACTCGGACGCTCTGACGGGTAGATGCCGCTGGCCACCTGGGGCCGGGGGCCGCAGCCTGGGCAGAGCAGGTAGTGACGCACTACCTCGGCGCCCGGCACGGCGAGCCACGGTGGCCAGCAGGCTTTACATCAACTGGCTTTGACGTACTCCCGGAGTGCGCGACGGATGACGTCGGAGACGCTCGTTTGTTCGCGGGCAGCCCGCAGAAGCAGGTCGCGCTTGAGCTCTGGATCCAGTCGTACCGACTCCACCGAAGCGGCCGCCTCGCCCATCGCCGGTCGGCCGCCTTTGTTGCGAGTACGGGGTTCGTCGAGGTCGTAGCCGCCCTCGGCCTCATCTGCCATGGCTTCGATCATCTCGTCGGTGACGGGAGTGCCGTCACGCTTCGTGCCGTGCGCCTTCGCCACCGTCATCGCCTCCTGTTCAGGTACTTCTCGTACTGCGTTCGCATCGTCATCGCGTGGATCACGGCCGGTCCTTGGGGTCTATCGAGAACGACAAGCTCCAAGAAGCGTGCCGCGCGGTCGGGACCAAGGACGAGATACCGAGAGGGATCGTCCCCGATCTGTTCGACCACGACTGCGTGAGCCAGAGCGTGCAGGATGTCCTCCGAGTCGACATCGTGGCGAGACGCGGATCGAAGAATCTCCACACGAGCAATCGTACTACGAAACGGCTGCCACAGCGGAGCCGATAGCGTCGTACTAGCCGACCGTCAGGCACGGAGACGGCCGGTGGGTCACAGGCGTTACCGACCTCGCAACGTTCGTTACCGTCGCCTCCTGAAACTGGCTCCGAGATGGTCCTGTCTTGGTTGTTTCGCAGGCGATGGCATCCAAGTTAGGCAGCCCCCAGCCCGTATAAAACAATCGATCGTGTGTAGGCCTGTGTGGGCCGCCTCTCGGCTGGCGCCGAGAGGCGTTGAATGCCCGCGCCGCCGGGGGCGCTTCTCGCGATTGCCCCCGTTGACATGCAGGAACCCGGCGTTCCGAACCGAATGCAGGATGCATGCAGCGATCCCGGCGCGTCCTCGTCCTGCTCGGCGCGGTGGTGATCCTGATCGTCGCGGCTCCGGCCGCCCCAGCGACGACGGCCAGCCCGTCAACACGTGTACTGCACCTGACTAACAGCGGGCGCATCGAGGTCCGCGTTCCCGATCGGGTCGCGACGACACGGATTGAGCTTAAGCTCGCCGTGTCGGCGAACTCGAATGGCATCTTCATCGCCGAGTACGGTGAGGGTCGCCCCGCCCCCGGTCAGCCGATCCGCGCCGGCCTGATGATGTTCGAGTTGACAGACCAGGGGACTATGCAGGCCCGGGTGCTCGGCAACGAGGCGCCACTCGGGGAACTGGAGCCGGACTTCCTCCACAACAGCGAACTCGTGCTCAAGATCGCCGCCCGGGTAACCGGAGGGTGGCGCACGGTGCTCGTCTTCGAGGGACAAGCGGCGACTCTCAGCGTCAAGCTCGACCCGTCGGTGCGTCTGACTGTCGACCAGCGTGCCGAGCGCCGAGTGAGCTCGACTGAGGTGACGGTCGCCGGGGACCCGAGGCTTCACGCCGCCGCCAACGACGTGCTGCGTGCGCGTGGCACCGTGGCATCAGCCGTGCTGCCGTGCGGAAAGGGCGTGGGCACCGCGTTGTTCGAGGGGGCGGGGCGGCAGGTGCCGTTGAGTTGTCCCACTCAAGGCATGACGCTGCAGCGGCTGCGGCCCGGTGCGACAGCGAACTGGACCCTGACAGGGAACTGGGTTGGCGGGGAAGGACTCTCGACCAGGTTGTTGGCATTCGCCGTCGACTGACTGGCCACTGCTATTCGACGATGGGCGGGTTGTGCCGGTCCCAGCGTCGCGACGGAGGCCTGGTGTGAGCAGCGGATCGGAACCGCGTAGGTGATGCTCCACCGTCTCGGATCACCGGCGTATCCCTGATGGGTAGGTGTCGTTCTCCACGGTCCGCCGGGCGAGCTGGTCACAGCGAAGAACGGCAGGTCTCAGGAGCGACGCCGCTATCCGATCGGCCTCATCCGCCGGGCGCTGGCGCCGTACACGCTCCCGAGCCTGGCCGGTCAACCCTGGTATCCCGTTCGAGCCGAGCCGGGCCCTCAGTAGCCGCCGTCAGCGGCAGTGGTGGTCCTCACGGGCCAGCCCGAAGCGTCCGCTCAGTCGAAGACGAGCTCGGTGGTCCGGCGGGGGATCAGCGCC
>JANOTZ010000148.1:0-4937 GCA_031416735.1 Frankiales bacterium
CCAGCGCACCGGTGAGGTGGCCGCCCAGGCGTGGGGTCCGGGGGCGGAGCCCGCGCTATCCGCCGTACAGGAACTGAAGGGGGCGCAGGACACCCTGGAGGGCTACGAGGCGCGGCACCCGTTGCTCGTCGAGGCGCACCGGCGGCACCCGGGGCTGCGCCTGTCGCGCGCGGGCGGGGTCTTCGAGCAGCTCGTCCCGGCGGTGATCGAGCAGAAGGTGACCGGCAAGGAGGCTCGGCAGGCCTACGCCTGGCTGCTTGCCCGGTACGGCGAAAGGGCACCAGGTCCGGCGCCGGCGGGGATGCGGGTTCCACCGCCCGCGCCCGTGTGGCGCACCATCCCGTCCTGGGACTGGCACCGGGCCGGGGTGGACCCGCGGCGGATGCGTACGGTGCTGTCCGCCGCGCAGGTCGCCGGGCGGCTCGAGGAGGCTGCCGGTATGGAGCCGGCCGCGGCCCTCGCCCGGCTGCGGGCGGTCGCCGGGGTGGGGGAGTGGACCGCCGCGGAGGACGCGCAGCGGGCGCTCGGGCACGCCGACACGATCAGCGTCGGCGACTTCCACCTGGCGAGCTTCGTCGGGTGGGCGCTGCTGGGACGGCCGCTCGACGACGCGGGCATGGTGGAGCTGCTCGAGCCGTGGCGGCCCCACCGGCAGCGGGTGGTGCGGCTGCTCGAGGTCAGCGGCGCGACCAAGCCGAAGTTCGGGCCGCGGATGACCATCGCGGATCACCGTGCGTTGTGAACCGGTTGATGTCAGACTTGTCGCATGACGTCGCAGAGCTTCGATGACCCGGCGCTGCAGGCAGCGATGCGGGCCTACCTCGACGCGCGAGCGGCGGTGGACGCGGCTCCCGATGACGTAGCGGTCCTGCTGCACTCGGAGGCGGTGGCGGTCTCGGGGATGCAGCTGCGCAAGCGGCTCGTCGACCTGGGCTGGGTCGCGCCCTCGACTCAGCGCACCTCGACGTAGTCCCGTGGGTCGCGCGGGTCCCGCGCCGCAGGCTGCTGCGCCGGGTGGCCGATGGCGACGACGCCGAGCGGCTCACCCTCGACGTCGAGCACCTTTCGTACGGCGTCGGGGCAGAACAGCGCACTGCTGACCCAGGCGCTGCCCAGGCCGTAGGTGGCGAGCTGCACCAGCAGGTTCTGGACCGCGGCGCCGCCGGCCACCACGAACATCCGCTCCTCGGCGCGCGTCCGCCTTTCGTCGGGGTAGTCGTGCGCCCCAGTGCGGTCGAGCAGGGGTACGACGAGACACGGCGCCTTCCGCAGCACGTCGCCTCTGGTGAGTCGGCGCTGAACCTGTTCCTCGGTGAACCCGTCCGTGCGCAGGTCGGTCGCCCACTGCTCGGCCATCGCGTCGAGGAGCTGGTCGCGTCGTTGCTCGACGAGGACGAACCGCCACGGTGTGGTGTGGTGCGGTGCCGGTGCGGTGACGGCGGCAGCAACGGCCTTCAGCACCAGATCCCGGTCGACCGGTTCGTCGGTGAAGGCCCGCACGGTGCGCCGCAGGGACAGGGTCTGCTGGTGGGCGTCCTGGGTGCCGAGCCGGAACCAGTCCATGTGGGGCGGGCGGACCAGCGCCTTCGCCCCGGGCCCGTTGTCGTCGCCACTTGTCGGGCCGCCTGTCCCGCCACCCGCCGTGCCGCCCGCTTCGGGAGCCAGCCCGCGCACGACTGCGGCCGCCACCCCGCCGGCTTTCCCCTTCACCAGCTCGGCCGCGCTGGCCAGCTCGTCGGCGACCGCGATCTCGGTGACCTCGAGCACGTGCCCGTGGCTGTCGGTGGTGCCGCGGCTGTCGCGGATCGGGCCGAGGCCGGCGACCCCGATCGCCTGGTCGGTCTGGCCGACCCGCCAGGCCCGGCCCATGGTGTCGCTGATGATGACCGCCAGCGTCACGCCGGTGAGGGCCTCGAGGTCGGCCCGCAGCTGGCGAGCTGAGGAGTCCGGATCCACTGGTAGCAAAGCGATCTCGTCACCGCGGACGTTGCTTCCGTCGACCCCGGCGGCGGCCATCACCAGGCCGTGGCGGGTCTCGGCGATCGTGGTGGTGCCGCGTTGCGCGACGACCCGCACGGTCTCGTCGGCGACGGCCTGCAGCCGGGTGGCCTCACGGTCGGGCCCGGCCGGGATCAGCCGGCCCTCCGCCTTGCTGACCACCTTGCTCGTGACGACGACCACATCGCCTGCCTGGTAGGCGAAAGCGTCCGCCAACAGCTGTGCGACGTTGTCGCCGGGGCGGATGTCGGGCAGCCCCAGGACGGGGTGGATCTCAAGCAAGGTCGAGAGCCGCTCGCACCATGGCCGCGGTGGCGTCCAGGTCGGTCATGAGCAGCGGCACTGCCCTGACCTGCACGTCCGGGACGGTTGCTCCGGCGTCTGCGGTGTCGACGAGCCAGCCGTCGAGCAGGTCGCTCCCGTAGTGCCGGCCGACGGCCTCCGCGCTGGTGTCGACCCCGATGGCGGTGAGGCAGGCATCAGCCATGCCGCGCACCGGAGCGCCACCGATGATCGGGCTCACCCCCACCACGGTCTTGGCGGTGAGCGCCTCCCGCATCCCCTTGACCTGCAAGATCGTGCCGATGCTGACGACCGGGTTGCTCGGTGGGAGCAGCACCAGGTCGGCGGCCTCGATCGCCTCCAGTACCCCGGGTGCCGGCAGCAGCTCGCCGTGGTGGACCAGCGTGATGGCGTGGGCCGGGAGGGCGGCGCGGTGTCGGATCCACCACTCCTGGAAGTGCATGGCGTGCTTCGTGCCGTTCTCGGTGACCGTCACGTGCGTCTCGGCCTGCAGGTCGCTCATCGGCAGCAACGTGGCGCCCGGCTGCCACCGCTCGCACAGGCTTGCGGTCACCTCCGTGAGGCTCATGCCGCCGAGCATCAATTGCGTACGGCGCAGGTGGGTGCCCAGGTCGCGGTCGCCCAGTCCGAACCAGGCGGTGGGCGAGCCGTACTTCTCGAGCTCCTCCTTGGCCCGCCACGTCTCGTCCTGCCGACCCCAGCCCCGGTCGGTGTCGATGCCGCCGCCGAGGGTGTACATCACGGTGTCGAGGTCGGGGCAGATCCGCAGGCCGTACAGCGTGGTGTCGTCGCCGGTGTTGACCACGACGGTCAGGTCGGCCTCCGGGAGGGCGTGCTGGACGCCCTGCAGGAAACGGGCCCCGCCGATACCGCCCGCGAGGGCCACGATGCGCATGGCCCAAGTCTGTCAGCCGCCGTCCACTGCCGGATCCGGGCCCCGGGCGCCGGACGGCAGAATGGACCGGTGAGCAACGACAACCTGGTCCTGGACCTGGCCGCCGCGGCCCGGGCAACGCTGGGTGGTAACCGGGGCGCGGCCGAAGAGGCAGCCTTCAACGCGCTCGCGTCCGCCGACGCACAGACCCCGCGGCGCGTGCAGCAGGTGCTGGTGGACCTGCTCGCCGACTGCCTCGGGCACACCTGGAAGGGCGGCTGGCAGCCGCTGGACCTCCACGAGCTCACGCGCCGGGAGCTCACCCGTGAGCACACGGGGGTGCTGTCCTTCGTCACCGCGCAGGCGATGCTTGCGTGGGCCGCGCCCCTGGTCCATCCGGACTGGCTGGATCAGCTGACCGAGGTCGGCGCCCCACCATCGTGGCCGGCCGGGAGCAACGCCCTCGAGGCCTGGCAGCGCGCGGAGCGCAGGGACGCCGTGTGGTCCGTGACGTTGGGCATCGAGCTGCTGGCCCTGCTGATGGGCGTGCCCCGGATCGAGATGCTCCTGCCGCTGCCCGGCGCCTACCGACCGGGGACGTCGTCGTCCGGGGAGGCGTCATCGGGTGAGGGCGCCGTCAACCAGAAGATGCTCGCGCGGGTGCGGGCGCTGCTGGCCAAGGCGGAGTCGACGGAGTTCGACGAGGAGGCCGAGGCGCTGTCGGCCAAGGCGCAGGAGCTGATGACGCGCTACAGCCTCGACCGGCTGCTCGTCGAGGCCTCGGGGCCCGCGCAGAAGGTCGCGAGCGGACGGCGGATCTGGCTGGAGACGCCGTACGTGCAGGCGAAAGCCCTGTTGGTCGTCGCGGTCGGCGAGGCCAACCGCAGCTCGGTCGTGTGGACCGAGCATCTCGGTTTCGTCACCGTCATCGGGGACGAGCGCGACCTGGTGGCGACCGACCTGATGGTGACCTCGCTGCTGGTGCAGGCCGGCCGCGCGATGCTCCACGGCGGTCGGCAGGCCGGTGGGCAGAAACGCTCCTACCGGCAGTCGTTCCTGGTCGCCTACGCCCAGCGCATCGGTGAACGGCTCCGGGAGGCCAGCGAGCACGTCGCCGCCGAGGTCGGGACCGCCGCCCTCGTGCCGCTGCTGGCCGCGCACGACGAACGGGTCGCCGCGGCCCGCGAGCAGATGTTCCCGTCGACCAAGGCCCGCAACGTCTCGGTGAGCAACGCCCACGGCTATGCCGCCGGCCGGGCCGCCGCGGACCTGGCAGTCCTCGCGGGCCCCCGGACCCTGCCGGGTGGAGCCGCCTGACCGGGCACGTCCACGATCACGGCCGTCGACCGGCTCCCCGAGACCGATGCATCCCTTGCGCATCATGGGTGATGCACTTACGATGCAGTCATGCGTACCACCGTGGACCTGCCACCCGCCGTCCACCGGCGCGCTCAGGAACTCGCGACAGCTCGTGGTCAGTCGCTGTCCGCGACCCTGGCGGAGCTCACCGCGCGCGGACTGGGCCAACTCGATGAGCCGGTGGTCGTCCGGACGGATGCCACCTCGGGTTTCCCCGTGCTGAGCGTGGGCCGTCGGGTGACGTCGGGTGACGTCGCGGCCGCACTCGACGAGGAATGACGACCTACCTGCTCGACGCCAACGTGCTCATCGCGCTCACCGTCGAGGAGCACGAGCATCATGCGCGGGTTGCCGCATGGATCCGGGGTGTCGATCGCGTGGCCCTGTGCCCGATCGTCGAAGG
>JANOTZ010000149.1:0-31753 GCA_031416735.1 Frankiales bacterium
GCCGTCGAAGGTGAAGGCCTCCAGCGGCTTGGGGTAGAGGCCCTCGGTGGCGCCGGCCGGGACCGGTTCGATGACGCCCTTGGCGGCCAGGCCACCGAGCCTGCGGTAGTTGAGGACGAACACGTCGGGCTGGCGGCCGGCCGCGAAGGAGGTCGTGAGGGAGGAGATCAGCTCCCCCGGGTCCCCGGCGAGGTCGAGGGTGACGGTGACGCCGGGGTTGGCCTTCTCGAAGGCGTCGGCCATCTTCTGCAGCGCCTTGACCTCGCCCTCGCCGCCCGCGGCCGCGACGGTGATCTCGCCCTGCACCGAGCTGGACGGCGTGCTGCTGCCGCACCCCGCGAGGGCGGCCACCGCGAGGGCGACGGCAGCCGCCGTCGTACGCATCGTCTTAGGCATCGAAGTCCTTCGTTGTGGGGTCATCGGTCGGTGCTGACGTCGACGGACGACAGGAGCCGTCGCTGCGCGAACAGCAGCAGCAGGAGCGGGGGCAGCGCGAGGATAGTCGCGCCGGCCAGCCCGATCGGGAGCTCGGTCGGGTCGAGGTTGCGAAGGGTTGCGATCGCCAGCGGCAGGATCGTCGTGTCGGAGGACTGGACGTACAGCAGGGCATCGAGGTATGCGCCCCAGTGGACGCTGAAGATCAGCGCGGCGATCGCCGTCGTGGTGGCCCGGACCATGGGCAACCCGACCGTCCACCAGGTCCGCAGCGCGCTGGCGCCCTCCGCCCGGGCGGCCTCCCAGAGCTCAGGGGGAATTCGCGAAAAAGCCCGGTAGGCAAGGAGGACAGCGACCGGGGTGGAGGCGGCGAGCGCTGGGGCGATGAGCGGGAAGAGCGTGTCGAGGACCCCGAGCTTGAGGTAGAGGACGAAGCGCGCGACCCACAACATCGGGAGCGGGACGACGAGCATGACCACCACGACCCCGATGGCGCGCCGCCGCCAGCGCGGAGCGAGCTGGGAGATCACATAGCCGGCGCTGCTCGCGACGAGGACCCCGAGCGGCACGGCGATAGCCACCACGATGGTGGAGTTGCGGAAGGCGGTCGCCAGCGGCACCTCGTCGGGCAGCCGGCGATAGCCGTCCAGGGCCACGTCGGCCGGGACCAGCTCGAGCCCATCGGGGGGCGGGAGCCCGAGCCGGCGCAGCGAGCCGGACAGCACCAGGACGAGCGGGGCGACGAACAGCACGACCACCAGCAGTCGCAGCGTCGCCTTCAGCACCCGCCTATCTTCACGCATGACGGTCGCGCGGAGGAGGAGCACGGTGGGCAGCGAGGTCAAGGACGCGTTCAAGGCCATCTGGACGACCGGTTCGATCAACGAGGACTGGGCGCACTGGCCGGATCATCTGACCGAGGACGTCCGCTACGTCGAGCGGGTCTTCGGCACCATGCACGGCCGCGAGGCGGTGCGGGCCTGGATCACCGACCTGATGGCGGTGCGGGCCGACGTGCACGCCGTCCTCAACTGGTATCTCGTCCAGGGCGACCGGGTCGTCTTCGACATGACCAACCGCTACTACCACCCCGACCCGGCGCAGCCGCCGATCGACTTCGCCGGCCTCACCGTCCTGCAGTACGGCGGAAGCGGGCAGTTCCGCTACGAGGAGGACTACTGGGACACCAAGGGGGCAGCGGTCGCCTACGAGACGTGGAGCAGGGCCGTCGCGGGCTGGGGCGGCAAGGGGCTCGAGGGTGGCCGCTTCGAGCAGCTCGAGGTCGACCGCAAGGCCGCCAACCACGCCGTCCTCGATGCCGGCTGACCCACCACCGGCCCCAGGCCCGATCTGCCCACTACCGGCCACGACCGACGCCGGCTGACCCCTCGCCGGCCCGCTTCTCCGACATTTGCCTCAGACACACCGCGCGTGTCTGAGGCAAATGTCGAACAAGGCCGGAAATCCGCGCCCGAGACGGCCTCAGCGCATCAGGGTCCCGATGTCGAGGGGGATCGCGGCGCCGGTGACGTGCCGGGCCTCGGCGGAGGCGAGCCAGGCGACCGCGGCGGCGATGTCCTCGACGCTGGAGTGGGTGGCGGGCAGGCCGTTCATGAAGATCGGCCCGAGGGTGTGCTGGTCCTCGACGACGAGGGGGAACAGCCCCGGCGTCTTCATGCCGGTGGGCACCGACGCCGGGTGGATGGTGTTGACCCGGATCCCGTGCTGACCGACCTCGTTGGCGACCGAGCGGGCCAGCCCGACGAGGGCGTGCTTGCTGGCGGAGTAGTCGGCCAGGAACGGCAGCCCCCGCAGCCCCGCGACGCTGCTCGTGATGACGATCGAGCCGCCGCGGCCCTGCGCGATGAGCACCGGCACGGTGGCCTTCAGGGTGTGGAACGTGCCGGTCAGGTTGACCGAGATGGTCTCCTGCCACTGCTCGAGGCTGATGTCGACGAACCGCGACCCGGTGCAGATGCCGGCGTTGGCGACCACCACGTCGAGCCCGCCGAGCTCCGCCACCCCGGCGTCGACGGCGGCCTTCAGCGCGGCGTAGTCGCGGGTGTCGACCACGAAGGGCAGCGCCCGCCGGCCTTCCTTCTCGACCAGGGCGACCGTCTCGTCGAGGTCTGCCAGGGAAGCCCCGTCGTACCCGGTGGTCGGGAAGGTCTCGCAGACGTCGACGAGCAGGACGTCGGCGCCTTCCTGGGCGAGGCGGACCGCGTGCCCACGTCCCTGACCGCGGGCGGCGCCGGTGATGAGAGCGACCTTGTCCACGAAACGCTGTTGCATCCCGAAACTGTAACGCGTTCTAGTGACTGGGGACACGCCTTGCCCAGACGGAGCGGCGCCACGACGAGGACGCGGAGTCCTACGGCCGCCCACACAAGGGGGAGGATGTCAGGATGCGCGCGTGGACCGTCGCCCCCTGACCCTGCTGCTCGCGGCAGCGACCGTGCTCGTGGGCGCGCCGACGCTGGTCCGGCTGGTCGGCGACCACGGCCAGAGCCCGCTCGTGCTCGCGGCGGTCCTTCTGCCGCTGGCGTTCCTGCCCCTGCTGGCCCTGGCCGTCGCGCAGGTGCTGCTGCACCGCCGTCGGATGGCCCTGCTGACCGCCGTACTCATCGCTCTCAACGTCGGGTGGCTCACGCCGCTCTATGTGTCGGACCACCCGCAGGCCGGCCAGACGCTGACGGTGCTGACCGCCAACCTCTACTACGGCGAGGCCGACGCGGCCACCCTGGTGCAGCTGGTGCGGGAGCATCGGGTCGACGTGCTGGCCACGCAGGAGCTGACGCCGGAGGCCGTCGCGGCGCTGCGGGCCGCCGGACTCGAGAAGGAATTGCCGTACGGCGAGCTCGCGCCGTACCCGCAAGTGGACGGCAGCGGGCTGTGGTCGCGCTATCCCGTCGACAGCCTGCCGGCGTTCGAGGCGCGCTTCCAGTCGCCGGGCGCGGTGGTGCGGACTCCCACGCGGGAGGTGGTCGTGCGGGTGCTGCACCCGTTCCCGACGACCCTCGACGGGGGCTCGGGGCTGTACCGCAGGGACTATGCGCGGCTCACCGAGCAGGTGCGGCAGCTCGACGTGACGGCCGCGACCGTGCTGCTCGGCGACCTGAACGCCAGCGTCGACAACACCGCGTTGCGACGGCTGATGGGCGACCGGTTCCGGGATGCCTCCGAGGTCGCCGGCTCGGGGGTGCAACGCACCTGGACGCCCCGGGTCGGCTGGCCCGCGCTGCTGCACCTCGACCACGTCCTCGTCGACCAGCACTTCGACGTGCGATCGACGCAGGTGCTCGACCTGCCGGGCAGCGACCACCGGGCGCTGCTGGCCAGCCTGGTGCTCGCCTAACTTCCCCCGCATATCAGGCAGGAACCGACGGCCCGGCGTGGAATCTCTCCGGCCAGTACCGCGACCAGCCCAGCCGAGGAGCTCTCCCATGCGTCTGACCCCCTTCACCAAGCGCGCCCTTGTCGGCGTCGCCACCGGGGGTGTGCTGGCAGCGGGGCTGTTGGTGCCCATCGCCTACGCCGCCGAGGCGGTCTGCCCGACCTTCACCGACCCGGCCGGCGACGAGTCCGCCCCGGGCGAGAAGGACATCGACCTCGTCGCGGTGACCTACACCGTCGTCGAAGGCCGCTTCCAGACCATCCTCAAGCTCACGGCGCTCGGGGAGGGTCCCGTGCTGGGCACCGGCGACATCTTCCGGACCACGTTCACCGTGGCTGGGAAGGCGGGGAGCTTCGGCGTCGACCGCACCGTCCGGCCGTCGTCCGCGATCACGCCGACCGGCACCCTGGGCGGCAAGCCGGTGACCACCACGGCCGTCTTCAGCACGAAGGACAGCACCGTGACGCTCTCGGCAGCGGTTGCCGATCTCGAGACGGCCGCCGGATCGGCCCTCGCTGGGCAGGCTTTCTCAGCCATGAAGGCCTCCACGTCAACCGTCAGCGGCGCGGCCAACGTACCCACGATCACCGACAGCGCTGCCGCACCGGCCGCCGCCACCTACGCCTTCGGGGACGTCTGCGGTGGGGCCCCGACCGCCACCGAGGAGCCGTCGGAAGAGGAGGGCGAGGAGGGCGAGGAGCCCACCGACGACCCCTCGGCGACCCCGACCGGCACCCCGACCGGCAGCCCGACTGCTACCGATGCGCCGACGTCGACCGTCGGAGTGGGCGGTTTCGTGGCCATGCCGGTCCCGGTCCGCGTGCTCGACACCCGCGCGACCAGCCGGGTCGGTGCGGTCGACGGCCCGGTGACCGGTGAGGTCCCGGTCGACCTCTCCGGCCAGATCACCGGCAGCGCCACCGCAGCGGTCCTCAACGTCACGTCGGTCGGCAGCACCGGCCCGGGCTACGTCGTCGTCCACCGGGAGGGCACCCCCGACCCGGGCACCTCGAGCCTCAACTGGGCCAAGGGCCAGGTCCAGGCCAACGAGGTCACCGTGGCGCTCGACGACACCAAGCAGCTGGTCGCCAACGTGCACAGCAACGGCACCACGGAGCTCGTCGTCGACCTGATCGGCTACATCACCGCCGACCCGTCGGTCAGCGTCGCGGGCACCCTGCAGCTGCGCACGCCGAAGCGGTTGTTCGACCACGCGATCCCCGAGGGCGGCACCCGGATCGCCGTTCCGGCCAGTGACCGCCCGGCAGGGACGACGGGGGTCCTCGTCAACCTGACCCTGGTGACCCCGCGCATCTCGGCCTTCCTCAGCGCCTACCCCGGTGACCAGGAGCGCCCGATGGCGAGCACGGTCAACGCGACGACCAAGGAGACGCAGTCCAACGAGACGTTGATCGCGCTGGACAGCGACGGCACGTTCATCATCGACCTCAGTGTCGGGTCCGCCCGCGCGATCGTCGACCTGCTCGGGACCTACGGCGCGAAGACCGCCACCTCCGGCACGATCGTGCCGCTGGAGACGCCCAAGCGCGTGCTCGACACCCGTCGTGCGATCACCGCCTCACCGGCCGGGAAGCGTGCGGGTGGGTCCTCCACCGCACTGTCCCTCGGTGCCCTCCCGGCCAACACCGTCGGCGTGGTCCTCCAGGTGACGACGTCGCAGGCCACCGCCGGCTACGTCATCGTGCACGCCGGTGGCACCAGCCGGCCGGGCACGTCGACGATGAGCCTGACCAGCCGCAACGACCGGGCCCACCAGGTCATGGTCGGGATCGGCACCGGCAGCCCGCTGGTGTCCGTCGTCGGTGGCGGCGCGTCCACCCACCTGATCGTCGACCTGGTCGGCTACATCGTGATCCCCTCCGCGGCGGGAGCAGGGCCGTCGGGCTCACCCTCGGCGACGGGCGGTGCGACCGACGAGCCGACCGATGAGGAGACCGACGAGCCGACGGATGAGGAAACCGACGAGCCGACCGACGAGGCGACTCCGACGGCAAGCCCGTCCGCTGCTCCGAGCCCCACGAAAGCGCCCTGCGCGACGAACCCGGTCTGCCCGTAGACTCTTCAGTTGACGATGCCGACCTAGCGGTTGTCGCGTCGTCGTCAGCACGCCATGTCGGCGGCGGGCTTACTGGAGGGTTGTTCGGTGGACGTGCTCGCGACGCGCCTGTCGTGGCGACGCCTCCCGTGGGCGCTGGAGATCGTGTCTATCGGCATCTTCTACGCGCTCTACTCGGCCATCCGCCTGCTCGCGCCCAACAAGGTCAGCGTCGCGTTCGACAACGCCACCCAGGTGGCCAACTTCGAACGGGCTCTGGGCCTGTACGGCGAACTGGGCGTCAACCAGTTCCTCAGCCGTCATCCGTGGCTCGAGGTCGGGGCCAGCTACTACTACGTGACTGCGCACTACGCCGTCACCACCGTGCTGCTCGCCTGGCTCTGGCGGCACCGGCGTCGCGCCTACGCGCCGCTGCGGTCAGCTCTGGTGCTCTCGAGCGGCATCGCGCTGGTCATCTACGCGACCTGGCCGCTGGCTCCGCCCCGCTACGCCATGAGCGGCGCCGTCGACACCGTCAACCTGGTCCTGTCGAGCTCCGGCCACGGCGTCTCCGGGCTGGTCAACGACCTCGCGGCGATGCCGAGCATGCACGTCGGCTGGGCTCTGTGGTGCGCGGTCGTCGTGGTGCACGCCTTCGGCACGCCCTGGCGGCACCTGGCCTGGCTCTATCCGCTCTGCACCACCGCGGTGGTCGTCGCGACCGCCAACCACTACCTGCTCGACGCGGTGGTGGGGGCGCTCGTGGTCGCGCTTCCGCTCTACCTCTGCGGCCTGCGCCCGAGCCTGTCGCCGGCCCGGACCGCCGACCCGCGCGCTGCCAGCACCGAACGCTGCGCCGCCTGACCCACTGACGGCCGGCTCGGATGTGGTGGTTCCACCCCGTCAGGGTGGGGTCGTTCCACCACATCGGAGTGGGTCAGAGGACGGTGAGGCGGAGAGCCCCGGGTGCGGAGGCCGGGACCGCCGGCTGCCGGGGCGCGACGGGCGTGACGCGCAGGTAGGGAGCGCCCTGGGCCGGCCGCGGATCCGGGTCGCCGGAGTTGGGCCACAGCGACATCGCCCGCTCGGCCTGCGCGGTGATGGTCAGTGACGGGTTGACCCCGAGGTTCGCGCTGATCGCGGCACCGTCGACGACGTGCAGCGTCGGATAGCCGTGCACCCGGTGATAGGCGTCGATGACCCCCGTCGTGGCCGAGGGGGAGATGACGCAGCCGCCGATGATGTGGGCCGTCATCGGGACGTTGCCGATGTCGCCGAGGGTGCCGCCGGGGAAGCCACCGATCTCCTTGGCGATCCGCCGGGTGGCGTCGTGCGCGACCGGGATCCAGGTGGGGTTGGGGGCGCCGTGTCCGGGGGCGCTGGTGAGCTTTCCGCGCTTGGTGCGCCGGACGGAGATCGAGTTGTCCAGGGTCTGCATCACCAGGACGATGATCGTTTTCTCCGACCAGTGCCGCACGCTCATCGACCGCGCGAACACGTAGGGGTGGCGGAGCACCTGCAGCAGGAAGCGCAGCCAGCGAGGGACCCGCCGCCCGCCGTCACGACCGCTGACCCGGCCACCGTCACGACGACCGCCGAGACCACCGTCACGGTTTCCGTCGACCAGGATCGTGGACAGCAGCCCCATCGCGTTGGAGCCCTTGCCGTAGCGGACCGGCTCGACGTGCGTCACCGCGTCGGGGTGGAAGCTCGAGGTGATCGCGATGCCCTCGCTGAACGGCTCGACCGGGACCCGCGCGGTCTGGGCCCCGAGCAACGCCTCGGAGTTGGTACGGGTGACCATCCCGAGCCGGTCGCTCAGCAGGGGCAGCACCCCCGTCGCCTTCATGTCGTGCAGCAGCTTCTGGGTGCCGAGGGTCCCGGCGGCGAGCACCACCTGGCCGCAGGTCCGCCGGGTGACCGGGCCGCGCTTCCCGGTCGGCACCGTCTCCACGATCCACGTGCCGTCGGGTTGCGGCCGGACCGCGGTCACCGTCGTCAAGGGTTCGACCTGAGCACCCAGTCGTTCAGCGAGATAGAGGTAGTTGGTGTCGAGGCGGTTCTTCGCGCCATACCGGCAGCCGATCATGCAGTTGCCGCACTGGATGCACCCGGTCCGCCGGGGTCCCGCGCCGCCGAAGTAGGGGTCGTCGACCTCCACCCCTGGCTCGCCGAAGAAGACCCCGACCGGGGTCGGGTGGAAGGTGTCCCCGACGCCCATGTCGGTCGCGACCTTCTTCATGACGACATCGGCCGGCGTGGTCGTGGGGTTCTCGACGACGCCGAGCATCCGCTGGGCTTGGTCGTAGTGCGGCGCCAGTTCCCCTGACCAGTCGGTGATCTCGGCCCACTGCGGGTCCTGGAAGAACGCAGCCGGCGGCGTGTAGAGCGTGTTGGCGTAGACCAGCGAACCGCCACCGACGCCCGCGCCGGACAGGATCACGACGTCCTTGAGCCAGGTGATCCGCTGCATCCCGGTCAGCCCGAGCCGCGGCATCCACAGGAACGCGCGCAGGTCCCACGACGTCTTGGGCAGCGTCTCCGGGGTGAACCGCCGACCCGCCTCGAGCACCGTGACGCGGTAGCCCTTCTCGGCCAGCCGCAGCGCGGTCACCGACCCGCCGAAACCGCTTCCGACCACGATGACATCGGTCGCCGTCTCACTGTCCATGAGAGCAGGGTACGGCGCTCGCAACCGTGATACTGAGGGCGTGATCGAGACCGACCGGCTGATGCTGCACACCCTCCCTCCGACCCTGCTCGCGCTGCTCGTGGACGGCGACCTGGCAGGGGCGAGGGCCACCGATCCGCCGTACGAGATCACGGACGAGACGTTCGTGGGGGACGCGCACGTGCTGGTGATGCGGCTCGGGCAGCTGGCGGCGGACCCGGCCGAGGAGCCGTGGCTGTATCGGGTCGCGGTGCGCAAGGGGACGCGGCAGGTGATCGGGCGGGCCGGGTTCCACGCGCCACCGGACGACGAGGGGATGGTCGAGGTCGGCTACTCCGTTGCGCCGGACTTCCGGCGGCAGGGCTTCGCGACCGAAATGGCGCGGGGGTTGATGGCGTGGGGCGCCGCACAGGGGGCGACGCGCTGCCTGGCGAGCGTCCGGCCGGACAACGTGGCCTCGCTCGCGACGATCGACAAGCTGGGCTTCGTGAAGATCGGCGAGCAGATGGATGAGATCGACGGGTTGGAGTGGGTCCACCGGCTCAACCTCCGCTAAGATTCCCTGTCGACGGCCCTCGGGCCTCCAGGAGGCGTCGCCTAGCCCGGTCTATGGCGCCGCACTGCTAATGCGGTTTGGGTCTCAAGCCCATCGGGAGTTCAAATCTCCCCGCCTCCGCCATGTGTCACCCGACCTCCGCAGGGTCGGTGTTCGCTCCGCACAGCAGCACCCCCACCCGCTCGTCGGTCCTGGACACGTAGGCACGGGTAGCGCGTCCACCGACTTGTCGGACCCTGGACCTACGGTCGGGACATGCGAGTTCTGCACACCTCCGACTGGCACCTGGGTCGCTCCCTGCACCGGGCCGACCTGCGCGACGCCCAGGCCGTTTTCATCGACCACCTCGTCTCGGTGGTCCGGTCGGAACAGGTCGACGTGGTGCTGGTCTCGGGCGACGTCTACGACCGGGCGGTGCCCCCGCTGGACGCGGTGCAGCTGTGCTCGTCGGCCTTCGTGCGACTGCGCGACGCGGGCGCGCAGGTCGTGGTCATCAGTGGCAACCACGACAGCGCCCGCCGGCTCGGCTTCGGCTCGGAGCTCATCGACGCCAGCGGGGTGTTCCTGCGCACCTCTGTATCCGGTTGCGCCGAGCCGATCGTGCTCGACGGGGTGTCGTTCTTCGCGATCCCCTACCTCGAGCCAGAGGCGGTCCGCGGCGAGCTCGGTGCCGGCGGTCACGTGGGTGTGCTCACCGAGGCGTTGAGCCGGGTCCGGGCCGTGGCACCACCGCTGTCGGTGGTGCTCGCCCACGCCTGGGTCGCCGGCGGGGTTGCGTCGGACTCCGAGCGGGACATCACGGTCGGGGGCGTCTCCGCCGTGCCCGTCTCGCTTTTTGACGGGTTCACCTACTCCGCCCTGGGGCACCTGCACGGGTCGCAGGTGCTGACAGAGTCCTTGCGTTACAGCGGTTCTCCGCTCGCCTACTCCTTCTCCGAGGCGGCACACCTCAAGGGTTCCTGGCTGCTCGAGGTCGGTTCGGCGGGCCTGTCCTCGGTCGAGTTCGTCGCGGCGCCCGTGCCGCGACGGCTCTCCGCGTTGCGCGGTGAGCTCTCCACCTTGCTGGTCGACCCGGCGCTGGCCGGGCAGGAGCAGGACTGGCTGTCGGTGGTCCTCACCGACGCGGCCCGGCCCGACGCCGCGATGGACCGGCTGTCCGCGCGGTTCCCGCACGTGCTGGTCCTCGCCCACGAGCCGGCGGGGGTGGCCCGCTCGGCTGACTCCTACGCGAGCCGCGTCTCCGGCCGCTCCGACCTGGAGATCGCCGGCGCCTTCGTGTCCCATGTCCGGGGGACGGCGGCCTCGACCGACGAGCTGTCCCTGCTCGGCGAGGCCTTCGAGGCCGTCCGGCCGGTGTCGGCATGAGGTGGCGGGCCGTGGCGTCGTCCGCAGTGAGGTGGTCGGCATGACTCCGCACCTGCTGCGCCTGACGGCGTTCGGGCCGTTCGCGGCCTCGGTCTCGGTCGACCTCGACGCGCTGGCCGCCTCGGGGCTGTTCCTGCTGCACGGCCCCACCGGGGCCGGCAAGACGACGCTGCTCGACGGGATCGGGTTCGCACTGTTCGGCCGGGTGCCCGGGGTGCGCAACAGCGCCAAGCGGCTGCGGTCGGACCACGCGACCGAGGCGGTGCGGACCGAGGTGCAGCTGGAGGCCACCCTCGGTGGGCGGCGGATGCGCATCACCCGGTCCCCGCAGCAGGAACGCGCCAAGACCCGAGGCACCGGCACGACGACCGAGCAGGCCAAGGTCTTGCTCGAGGAGCACGTCGACGGCGGCTGGGTGACGATGTCGACCCGGGTCGGAGAGGCCGACGCCGAGATCGCCGACCTGGTCGGCATGTCCGCCGAGCAGTTCTTCCAGGTGGTCCTGCTGCCCCAGGGGGAGTTCGCGCAGTTCCTGCGGGCCTCCTCGGTCGACCGCGCCGCGGTGCTGCAGAAGCTGTTCGCCACCGAGCGGTTCGCCGACGTCGAAGCCTGGCTGGTGGCCCGCCGACGGTCCTGCTCCGAGCAGGTCGCCGCCGGTCGCGTCTCGCTGGGCCGACTCGTCGCCCGGATAGCCGAGGTGGCCCACGTCGCGCTGGTGGACGGTGCCCCGGCTGCTCCCTCGTCGGCCGAGCCGGCAGGCACGCGCCCGACCGTCATGGCTGCCTCGGCGGTCCCGCTCACGGAAGCGTCGGAGGTCCCGCTGGCGGACGTGTCTGCAGATCCGCTGGCGGACGTGTCTACCGACCCCCTTGCCTGGGCCGGTGGCTTGCTGTCCGCCGCGGCGCTGGCCGAGACGTCCGCTGCGGACTCGGTGGCCACCGCGACCGGGGGCCGCGACGCCCGCCGGGCGGAGGCCGAGGCGGCCGTCGCGCTGGCCGGCCTGCAACAGCGCCGCCGCTCCGCACTGGAGCGCCAGACCGAGCTCGACGCTGCCCAGCCGCAGCTGCGCGAGCTGCAGGCCGAGCTCGACGCCGCCTCGCGCGCCGCCGAGATCGCTGCGGTCCTCGGTGCGGTGGGCGACCGCCGTACCAGCAGGGACGAGGCGCTGGAGCTGCTCGACGTCGCCCGTGCCGGGTTGGGGGCTGCCGGGCTCGACCCCGAGCTGGCCGTCGACGCGCTCCGGGTGGCCGCGGCGTCCGCGCGGGAACGGTCCGGGCGGCTCGAGGCGTTGCACAGCGTCGACGTGACCCGGGTCGGAGCCCTGACCGAGGCTTCGCTGGCGCGGGACGAGCAGGCCGACGCTCTGGCGCAGGGCGCGACGCTCGAGGTGGCACGGACCGCACTGCCCGCCCGCCGGGCCGCCGCCCAGGCGGTGCTCGCCCAGGCGCGGGAGGCCGCCGGCCGGGTGCCGGAGCTGCGGGCCGCCCGTGACGCCCTCGCTCTGTTGCGGCCCGACGTGGTGGCCCTCGGCCTGGTGACCTCGCGGATCGCGGTGCTCACCGAGGAGCAGCTGTCGGCGCGGGAAACGGCCGTGGCCCTGGGGCAGAAGGCCCTCGACCTGAAGATCGCCAACGTCAACTCGATGATCGCGGTCCTGGCCTTCCGGCTCGAGGACGGCGTGCCGTGCGACGTGTGCGGCTCGTTGGAGCATCCCGACCCGAGCCAACTGCGTGACGAGGGCGTCAGCTCCGACGACGAGGAACGGGCCCATCGCGAGGCCGAGCTCGCCCAGGAACACGTCGCGTCCCTCCAGGCCCGCCTGGCCGCCGAGCAGGCAACGGCACTTGCTCTGCGTGATCGGGTCGGCACCTTGACGCTCGCGCAGGTCGACGCCCAGCTGGCTTCCCTCGACGTCGACCTGGCGGCCCTGGAGGCGACGGCTGCCCAGATCACGCCGACCGAGGCCGTGCTGACCGCGCTCGAGAGCGAAGCGACCGGCCTGGCGACCGCGTTGGTTGCCGCCGAGAGCCGGGCCGAGGCGTGCGGACGGCGCGCGACGGAGGCGGACGGGCGGGCCGCCGCGGCCGCGGCCGAGCTCGCCGGGGTCCTGGGCGAGGAGGCCGACCTGGCCACCGCCGTCGTCCGGGCCGCGACGGTCGCCTCCGCTGCGGACCAGGCGAGCGCGGCCAGCGAGGCGCTGGTGCGGGCTCAGCAGGAGCTCGACCAGGCCCTGGCCGCTGCCGCCTCCGCCTCCGTGGCCGCCGGTTTCGCCGATGCCGAGCAGGGGCTGGCGGCGCGGCGACCCGCGGACTGGCGCGCTGACGCGGTGACGAAGCTCCGTGACGCCGCTGACCTGGCTGCCGCCGTCGCCGCCGACCTGGCCGACCCGGCCCTCGCCGTCGACCTGACCGAGCCGGCGCCCGTCGACGCGTCGGCTGGGGTGCTCGCCGAGGCCGACGCGGTGCTGGCCACGGCTTTGGAGGAGCTGGGGGAGCGGCGCCAGCGCCGCACCTCCCTGGAGCGGTTGTTGCCCGAGCTGCAGGCCGAGCTGGTCGCGCTGGCACCGTTGGAGGAGCAGGCCCGCGAGGTCCGCTCCCTCGCCGACCTCTGCGCCGGCGCTGGGGCCAACGGGCTGAAGATGACGCTCACCTCGTTCGTCCTCGCCGCCCGGCTGGAGGAGGTCGCGGCGGCCGCCTCGGTGCGGCTGCTCCGGATGACCCAGGGCCGCTACTCCCTGATCCACACCGACGGTGCGGCCCGTGGTGGGGTGCGGTCCGGGCTGGGACTGCTGGCCCGCGACGGCTGGTCCGGACAGGACCGCGACACGTCCACGCTGTCCGGCGGCGAGACGTTTCTGGCCTCCCTCGCCCTCGCCCTCGGCCTCGCGGACGTGGTGTCCGCGGAGGCGGGTGGATCGCGGATCGGGGCGCTGTTCGTCGACGAAGGCTTCGGGACGTTGGACGAGGACACCCTCGATGAGGTGATGGACGTGCTCGACGGGCTGCGGGAGGGCGGCCGCATCGTCGGAGTGGTGTCGCACGTCGCCGAGCTGCGCCAGCGCATTCCGGCCCAGGTGCACGTGACCAAGACGCGATCCGGCAGCGACCTGGTCCTGCTCGGCTGCTGATGGCCGGCTCGCGCTGATGGCCGGGTCGGGTGCCGGTGGCATGGTCGGCATGACGCCGCCCGGCGGTGAGGACACACTGTCGGGGTGGACCTTCAGGCTCTTGCCGCTGCCGGGCTCTATGACGCTGCCGCCGCCGGCGCACCGGAGCGCCTGGAGCTGCTGGAGTTTCTGACCGAGGAAGGTTGCTCGTTCAAGGAGATGCAGGTCGCCCACGGAAGGGGCCGGTTGTTCGCGCTCGCGGGGGACCGGCGGATCCGGCCGCTCGTCGGGCTGTTGACCCTGCGGGAGGCGGCGCTCCGACTGAATGCCGATCCTCTGGTGGTGCAGCGCAGCTGGCGCACCTTCGGGCTGCCGGACAACGGCCTCGATGCGCCGGTGCTGACGGACGCCGATGTGGAGGCGCTGCAGACCTACCTGGATGTGCGCGCCTTCCTCGGCGAGGAGACGGCCCTGGGGGTCGCGCGCGTCGTGGGGGCTGCCCTGGCCCGGATCACCGAGGCCGAGTCCTCAGCCATGCGGACCGGCATGCAGGTCATCGACATCGGGATCAGCGGCGACGAGGTGGTGACGGCCCGGGCCTACAACGCGGTCACCCAGCTCGTGCCGCGGATCGGCCGGATGCTCGACACCATGCACCGCCAGCACCTGGAGGCGACCCGGGTGCACTTCGAGGACATCGACCGGGAGGTCGAGGATCGCGCGGCTTTCCGGTGCGGGGTGGGCTTCGCCGACCTCTCGGGCTTCACCCGGCTCTCCCAGCAGCTGACCCTCAGCGAGCTGTCGCAGGTGCTCACGGTGTTCGAGGAGACCGCGACCGACACCGTCCAGGCCGGGGGAGGCCGGATCGTGAAGTTTCTCGGCGACGCCGTCATGTGGGTGTCGGCGGAGCCGGATGACCTGGTGCGGATCGCCTCCGACCTGGTGGCCCACCCGCGCGCGTCGGATGCCGGCATCGAGGTCCGTGCCGGCGTCGCCTACGGACGGGTGCTCGCCCAGGACGGCGACTACTTCGGGCCGCCGGTCAACCTCGCCGCGCGACTCGTGGCGGTCGCCGAACCGGGGCAGGTGGTCGCGGCCGACGAGTTGGTGCAGGTCCTCGGCGACGGGTGGCTCGCCGTACCCGGTCTGCCTGAAACGCTGCGGGGATTCGACGAGCCGGTCACGCCCTACGTGCTGTCCGCCGGCTGAGCCGTCCGTGCTGTCCGTCGGCTGAAAAGCCCCTTGAGGAAGGCGTCTGCAGCCTCAGTCAGCGGTCCCCACGTGCCAGCCGGTCCCGTTGGAGCGATAGCGGCAGTAGGTGCCCGTGACGATGCTTCGGTCGAGGTGAAGGGCGAGCTCGGGCAGGACCGGCTCCAGCTTGCGGATGGAGTCGCGGATGCGGCCGCTGACCGCCTTGCGCGCCCGTTCGCCGGGATGGTTGGCAAAGGCGCGGGTCCGGCCAGCGGTTCCGGTGACCCGCCCGAGTTCCTCGAGGATCGCCTGGCGCTCGGACGCGGCTTTCGAGCGCCGCTCGGGGTCGTGGTCACGCTCGGCGTCGTCGATGTCGCCATCGAGATCGGCGATGCGCTGCCGGTAGGCCGCCAGTGACCGCCGGTCGACGAGGTCACCGGCTGAGCCCGACCGTTCGACCGCGTCCATCAGGTCGAGCACGTGGACGTCGGTATCCGGCGCAGCGAGCAGCCGAGCGACGTCGGCCATTCCCTTGCTGTGGGGAACCGAGACCTCCCGACCGGCGAAGGCTATCTGCCACAGCGGGCCCCTGCGCCTGATCGCCGCGGCGCCCGGAGCCGGCCCCGCTCCGGACAGCGTCGGGTGCGACTCGATCTCGGCGAGCCAGCCGGTTGCTCCCAGGCGTCGGTAGGTGGCGGCCGCGTCCTCGAGCATCGCCCGCGACTGGGCCTCGTCTCCGAGGGCGCCCGCGAGCAGACCGGCCGTCTGCGCGTGGCTCCCGGCGAAGGCGACCACGGCGCCGTTGACGCCGCAGCTGCCCGCGAGCGGCGCGACGTCGTCGAGCAGTTGAGCCGCGAGGTCGTGTTCCTCGATGGCAATGGCGGCATGAGCGAGTTCGCGTACGAACACCGACCACAGGTAGGAGCGATCGATCCGCCAGGTTCCGAGGTCGACGACGGCGCTGACGTGGTGGCGGGCGGCGTCGAGGTCACCGGCTCGGGCCAGGAACCCGGCCGCCACCCCGTGCGCGTGCACCGGCGCTCCCGTCCAGTGCGCGACGGCCTCGGCCGCGAACACCTTCAGCTCATCGGGCCGGGCGCGGGCTCTCGTGAGCTCGAGCCGCTGCGACATGCGGACGTTGCCGGTGTCCGGCTCCCGGATGTGCGCGCCGAGGGCCGCGGCCTGCTCGATCAGCTCCTCGGCGTCGTCAAGGCGCCCCTGCAGGAGAGCGATGCACGCCCGTCTGGTCGTCGCCGTGTAGCGGTGGTGCGGCTGCCCGAGCGCGTCCAGGATGGTGACGCAGTTCTCGAGCGCCGCCTCGAAGGCGGGCGAGCCCTGCTCGAGGAGGGCATTGGCGAGCAGCAGGAGGCCCTGGGCGTGCCGTTCTTCGTCGCCGAGAACCAGGGCGACGCTGACGATCTCCTGGGCCACGTCCGCTCGCTCGCTGGCGGCACCGGGCGTCCAGAGCACGTCGTGCCGGGCGAGCAGGCAGGTCAACAAGGTGGCGTCGTCGCCGGCCCGGCGGCCGACCTCGAGGGCGTGCTCGCTGAGCGGGCCGGCCCGGGGGCGGTCTTCGGGCACCGAGTGCTGCAGCTCTCGGGCAAGGGTGGCGGCGAGGCGCGCCTCCCATACGTCGTCGACACCGTCGAAGAGCGCACGGGCGCGGTCGAGGTGACGCACGATGTCGTCCCGACGTACGGCGAACTGCGCCCCGAGCGCGGCGGTCGCGAGCGCGACCTGCGCGACGCCCACCGGGTCGGCTGCTCGGTCCGCGACGTCGGAGGCGTGGCGGAGAAGTCCCCGGGCCTCGACCGTGTTGCCGGAGCGGGCGTGCGCATCGGCCTCGGCCACGAGCACGTCGACGAGCCGGCGGTCGGCGACGGCGACGGCCCCGTCGGCGAGAGCGGCGCGGAGACGACGGAGGTGCCCGGCCGCCTCGACGAAGGCGAGCGCGGCAAGCTCGCCGGCAGCGGCGGCCAGCGCCCACCGAATGGCGCGGTCGGGCCCGTCGACGGCGACTGCGGCGACGAAGTGGCGAGCGATCTCCGTAGGGGCGATGTCGACGCCCCGGGCCCGGCGCTCTTCAAGGGCAGAGCCGATCTCCTGGTGCAGCGTGGTCCGTCGTGGCACCGCGATCCGCTCGTCGACGGTTTCGCGCAGGAGATCGTGAGCGAACACGATGCCGGTGTCGCGCCGGACGAGGATGCCGGCCCGGATGGCGACCGACGCAGCCGCATCGACGTCGAGGGTCGCCGGCCCCAACACGGCCGCGACCACATCGGGCAGCAGGGCGGAACCGAGCAGGGCAAGGACCTCGAGGACGTCGACGGTTGCCTCGGGCAGGCGCGCGATGCGGCGGTCGATGGCGTCACGCACGGCGGTCGGAATCTGCGCGTCGTTGTCGAGCTGCGTCAGGTAGGCCAGCTCCCGGACGAAGAAAGGGTGCCCGCCGCTGCGATCGTGGATGGCCGCGGCAGTGTCAGGATCGACGGCGCTGCCCGAGAGGCGTTCGAGCAGGGTGGCCACGGCGCCGGCGTCGAGACCCGCGAGCTCGAGGTGCTCGCTCCGGCTCACCAACTCAGCGACGCGGGCACGCACGGCAGCCGGCAACTCGTCGTGGCGATACGCCGCGACGAGGGCGACAGGTCCTGTTCCCGGCGCCCGAGCGAGGAAGTCGAACATCGACACCGATGACTCGTCCGCCCAGTGGAGGTCGTCGATGACCACCACCACCGGTCCGTCGGCGGACAGGGCATCGAGGAAGCGGCCGGTGGCGTCCATGAGCAGCAGCTGATCGCGCGCGGAGGCCTCGACGTGCGACGGCCTCCCGAAGGAGGAGATGATCGACGCGAGCAGAGCGGCGTCGTCTCCCGCAGCGTGGCGAGCACGGTCGATGCCGACGGCTCGCACGAGCCCGTCGAGCGCCTGGGTCCACGGCCAGTAGCCAGGGGCACCGTCGACATCGAGGCAGCTACCCCAGGCCACCCGTGCGCCCTGGCGTGCAGCCCCGGCGACCGCGACGCGCAGCAGCGAGCTCTTGCCGATCCCGGCCTCGCCGCCCACCAAGATCGTCGCCCGCTCGCCCTGGGACAGCAGGTCGAGACGGGCGGCGAGGCGAGCGAGCTGCGGCTCGCGTCCGACCAGCTCCGGTGCGTGCCACCCCTCTGCCATGGCGCCCATCATGCCCCCACGCCGCCGTCATCGCGTCTGGCGAAGTGCCAGACCACACCTTCCGGACGGTGCCTCGATCTGGCGCAGTAGTGGGTAAGCCACGAACGCGAGGAGATGCGACATGAGCTTCGATCCAGTCCAGTACAAGACAACCACCCGTCAGCAGTGGGAGGACGCGGCCGACGCCTGGGACCGTTGGGGACCGACCCTCGAGACCTGGCTCGGGCCGGCGACCGAGGCGATGGTCGACGCCGCCGGCATCAGCGGCGGCTCTCACGTCCTCGATGTCGCAGCCGGGGCCGGCGGGCAGTCCCTGGTCGCTGCTCGCCGGGTCGGCCCGAGCGGACGGGTGGTGGCGACGGACATCTCGCCGACCATCTTGACGTACGCAGCCAAGGCCGCCGCCGAGGCAGGCGTCACCAACATCGAGACGCTCGAGGCCGACGGCGAGTCGCTCAACGCCCTCCCGTCAGGCAGCTTCGATGCGGTGATCTCCCGTGTCGGTCTCATCTACTTCCCCGACCAGCAGGCCGCTCTGGCTGGCATGCGGCGGGCGCTGCGTGATGGCGGGCGCATCGCTGCGGTCGTGTACTCCACCCCGGACCGCAACGGCTTCTTCTCCGTGCCGGTGTCGATCATCCGCGAGCGGGCGCAGCTCCCCGCGCCCCAGCCGGGACAGCCGGGGCCGTTCAGCCTCGGTAGTCCCGGGGTGCTCGAGTCGGTGCTGGCCGACGCCGGGTTCCGCGACATCCACGTCGAGACGGTCCCGTCACCGTTGCGGTTGCCGTCCGCGGCTGACTGCGTCCGATTCGAGCGGGAGTCGTTCGGAGCCCTCCACCAGATGCTCTCCGGTCTCGACGACGGTCAGCGCTCGGCGGCCTGGGCCGCCATTGAGACGAAGTTGGCGCAGTTCGAGACCGGTGACGGGTTCGTCGGGCCCTGCGAGCTGCTCGTGGCCTCGGGGACGAAGTGACCGTAGAAGCCATCAGGGTCGCGGCCGTCCAGGCGACCCCGGTCTTTCTCGACCGGGGGGCGACCGTCGAGCGGCTCATCGCGTCAGTCGACGAAGCCGCCCAGGAAGGGGCGCACCTGATCGTGTTCCCCGAGGCGATCATCCCGGGCTATCCCGACTGGGTGTGGCGCCTGCCGGCCTGGTCGGACCGCCAGTGGTACCAGCGGCTGTGGGACGAGGCCGTGGAGATCCCGGGCCCGGTGACCGACGCGCTCGGGGCGGCAGCCCGCCGCGCCGGCACGTGGCTCGCGGTCGGCGTGAACGAACGCGTGCCCTCGGGCACCTTGTACAACACGCTCGTGTACATCGGGCCTGACGGCCAGGTGGCCGGCGTGCACCGCAAGCTCCTGCCGACCGGCGGCGAAAAGACGCTGTGGGGCTGCGGCGACGCCTCGACGCTGACCGTCATCGACATGGGCTTCGCCCGCGTCGGAGGACTGATCTGCTGGGAAAACCTCATGCCCCTGGCCCGAGCCGCGATGTACGAGCAGGGCATCGACATCTACCTCGCGCCCACCTGGGACAACTCCGACTCCTGGCCGTCCACCCTGCGCCACATTGCCCGCGAGGGCCGGATGTTCGTCGTCGGGACCAACACCTGCCTGCACGGTCGCGACATCCCCCGCTCGCTGCCCGGCGCAGACGAGGTCTACCCCGGCGGCGACGACGACTGGCTGTCCCGCGGTAACACGATGATCGTCGGCCCCGACGGGGCCGTCCTCGCCGGGCCGCTCATCGGTAGTGCCGGCACCCTCACTGCGGCCCTCGACCTCGGCGCCCTCGTCGCGGCGCGGCGCGAATTCGACCCGATCGGCCACTACGCGCGTCCCGACGTCTTCACGCTCGGCGTGCACCAACCACCGGCTGCGGCGGGCAACAGCACCTGGAAGGAGTAGACGCGGCGAGCTCGACGCGCCGCCTTGAGGAGCGCGGGGACGAGCGCGAGCAGGAATTGGCCCGGCGGTGTCGAAAGAGGCCCTCACACAGCCCCTTCCGGAGGTCACCATGCAGATCAGCCGTATCGCCGCCGTCGCAGCCCTCGGCATGATCGCCGTCGGTTCCTACGCACCCGCCGAGGCCGGCCCGAAGCCGAAGCCCAAGCCGAAGCCGATCACCAAGTCCTACGCGATGCAGCTCGCTCCGGTCCCGGACCCCGTGCAGGGCAGCCCGTCGTGCGCCCGCCCCCAGCTCGAGAACATCAGCATCCACACGGAGACCATCAAGCCGACCGGCCCCGGGATCCTCAGCATCAAGGTCGACGGCTTCGGCGGTGACTGGGACATCACGGTCTTCGATGGCCAGCACAACGAGGTCGCGATCGGCGACGGCACCAGCACCGGTGGCGGCGCACCGTCGACCGCCGGCGTGGAAACCCTGGTGCTGAAGTACAAGAAGGCCGAGACCATCTTGATCTCGGTGTGCAACTTCGCCGGCACCCCGTCCGCCAAGGGCACCTTCACCTACACCTACAAGTAGGCAGCACTGCCGCGAGGCAGCAGCTGCACGTAGGTCAGTCGAGCGGCAGCCGGACCCGGAACGTCGCCCCACCCCCCGGGGTGTCGGCGACCTCCACCGCGCCGCCGTGCGCGGCCACGAGCGCGGCCACGATCGACAGGCCGAGCCCACTGCCGCCCGACGCGCGGGTCCGGGACACGTCGGTGCGGAAGAAGCGCTCGAAGACCCGGTCCCGGTCCTCGACCGGGATGCCCGGTCCGGTGTCGACCACCTCGACGACCGCCTCCGTCCCGGAACTGAGCACCCGCACGCGCACCGGTGCGTCGCTCGGCGTGTGCGTCAGCGCGTTGGACACCAGGTTCCCGAAGACCTGCCGCAGTCGCGGCGCATCGCCCAACACCACAGGCGCGTCCCCGCTGACTTCCAGCTGCACCGATCGCTCGGGATCAACGGCAAGGGCATCCTGTACGGCGTCGCGGGCCAGCTCGATCAGGTCCACCGGTGAGCGGTCGAGCGGGCGCTGCTGGTCGAGCCTGGCGAGCAGCAGCAGGTCCTCGACGAGCAGCCCCATCCGAGACGCCTCGCCCTCGACCCGGGCCATCGCCCGGTCCACGTCGGCCGCCGCGGGCAGCGCCCCCTGGCGGTAGAGCTCGGCGAACCCGCGGATCGAGGTGAGCGGGGTCCGCAGCTCGTGCGAGGCGTCACCGACGAACCGCCGCATGCGCTGCTCCGACGCGCGGGCCTCCGCCTCGGAGGTGGTCTGCGCGGCGAAGGCTGCCTCGATCTGGCCGAGCATCGCGTTGAACGACTGCGACAGCGAGCCGACCTCGGTGCGCGGGTCGCTCTCCGGCACGCGCAGCGACAGGTCGCCAGCGGCGATCGCCTCGGCGGTCTGCTCGACCGCCACCAGGGGCGCCAGGTTCCGCCGTACCAGGAAGAAGCCGCCGAGACCGAGCAGCAGCAGGACCGCGGCACCGACGATGACCTCGATGGTCTGCAGCCGGGCGACGGTGCGGTCGACCTCGTCGAGGGGGACCGCGACCACCAGGACGACCGGGTCGCCGGACGCGCCGCGGATCAGCCCTTCGATCGCCCGCCACTCGGTCGCGCCGGAGACCGCCTGCACCGTGAACGGCTTGCGGTCCGGACGGGCTGTCGCGGGGATCGCGGGGGGCGCGACGCCGGTCGGCAGGGCGTTGGAGAGCGTCCCGGCCTGCACGTAGACGGTGCCGAAGAAGTCAGGCCGGTTCGCGCCGCCCCGGTCGTTGAGCAGCGCGACCAGCTGGCTCCGGTCGCGGACGGCCGTGACGAGCTGGCTGTCGACGCGGTCGAGCAGATAGCCGTGCAGGGCCGTCGAGGCAGCAAATCCGCTGACCAGCAGGCCGAATGCGGAGAGCAGAACGACTGCTGCCACGAGCTTGACGCGGAGCGGTGTGCGCGCCGACAGACCGTTCACGTGCGGGGGACCCGCAGGACGTAGCCGACGCCGCGCAGCGTGTGCAGCAGCCGCGGCTCGGTCGTGTCGATCTTGCGGCGCAGGTAGGAGATGTAGGACTCGACGACGCCGGCCTCGCCACCGAAGTCGTAGTGCCAGACGTGGTCGAGGATCTGCGCCCTCGACAGCACCCGACCGGGGTTCTGCAGGAAATAGCGCAGCAGGTTGAACTCGGTCGGCGACAGCGCGACGAGGGCGCCGTCCTTCCAGACCTCGTGGGTGTCCTCGTCGAGCTCGATGTCGGCGAAGGACAGGTGCGCAGCCGCTGCCGGGGAGGTCGCGACCCGGCGGAGGACGGCCCGAATCCGGGCCACCACCTCCTCGAGGGAGAACGGCTTGGTCACGTAGTCGTCGCCGCCGAGGGTGAGGCCGGTGACCTTGTCCTCGGTGGAATCCCGGGCAGTGAGGAAGACGACGGGGGTGCGCAGCCCCTCCTGACGCAGGCGGCGGACCACCCCGAAGCCGTCGAGGCCGGGCATCATCACGTCGAGGACGAGCAGGTCCGGCCGGTAGGTGCGGGCCGTCTCCACCGCCTCCAGTCCGCCGGCGGCCGTCGCCACCTCGAAGCCGGCGAAGCGCAGCGAGGCAGACAGCAACTCGACGATGTTGGGCTCGTCGTCGACGACCAGCAGACGTGCCTCAGGTGCAGCCATGACCCCAGCATCGTCGCGCACCCGACCCGCAACCTGCACGTCGGCTGTGAAGTCGCTGTGAGTCAGCCGGCCGGTGCGCGAGGCCAGAGCTCCTCGGACTGACAGGATGTCGCGGATGGAGGCCACCGCGGACGTCGCCCTGCTGGTGGGGTGTGCCCTGGTGCTGGTGGCGGTGTTCGCCGTCCGGCTCTCGAGCCGGACCGGAGTGCCTGCGCTCCTCGTCTACCTGGCCGTCGGCGTCGCTGTCGGCGAGGCCGGGCTGGGGTTCCGCTTCGAGAACTACGACCTCACCGGCGAGCTCGGCCTGATCGCCCTCGCGGTGATCCTCGCCGAGGGCGGTCTGACCACCCGCTGGTCGCAGGTGCGCGGACAGCTCGCGGCGGCAGCGGTGCTCTCGACGGTCGGCGTCATGATCTCGGTCGCCACCGTGGCGGGAGTGGCGATCCTGCTCCTCGACACCTCGACGCGTACGGCGGTCCTCCTCGGCGGGGCGGTTGCCTCCACCGATGCTGCCGCCGTCTTCTCGGTGCTGCGGCGGCTCCCGTTGAAGGCCCGGGTGCGGTCGCTGCTCGAGGCGGAGTCGGGCCTCAACGACGCACCGGCGGTCGTGCTGGTGACGATCGCCAGCTCGTCGTCCTGGGGCAGCGCCAACGGCCTGGAGATCGCCGGGCTGATGGTCTACGAGCTGGTCGCGGGGCTGCTCGTCGGCCTGGCCGTCGGCTGGATCGGCCGGACCTTCCTGGGTCGCCTGGCCCTGCCGAGCGCCGGCCTGTATCCCCTGGCGACCGTCGCGCTGGTGCTGCTGTCGTACGGGGCCGCGGGCAGCCTGCACGCCAGCGGTTTCCTGGCCGTCTACGTCAGCGGCCTCATCATCGGCAGCACCCGGCTGCCGCACCGTCGAGCCGTCCTGGGCTTCGCGACGTCCCTCGCGCTGCTCGCCGAGCTGGGCCTGTTCGTGTTACTCGGCCTGCTGGCCAGCCCGGCGCGGCTGCTCGACGCCGTCCCCACGGCCCTGGTCGTCGGCGGCGCGGCCCTGCTGCTGGCCCGGCCGTTGGCGGTGCTCGTGTCGACCACGCCGTTCGGCATCCCCCTGCGGGAGCAGGCCTTCCTGGCCTGGGCGGGGTTGCGTGGCGCGGTGCCCATCGTCCTGGCCATCGTGCCGGTGACGGCCGGGGTCCCGGGCGCGACCGACGTGCTCGATGCGGTGTTCGTCCTCGTCGTGATCTACACCCTGGTCCAGGCCCCGACGCTGAAGTTCGTGGGCCGACGCCTCGGGGTGGTCGAGGACCTGGAGGCGCGCGACCTGGAGGTCGAGTCGGCGCCGCTCGAGCAGGTGCGGGCCGACCTGCTGCAGGTGCAGGTGCGGCCGGGCTCGCACCTGCACGGGATCTACCTCGACGAGCTGCGGCTGCCCAAGGGGGCGGTGCTGTCGCTGGTGGTCCGCGACGGCGAAGGGATGGTGCCCGACGCCAACACCCGGCTGCAGCGCGGGGACCAGCTCCTCGTGGTCGCCACCGTGGACAGCCGGGCAGCCGCTGAGGAGCGGCTGCGCGCGGTGTCCCGGGACGGCAAGCTCGCCCGTTGGTACACCGGGCCTTAGGTCTGTGGCGGCCAGGTGGACCGCAGGAGCGGAATCCATCGGCGAAGATGGTCGACGTGCCCCCCCGCTTGTCTCTGCTGCTCGTCACCCTGGCGCTGTCCTCCCTGGCCGTCCCGGCCCGCGCGAGTGTCCCGGAGGTCACGGCCGTTCTGACCCTCGCCCAGGAGCCTGCCGACCGGGCCCGGCTGCATGCCTTGGCGGGCCGCTCCGGCCGGCACTCCCTCGCCTCACTGGCACCCGCCGCGCGGCACCGCTCCGCCGCTCTCGACTGGGCGCGGCGCTCAGGGCTGCGGGTCGTCCGCGGTGACGCCTGGACGGTGACGGTGGTCGGACCCCGCGCCGAGGTGGTCCGGGCCCGCACGGTGCTGGCCGGGCACGTCACGAGCGTCGTCGGCCTGGACTCGCGGCGGGTGCACCGGACGCACGCGACCCGCTCTGGCGTGGACAACCCCCAGACGGGGACATCGCTGCGCGCCGCCTACGACGTGCCCACTGAGGGTCGGGGAGCCGGCGTCACGGTCGGCATCCTCAACCTCGCGGGTTGGCAGCGTTCGGACCTCACGACCTTCGCGGCGCACGAGGGCATCCCCCTCGCGCCCGGTCAGGTCACCGAGGTCCCGGTCGGACTGGACCCGACCGAGCTCGACGGCTTCGGCAGCGAGTTCGAGGTGGCGCTCGACAGCGAGGCGGTCCTGGCGGTCGCCCCTGAAGCCAGGCAGCGGCTGTACTTCGCCCCCAACACCGAGGCCGGCATCGTCGACGCGCTCAGCGAGATGGCCGGCGACGCGGCAGCCGGGCTGATCCAGGTCGCCAGCACGTCCTGGGGCATCTGCGAACCGCGGTTCAAGGAAGGCTCGGCCGACCTGCGGCTCGCCTATGCCGAGGCCATCGACCGGCTCGTTGCCGCCGGCTCCACGCTGTTCGCCGCGTCGGGGGACTCCGGCGCCTTCGACTGCTCCACCGTCGACCAGCCGAGCAACCAGGCCCAGGTCGACTTCCCGGCCAGCTACGTCAACACGGTCGCCGTCGGCGGCACGACGCTGAACCCGGGCGGACCTGAGACCGCCTGGTACGACAGGGGTTTCGGCTCCTACGTCGGTTCCGGGACCGGTGGCGGTGAGTCCCTCGACCAGCCGCTGCCGGCCCACCAGGCCGGCCTCGTGCCAGGTGCCACCCATCGGCTCGTCCCCGACGTGGCCTCCGACGCCGACCCCCAATCAGGCCTGGGCATCTACGTCGAGAGCGCGGGCGGCTGGACCGTCGCCGGGGGCACCTCACTCGGCGCCCCGACCTGGGCAGCGATGCTCGCGTCCGCGCTCTCCGTGCCGGGACGCACGACCGGCCTGGGCAACGTGCTGCCTGCCCTCTACGCCGGCACCGGGATGGCCGATGTCACCGAGGGCCACAACGGCCTGTGGTCGGCAGGCCCAGGCTTTGACCGTACGACGGGACTGGGCGTGCCGCGCTGGAGCGTGCTCGGTCCGGCGCTGATCGCGGCCACCCCGGCGCCGCCGTCGGACCGGACCCCGACCCCGCCCACCCCCCGGCCGGCGCCCGCCGCCGACCCGGGCTTCACCGTCTGGCCCAGCTGGGTACGTACGACGACGGTGCCGATCTCGGTGACCGCCTCCCCGTCGTACACGGGCTTCGCCGCGGGTGAGACGGTCGCCGGCTGCGCGCAGCAGCAGCCGACGGCACCGACGACGGCGCTGCTCGACCCCGATCCGTATCAGGGGGAGCACCTGGTGACCCTCACCGCTCTCGACGACTCACAGACCTGCCACGTCCGGGAGGCCTCGGTCTTCTACGACTCGGTCCCGCCGGCCGCGACGGTCGGCGCGGCGATGCTCACCACCGCCGACGCCCGGGTGCGGATCACCCTCGGCGGGTCCGATGCCGGCTCCGGGATCGGACGCTGGCAGGTGGTGGTCCGGCTTGTCGCAGGACAGGTGGTGAGCAGGACCGACACCGTCAACCGGCAGCTCGTGACCACCCTGCGGGCCGGGGAGAGCTATGTCATCGAGGCGACGGCCCGCGACCGGGCCGGCAATATCGGGCGGACGGCCGGCACCCGGATCACGCTGCCGCTGGATGACTCCGTGTTCGTCCGCTCCGGCGCCTGGGGACGCCAGAGCCGCATCGCGAACTACCAGGGCAGTCACCTGCGTGCCGCCGCCGCCGGTGCCAGCGCGCGACACGCCTTCCAGGGGCGCGACGCCACGTTGTGGCTGCAGCGCGGGAGCTCCGGGGGCTATGCCTACGTGTACGTCGATGGTCGGCGCACCCACCGGCTCGACCTCTATGCCACGACCACTTCCCTGCTGCGGGTGCGGGTCGGGACCTGGTCGGTGCCCGGACGGCACACGGTGCAGGTCACCGTGGTCGGCACGCACCGGGCCGGCAGCCGGGGGAGCGACGTGTTCCTCGACGCCCTCGCGATCACGCCCTGACCTGCACGTCCTGACCTGCACGCCCTGACCTTGTCGGGCCTGACGTTCACGTCCGCACCATCGTCAGCAGCTCGTAGGACGCAACCGTGACGTCGTCCTGGTCGAGGACCTGCACGTCCCACCGCACCTCGCCCTGCTCGGGGGTCCGCGGCGTCTTGGACTGGCAGGTCAGCACCGCGCGGATGGTGTCGCCGGGCTTCCCGGGCTTGGTGAAGCGCAGTGGGTCCAGGCCGGTGTTGGCCAGCACCGGCCCGGGCGCCGGGTCGACGAACAGCCCGGCGGCGAGCGACAGGATCAGATAGCCGTGGGCGACGATCCCACCGAAGAGCGGGTTGGCGGCGGCGGCCACCTCGTCGGTGTGGGCGTAGAACGTGTCGCCGGTGAACTCGGCGAAGTGGTCGATGTCCGCCAGCGTCACGGTGCGCGTCCCGGTGACCACCGTGTCGCCGACCTGCAGCTCGCGCATGGACTTGCGGAACGGGTGCACGCCGTCCTCGATGCGCGCCGCTCCGCGCACGTAAACACCCGTGATCGCCTGCAGGGCAGCGGGACTGGCCTGCACGGCGGTGCGCTGCATGTGGTGCAGCACCCCGCGGATCCCCCCGAGCTCCTCACCGCCCCCGGCCCGACCCGGCCCGCCGTGCACCAGGGTCGGCAGGGGAGAGCCGTGACCGGTGGACTCCTTCGCGTCGTCGCGGTCGAGCACGTGCACCCGCCCGTGGAAGGCGGCCGCACCGAGGACCACCTCGCGCACGAAGCTGGTGTCGTGGCTCACGACGGTGGCGACGAGCGAGCCACAACCGCGGGCCATGAGGTCGACGACCTGCTCCACCCCGTCGTAGGCCAGCAGGGTGCAGACCGGCCCGAACGCCTCCACCTCGTGGACCAGCGGATGCGTGGGGTCGTCGTGCCGGAGCAGTACCGGGGACAGGAACGCTCCCTCACCGGTTCCTGCCAGGACGGTCTCCGCACCAATCCGCCGTACGGCGTCCCGGACGTCACCGGCCTGGTCGGCGCTCACCAGGGGACCCATCCGGGTCTCGGGGTCGCGCGGGTCGCCGACCACGACCTTCTCCAGCCCGGCCCGGAGCGCCTCCTCGGCCTCCGGCAGGTAGTCGCGGGGCACGAAGGCACGGCGGATCGCGGTGCACTTCTGCCCGGCCTTGGCGGTGGTCTCCCGCACCACCTCGCGCACGAACAGGTCGAACTCCTCGGTGCCCGGCTTCGCGTCGAGACCGAGCACGCAGGAGTTGAGCGAGTCGGCCTCGCCGTTTAAGCGCACCGCGTTGGCGACCACCGCGGGGTGGGTGCGCAACCGGGCGGCGGTGGCCGCAGATCCGGTGAAGGACAACAGATCCTGGCCGGTGAGGTCGTCGAGGAGACCGTCGGTGCCGCCGATGAGCAGCTGCACCGCGCCCTCGGGAAGCAGCCCGCTGTCGATGATCTGCCGGACGCAGGCCTCGGTGACGTACGCCGTCTGCGAAGCCGGCTTGACGACCGAGGGGAGACCGGCGAGGAAGGCGGGGGCGAGCTTCTCGAGCATCCCCCAGACCGGGAAGTTGTAGGCGTTCACCTGCAGGGCGACCCCGCGCCGCGAGGTGTAGACGTGCTGGGCCACGAAGGTCCCGCCCCGGCCGAGCGGCTCCATCGGTCCGTCGAGGAAGACCGACCCGGCGGGCAGCTCACGTCGGCCTTTGCTGGCATAGGACAGCAGGGTGCCGAAGCCCCCGTCCAGGTCGATCGCGGAGTCGCGGCGGGTGGCGCCGGTCGCGAAGGACAGCTCGTAGAGCTCCTCCTTGCGTTCCATCAGATAGCCACCGAGCTGCTTGAGGATCGCGGCCCGGTCGTGGAAGGACAGCTCTCGGATCGCCGCCCCCCGGGAGCGGGCATGGGAGAGCGCGGCCGTGGCCGGCACCGGCAGGGTCGAGACCCTCGCGACCTCCTGACCGGTGACGGCGTGCAGCACCGGTCGACCCTCGTCCGTCATAGCGACCCATCGACCTGCGACGTAGCTGTCCATCACGTCCTCCGAAGACCGTTGAAAGCCAATGCCACCAAGGCATCTGCCACGTCTTTGCCGTTGGTACCGCCGGGGCGGTACCACTCCACGACACTGTTCACCATCCCGAACAGCAAGCGGGTCACCAGCCGTGGGTCGAGGTCGCTGCGCACGTCGCCCTCGTCGATCGCGGCCTGCACCAGGGCGGACAGGCGCGCGTCGAACGCACGTCGTCTCTCGAGCGCCCACCGCTCGGCCTGCGTGTTTCCCCGCACCCGCAGGAGCAGGGTCACGTAGGGCAGCTGCTCCACGAGAACCTCGGCGCTCCGCCGCACCACGTGCTCCAATCGCCGTACGGCGGAGCCGGTGATCGCAGCGTCCTCCTCCAGCACGGCGAACAGCGCGCCGACCGCCTTCGCGACGGCCAGCCGGAGCAGCTCCTCCTTGCCCGAGACGTGGTGGTAGATGGCGCTCTTGGTCATCCCGGTCGCGCGGGCCAGGTCCTCCATGGAGGTCGCGTCGTAGCCGCGGGTGATGAACTCGGCGGTGACGACCGCGAGCAGCTCCGCGGGCTGGTAGCGGGCCGGTCGGCCGACGGGACGAGTGGTCACCTTGGCGAACCTAGTCGTGTAGGACCCCTCAGGGCTGCAGGGACGCTGCGCTCAACCGTCCCGGAACCTGGTCGGCCGGCATCGGCCGGGCCACGTGGTATCCCTGGGCGCGGTCGCACCCGAAATCGCGGAGCACTGCGAGGGTCGCGGCGTCTTCTACGCCCTCGGCGACTACGGACAGTCCCAGGCTGTGTGCCAGTTCGATGGTCGACCTCACGATGTGCGCATCGGCATGATCGGTGGCGAGCCGGGTGATGAACGTTTGGTCGATCTTGATCTCGTCGACGGGCAGATGACGGAGGTACGCGAGGGAGGAGTACCCGGTGCCAAAGTCGTCGACTGCGAGCCGGACCCCCATGGCGTGCAACTCGGTCAGGGTCCGCAGCGCCCCTTCCGGGTCAGCCATCACTGCCGTCTCCGTGAGCTCGAGGCGAAGACGCTCGGGGGCGACGCCATGTCGGTCCAGGATCGTCGTGACAGCGGCCACGAGACCGTCCCGGCCGAGGCTGCACGCGGAGATGTTCACGGAGACCGTCACTTCGAGATCGGCGGCCAGCCACCCCGCGCACCCTGCCAGGGCCTGGTCGAGGATCACTCTTGTGAGCCCGTCGATCAGGCCATGCTGCTCGGCCAGCGGGATGAACTCGTCAGGGGCCACATCGCCGTGTTCGTTGTGGTGCCAGCGGGCGAGGGCCTCTACGGCTACGACACGGTCGGTGACCAGGTCGAGCTGGGGTTGGTAGTGGACGGTGAGCTGATGCCCCTCGACGGCGGCCCGAAGGCCGGTCACCAGGCTCATGCGGCGTCCCGTGTGAAGGTCGCTGTGTTCGCTGTAGCGACGGTGGCTGACCTGCGCCCGCTTCGCGTCGTACATGGCGATGTCTGAGAGGCGCAGGAGGTCCTCAGCCTGCTGGGCGTCGTCGGGGTACACGGCGATTCCGATGCTGAAAGTAGGGGTGACTGAATGCTGCCCGAGCACGATCGGGGCGCGGAAGGCCTCGACGATCCGTTCCGCAACAGCTTCCGCATCGGAGCCGTCCCCGGGAAGCAGCACGGCGAACTCGTCGCCGCCGAGACGGGCGATCAGGTCCACGTCACGGAGTGTCGCCTGGAGGCGAGCTGCGATCCCGATCAGCAAGCGGTCGCCCTCGGTGTGCCCGAGGGTGTCGTTGATGTCCTTGAATCGCACGAGGTCCATCAGCAGGAGGGCGAACTGGTCGCCCCCTCGCCGAGCCCGCCGAAGGTTTGCTGTCAGAGCCTCCTGGAACCGCGCACGGTTCGGCAGGCCGGTGAGGTGGTCCCGCTCCGCGGCGACCCGCAGCTCGCGTTGAGCTACCTGGTAGCTGGCGAAGGCGACGCCCAACACGCACAGCCCGCCGAGCAACAGCAGGACGCTGCCGGTGTCGAGCGCATCCCTCAGATGGATGCTCGCCTCCGGCGCGCTGGCCACGACGAACCAGCGGTTGGCGTTCCCGGCCCCGACAGCTGCTGACCCGGTGACGGCGTGCGTCGTGATCGCCCGACCGTCGCGCTCGGGGTTCGTCGGGTGGGGACCAAGCAACCCCGTCCAGGGTCCGCCCTCCCGTGTGTCGGGGACGAGCTGCGGGTGTGCGGCGTCGAGCACAACGCGGCCGCTCTGGCCGTCGACCACGAGGACCTCCATCGCCACGTCTCCGGGACCCGGTGCAGGCAGGAAGGTCGAGAGCTCGACTTCGTAGTGCACCATCGCCGCAGGCCCCGCGGGGGTGAAGCCGATCGGGGTGGCGTTCGCGATCACCCAGGTGTCGGTGTCGGGCGACAGGTAGGGCCGCGCCTGGTAGACCCGCCCTCGGGGCAGCATCAGGGTGGGTGCGAAGAACGCCGCCCCACTCTCGTCGTCAGACAGGTCGGTCGCGGGGGCGGCCGTTCCGTGCACGGAGCGGGACAGCTCCCGACCTCCGGCGGAGATGAAGCAGGCCTCCCCGATGCCGTCTGGGTAGAGCGTCTGCAGGTAGCTCAAGCTCTCATCGACGGCTGCCCGCAGCGTGGTCGGGTCTGTGCCGAGTTGGCCTGCCGCGAGGTACTCAGCGAAGACGGGATTGTGTGAGAGGAGCAGGGTGATCGTGCGGGCCCGCTCGAAGTACTCGTTGAGGGCAGCCGCCTGCTCTGTCGCGGTGACGTCGAGGGACCGGAGTTGTTCAGCCCGAGCATCGACGCGCGCACCGCGGACGCCCAAGGCGACAGCCGCCAGCAGCAGACCGATGCCCACGAGCAGGGCCGTCAGCCGGCACCGACGCATGTCGATCTCATTCCCGTTGGCGGTCGATCATCACTATCGGCACACAATCTGTGCGTGTGAGGTACTTCGGGGTGAATCTGGCCTCTTGGCTAGGTGAATGAAACCTTGACCGGACGTCCGCCTCGGGAGATATTTGACCAATCGTTCGGTTATCCCTCACGGAGGTGCCAGGTGGACACGTTCCAGGCAGTCATCGACGCGGACGGCCGGATCGAGCCGCGCGACCAGATGCCGGACGGCTACCGCAAGACGCTG
>JANOTZ010000150.1:0-6455 GCA_031416735.1 Frankiales bacterium
TCTCGGCGCGGGCACGGCGGTAGAGAAAACCGCTCAGAACGTGGGGTCGTCGGTCCAGCCGTGTTCGGTGAGGTGGCGGCCGTCGCGGAGTTGGACGGTCTTTCCGTGGTGCAGGTCGTGGTGCAGGGTTGGGCAGGCCCAGATGGTGTCGTTGAGGCTGGTGGTTCCGGTGCTTGCGTAGCCCTGGACGTGGTGCGGCGCCAGGGTGATGAGGGGGTCGTCGGTGCGGCCGGGGCAGCAGTCGAGTCCGGCGCAGCGATGTCCGCCTTGCAGGTCGAGGGCGCGGCGTTCGGTTGCGGTGAGGGTGCGGCCGGTGTGTTGGACGCCGAGGGTGAGCCAGCCGCGGCTGAGCAGGAACGCGGTGGTCTCGGCGTTGCACCACCAGCGGCGGAGCAGCCGGATCGGGATCCGCGCGCCGGACGCGGCGGTGGCGGGTCGGGCGCCGGGCGTGCTGTCGAGCAGGGTGGTGGAGGCGGTGATGCTGATCCGGACGGGCTGCTTGTGGTGGCTGCCGGCGAGGTCGGCGTCGAGGTAGCGGGTGAGCAGGTTCTTGAACGCGTCGTGGAGCCGGCGGGCGGAGGTGCGGGGCCGGCGGAGCGCTTCGCGCCGGGCAGTCTCGCTCTGCGGCACGGTGAACAGCCCGGCGCCCCCGGTGCTGTCGGCGCCCCCGGTGCCGCCGGCGCTGTCGGGTGCGTAGGGGTCGAGGCCCTGGTCGCGGAGGGCTTGGGCGACGGCGGTGTCATCGGCGTTGTCCTGGTCGCGGCGGGCCTCGGCGCCGAGCGCGAGGTAGGCCAGTTCGCCGCACTCGAGGTCCAGGCGGCCGTGGACGTCCCATCCTTGGCCGTCGGCCCGGCGCTGGAGGCTCAACCCGGCGTTGTCTTCGGCTTCCTGCCCGCGCTGCTCGAGCATCGCGGGCAGGATCGCGCAGACCATCACGTCGAGGGCGTCGGTGAGCAGGTCGGCGGGCAGGTGCTCGGCGAGCAGCGTGAAGGCCTGCTCGAGCTGGTCGTGCTGGCTGCTACCGGTCTCCACGATCCGGGCGGTGGCGCCGAGCACCTCGAGCAGCAGCGGGTCGTTGTCGGGGAGCCCGCCTCGGCTGCGGGCAACCAGGTCGACGACGTTGTCGACCACAGCCCCGATCAGCTCGACCGCGGGCTGTCCGTCGATGAGCCCGTCGGGCCGGTCGAGGTAGTGGCTGATCTTGCCCAGGGCAGCGGCGACCTTCTTGCTGGCCTTCACCGACACCGACCGGGCGGTCAGCGCGGCCTTCAGGTGCCCGAGCACCCGGAGCTTGCGGGCCAAGGGCAGGTCACCGGGGTCGGTGTCGGGCTGGGCGGTCTTGATCCAGGCGCGGACCGACCGGGCTCCGCTGAGCTCGTGGAGCCCGCGGGTGTCGACGTCAGCGAGCCGGTCGAGCAGGTGCACCCGCAGCCCACCGGCCGCGGCCAGCAACGCCCCGGTGTCGGCCAGGGCCTGCGGCCCGGGTACGGCGGGCAGCTCCACCTCGGTCAGCTGGGCGATCAGGGACACCAGCGCAGCCACCGTCGGACTCGGAGCCGGGAGAGCAGTGGTGGGGTCCGGGGCGCCGAACGGCGTCATCGGCACCCCCCAGCCCACCGGCTCGAACGGGGACTCGGCAGCGAGGACGGCAGCGGGAGCGGCAGCGGGCTCGACGCAGCACGCGCAGTCCGGGACCTGCCAGTCCTCCACCGACGCGACCGGCCAGTCGACCAACCACGCCGGCACCTCCGGCAGCACGTCCGGGCCCTGCCGATCGGGCGGCGGCTCGGGCCAGAAGGAGTCGCGATCGTCGAACATCTCTCGCCTCCTCCGGCCGATCTCCAAAACTTAGTTCATACATGCGATGCAGCGCAAGTCCTACGAGCAAAGAATTGTTCTGTTCGCTCTCAGCAGAAAGGAGACAGCCGGGTCCGAGGAGGCTGCCAGGTCGACACGGAGCGCAGAGGCCGCGCTGGAACCTACGTGGAGGTGTTGCGCTGGCGTGCCAGCTCATAGGGGTCGGTGTCGACAGGCACCGTCGTTCGTACGGACTTGCGGATGAACGCGTCGTGGAGCCTGCGGGCTGACGTGCGGAGGCTGCGGGGATCTGACCCGCGGTGCTCTACATAGAGGCTGAAATGCCTCGGAAGCGGAAATCCCGCCTTCCCCATTGGGCCGAGCGGCTTAGTACAAATGACTAGGGCTGGCCATGTGGTCACGGCGTGTCCGTCCCGATCACCAAGGAGTCACGCACGGTGACGGCTCGACCAGTCTCCCAAGGAGCACCACATGCGCAAGGCCCTTCTCCTCGGCAGCCTCGCCACCGTCGTCGCCGGCTCAGCGTTCGCCGCGACCCCCGCTTCGGCGGCCGACACCCTCGTCACGTTCACGGTCGGTACGACCGGCACGACGGTCTCGATCCTGCCGTCGGCCGCGCTGGTCGGCGTGACCAGCGGCGACACCGTGACCGGCACGATGACGGCGGTCATCACCGACACCAGGGTCACCGGGACCCCGGGCTGGACGGCCAGCATCTCTTCCACCAACTTCGGGCTGGTCGGCGTCTCCTCGCCGAGCGGCACCTCCCTCGTCCCCGCCACTGCAGTGAAGGTCTGGGCAACCTCCGCGACCGTGTCGGTCCCCGGTACGGCGACCGTGACCAACACGCGCACCAGCCTGGCCTCGGCGCTGTCCCTGAGCACCCTCAGCCAGACCTTGATGACCGCCACGACGAGCAACGCCAACGTCACGACCATCGCCGAGAGCGTCCAGATCGACGTGACCGGCAAGGAGACCGGGTCCTACACCGGGACGATCACCCAGACGGTGGCCTAGCGTCCACCCAGGTGGGCCGGGCAGGGGAGAACAGCTGATGTCACGAGCACCCAGGATTGCCCTTGCGGCGACCCTGGGTTTCTCGTGTCTCCTCCCGATCGCCGGAGCCCAGGCTGCCCCGCCGCTGCAGCTGCTGTCCGGGCTGCTCACCATCAGCCTCGCGCCGGCCGCCGCCACCCTCACCACCGCGGGCGCCAGCACCACGGGATCCCTCGGCACGACCACGGTGGTCGACGGGCGGCTCGGCGCGACCGGATACAACGTGTCGGTGACCACCACCGGCTTCGACCTGGCGGGCGTGCCGGTCACCGCCAGCCAGACCACCCACATCCCGGCCGCGGACGTGACCGCCCAGGTCACCGCGACCACCGGCGGGACCGCGAGCACCTCGGCCCCGGCGGTGCTGCCGGCGGCTCCGCTGTTCCACCTGACCTACACCGGTTCGGTGCTGTCGGTCGACGTGCTTTCGTCGTACACGCTTGCTCTGAACGTGAGCATCCCTGCGGCCGCGGCCACCGGGCTGTACACAGGGACGGTGACGCAGACCGTTGCCTAGGGCCGTGATCGTGCTGCTGCTCGTCGTGCTCTCGGGCACCGCGGCGGCCGCGCCGAGCCCGCCGCCGAGCCCTCCGGCGGGCGTCGGACAGTGCGCCCCCGGCCTCGGCATCGGCCTGCTCGAGGTGCCGCGGGCGACCGCGAAGGACCCGCGCGCCCGCAACTACGTCATCGACGCGGTGAAGCCCGGCGCCGACTTCACCCGCGCCTTCCAGGTCTGCAACGGCACCACCAAGCCGCTGCCGGTCGAGCTGTACGCCGACTCCGCCACCATCGACCGCGGCAGCTTCGTGCTGGCCCCCGGCCGCGGGGTGAGCGAGCTGACGAGCTGGATGACGGTCACGCCCGCCTCGCTCATCGTGCCCCCCGGCAAGGCGGTGACCGCCAAGGTGCGCTTCACCGTCCCGCTCGACGCCTCCCCCGGAGAGGTGTACGGCGGAATCGTCGCCGACTCCCCCGCCATCGCCAACGGCGGCATCGCCGTCGGTGGCCGGGTAGGGATCCGGGTCTACCTCAGCGTGGCCCCCGGGGGGCTGCCCAAGAGCGACTTCACCATCGACAGCCTGCAGGCGGTGCGGGGGGCGGACGGCCGGCCCGCGGTGCTCGCCCAGGTGCACAACACCGGCGCGCGGGCCCTGGACATGGGCGGCAGCCTCGCGCTGTCCGACGGTCCCGCCGGGCTGTCCGCCGGGCCGTTCGACGCCAAGGTGGGCACCACACTCAAGCCCGGCGATACCGCTCCGGTGACGGTGCCGTTGGACAAGGCGATCAGCGGTGGGCCCTGGCGTGTGGTGATCACCATGAAGAGCGGGCTTCTGGAGCGCGCCGCCGCCGCCGACCTGACCTTCCCGGACCAGTCGGGCTCCGAGGCCGTGCCCGTTCGGGCGGTGGCCCTCTATCAGGACAAGGGCATCGTCATCCCGCTCGCCATCGTGCTGCTCAGCGTCGTCGGGCTGCTGCTGCTGCTGTTCCTCGCCTGGCAGCTGCTCATGCGCCGCCGGGTAGGCTCGGCGGCGTGAAGCTCGAGTACTTCTACACCGGCCTGCTGGTCGCCACGTTCGTGTTCATCACGTGGTTCTCCGTCTACGTGGTCTACCGCCTCTTCCAGGGCCAGCGCTAACCCGCTCTGGGGCCTCAGCCAGGGTGAAGCACGCCGCCCGGGCTCCCCTCAGGGCCTTCCCTTCCCTTGGCCGAGCGAACGGGCCGGGTGCACGCTCAGATCCCGGGTCCAGAGGCCTTCGCTTTCGGCGGCCAGAAGGGAAGCAGTGCCTGCCCGGCGCTCACCACGATTTCGCGAATCCGCGGGAGCAGGACCGCGAATCCGCAGGAGCAGGACCGCGAATCCGGGCGCATCGTGAGCCGCGATGCCCGTGACGTGAGTCGACTCCCACACCTCGACCGGCTCCTGCTGTTGGTGAGGCTGCTGGCTGCCAACAACTCGGGGGAGCTGGTGAAGGCACGGATCGCCGCAGCAGCGGGCATTCCGGAGACCAGCCTGCCGGCCTACCTGGACCTCCTGGAAACCCTCTACCTCATCCACCAGATTCCCGCGTGGGGCAACAACCTGAGCGCACGCGTTACCGGGAGGCCGAAGGTCGCCCTGCTGGACACGGGGCTTGCCGCCCGGCTGAGCAACGTCACGCCGGTCGCGATGGCTCCGGGCGCGGTGAGTGATGTTGCCGGCGGCCTGTTCGAGGCGTTCGTTGCCGGTGAGCTCCGCCGTCAGCTCGTCTGGGCGGACGCCGACGCGAGTCTGTTCCACTTCCGGGACCGTGACGGCCACGAGGTCGACCTCATCGTCGAAGACGCCGACCGCAACGTCGCGGGCATCGAGGTCAAGGCGTCGAGCAGCGTCGGACGGGACGACTTCCGGGGTCTCACCTACCTCCGCGACAAGCTCGGCGGTCGGTTCAGGCTTGGCGTTGTGCTCTACACCGGGCACAGAGCGCTGCCGTTCGGTGACCGGTTACTGGCGCTACCCCTCTCCGCGATGTGGACGCCCGTAGGCTCCACGGGGTGACGACAACACCGCAACTGCACCCCGCCCTTGAGCACCTGGAGTTCCTGGTGGGGGAGTGGCAGGGGTTGGGGGTCGTGGGCTACCCGACGATCACCGAGGCGCGGTATGAGCAGGAGGTCTCGTTCTCGCACGACGGGAGGCCGTTCCTCGCCTACATCAGCAAGACCTGGCTGATCGACGACGACGGCAAGCGGCTCAAGCCGGCCGGCACCGAGACCGGGTTCTGGCGGCCGGGCAAGGAGCCGCGGGACGTCGAGGTCCTCCTGGCGCACCCCACCGGCATCGTCGAGGTCTACGTCGGTGAGGTGGTGTTCCACAAGATCGAGCTGGTCAGCGAGGTGGTCGCCCGCACCGAGACCGCGAAGGCCGTCACCGGGCTGCGCCGGCTCTACGGGCTGGTCGAGGGCGACCTGGCCTACGCCATCGACATGGCCGCGGTCGAGCAGCCGCTCCAGTCGCACCTGAGCGCCCGGCTCGCCCGGATCAGCTGACGGCCGCGACAGCCCGACTGGGTGGGGCACACCCAACGGGGTCGCCGCCTTCTGCCGCGCTGACCGGGGGGCCGGGGGTGTTGTTGGTGGGTCTACGCAATGTTTCCTAGCCGTGAAACCTTGTGGAGGCACCCCGCGACAGCATTCGCCTTGTACGTCGGCTTCGAGTTCAGAACTGCGACTCGTCGGCCCAGCCGGAATCGGTGAGGCGAGACCTTACGCGCGAGGACCCGTCGGTCAGCGGCGCTGCTCAGCGAGGTCCCGCGCGTTGTCGAGCGCAGCCCGCGGTCCGGGCAGGAACACCTGCGGCCGCGGAGCGGCGGTGGTGACGTAGCCCAGGCGCACGTCCTCCTGCTGCCCACTGCGGCACAGCGCGGCCATCACCACTACGGTGGCGAGGGAGAGCAGCAGCCACGTCCCGAGCACGACAGTGATGGTCACCTCATCACTGTCGCCACCGGACCGGACCCGGCACCAGACACTAACGGGTGATATCCGTCCTATCCGGCCACCCGATCGGGTGACCTGGAACGACCCCAATTGTGACGAAGACA
>JANOTZ010000151.1:0-5121 GCA_031416735.1 Frankiales bacterium
CGCGTCCAGCCCCTTCAGCGAGACCCCTTCGTAGGTGATGGTCCCGCCGACCACCGCGGCGTTGTGCAGGCGCAGCGTCGAGGACACCGTGCGCAGGAGCGTCGACTTTCCTGCTCCGTTGCTGCCGAGGACCGCAACGACCTGCCCGGCCGGCACGTTCAGGGTCACCCCACGTAGGGCACGGACCACACCGCCGTAAGCGACATGCAGCTCCTGGACCTCGAGCACGAAACCTCCGGCGCCAGCGTGGGGGGACCGGACGTGGTGACTGGCGTCACACGTGACCTGCCCTGCCCTTGGCAGTCGCAACCTTCTTCAGCGAGCGGGTCCTGGTCATTCGCCCGGTTCGCACGGAGGACGTGCGTTATGTCCTAGAAACCAAGCCTCAGTAGGTCGGGAGGCTCGGGTCGACCTGCGCCTGCCAGGCCAAGACGCCGCCCTGCACATGGACGCTGTTGGTGAGGCCCGCAGCCTTCAGCGCAGCCAGTGCCTCGGCGGAACGCACGCCGCTCTTGCAGTGCAGCACGATCTGCTTGTCCTGCGGCAGCTGGGCGAGCGCCGAGCCGTTGAGGATGTCGCCCTTCGGGATCAGCACCGAGCCGGGGATCCGGACGATCTCGAATTCCGAAGGCTCCCGGACATCGACGAGCAGGAAGTCCTCGCCGGCATCCATCATGGCCTTGAGCTCGGTCGCCAGGATGGTCGAGCCGGCCGCCGCCTCCTGCGCCTCCTCGCTCACCGATCCGCAGAACGCCTCGTAGTCGATGAGGCCCGTGATGGTCGGCTCCTTGCCGCACAGCGGGCATTCCGGGTCCTTACGGACCTTGATCTTGCGGTAGGTCATCTCCAGGGCGTCGTAGACCATGAGTGAGCCGACGAGCGGGTCCCCGATTCCGGTAAGCAGTTTGATCGCCTCGGTGGTCTGGATCGCCCCGATCGACGCGCAGAGCACGCCGAGCACGCCGCCCTCAGCGCAGCTCGGGACCATGCCCGGCGGCGGCGGCTCGGGGTAGAGGCAGCGGTAGCAGGGCGCTCCTCCCTCCGGGGTGTCCCCCGGAACAGTGGGCCAGAACACGGACGCCTGCCCGTCGAAGCGGTAAATCGAGCCCCAGACGTAGGGCTTGCCGAGGAAGTAGGCCGCGTCGTTGACCATGTAGCGGGTCGCGAAGTTGTCGGTGCCATCCACGATCAGGTCGTACTGCGCGAAGATCTCCATCACGTTGGAGGAGTCGAGCCGGTCCTCGTGCAGCACCACGTTGACCAGGGGGTTGATCTCCTTGACGGAGTCGCGGGCGCTCTGCGCCTTGCTGCGGCCGACGTCGCTCTGCCCGTGGATGATCTGGCGCTGCAGATTGCTCTCGTCCACCACGTCGAAGTCGACGATGCCCAGGGTGCCAACCCCAGCTGCTGCGAGGTACATCAGAGTCGGGGAGCCGAGGCCACCCGCACCGACGGCGAGCACCTTGGCGTTCTTCAGGCGCTTCTGCCCGGCGGTCGCGACGTCCGGGATGATCAGGTGCCGGCTGTAGCGCATGACCTCGTCACGGGTCAGCTCGGCGGCAGGCTCGACCAGAGGGGGCAGGGACACAGCGGGCTCCTTCATGCAGCTCTGGGTGGGGCGGCTTTCTCCTTCAAAGTCTCCCAGAGGCCTGAGGATTCCTTGCGCCGCCCCGACTTCGGAGCTCCGGCCCCGTTCCAGGGCCTTCCCGGGCCTTCCCGGGCCTTCCCGGGCCTTAACTGGCTGCCAGCCCCCTGTTGTCCGACCTTTGCCTCAGCCACGCCGTGCGCGTCGTAGGCAGATGTCGGACAAGGCGACATCTGCCGCAGGTACAGACCGCTCGGTGCCCCATCAGGTGACCTACCCGCCGGGCCGCCACCAGGGCTTGCGCTTCGCCGGCTCCGAGGGCGCCGCCGGGGGCGGGGGTGCATGCGGCGGGGCAGGCGGGGGCGCCGGCGGGGGCGCCGGCGGGGGCGTTGCCTGCGTCGGAGCGCTCCCCCGCTGGGCGGCGGTGGCCGGCGGGGGCGTTGCGGGCTGCTGGGGTGCCTCCTGCTGCCGTCCCTGCTGCTGCCGTCCCTCGTGCTGCCGTCCCTCCTGCTGCTGGGCAAGCCGCTGGGAGAACGCGCTCTGCGTCGCCGGGGGCTGCTGAACCGGCGGTCGAGCAGGACCCGAGCGGATGGGCTCGATGTCGTCGTCCTCCAGGTCGGGGGTGCGGTCCAGGATCGGCCGCTGCGAGGCCTTCGCCGGCGGACGCGTCGCCCGCTTCACAGGCGGCGTGCCGTTGGCCCGAGGCTTCGTCCGCGGGGCCGGTGTCAGGGCGTCGGGTCCATCCACCGTCACCTTCACGGGGCGCTTCGCAGCCTTGACCTTGGCGTCGGCGTTGCTGTCAGCCTTGCCGTGAGCCTTGCCGTCAGCCTTGCCGTCAGCCTCGGCCTCGCTGTCGGCGTCAGCTTGGGCCTGGGCCTGGGCTTGGGCTTGGGCTTCGGCCTTGGCGTCGGCCAGGTCTTCGGTGGACAGCACCTCGTCGGCGAGAGCGTCCTGTGCCCCTGTGTCCTCGGCTGCCAGTTCCACCGCGAGCTCGGCGAGCATCTCGGCCGGACCGGGAACGCCATGCATGGCCGGCTGCCGAGGGCTTCCGGATGCGGTCTCCCGGGCTGCGGGCTCCCAGGCCACCGGAGCCGGAGCCGGAGCCGGAGCAGCGGCCGGAGCCGGAGACGCAGCCGGAGACGGAGCAGCGGCCGGAGCCGGAGACGGAGACGCAGCCGGAGACGCAGCCGGAGACGGAGCAGCGGGCGGAGCCGCAGCAGCAGCAGCAGCCGGAGCCGCAGAAGGAGCCGGAGCCGTCTCGGCGGTGGCCCGCGTGCCGGGCTGAACGCGGGCCGGGGACAGCCCGGTGGTCACCGCGGGACGTGGCGCGCCGAACATCGGTCCGGCGGTGGGCTCGTGAACGATCGCCACTGCCTCTGCCTCGGCCACCGGGTGCGGCTCGATGTGCGTGGGCTCGCCGGCCGCGTTGATGGCGTCGACGATGTCCTGAATCGGGGTGGCTCCGACGGTCGACTCGTGCCCGGCGACGAACGCGAAATCGGCATCGGCAACGTCAGCCGCGGAGACATCAGTCGACGGCACCGAGGGAGCCAGTACGGCCGGCTCCTCGGCTGTCGGCAGGACGACGGCGGTGGACGCCGCGCGACCACCCCGCCGGCGGCGGAGCAGCGCCTCGGCGAGAGCAAGGACGGCCTCGTCGAGGTGCACCAGGATGCGCCGCTCGCTCTCGGCGGTGGCCGTGCGGACGACGAGCTCGGTGTCGGCCTTGACCTGTGGCGACAGCGCCTCGCCGAGCTGCGTGACGAGGGCGGCACTGACGCGGGTCAGGACCACGTCGGCGATCCGCGGCGCGAGGGTCTCGACGAGCCGGTCGGCGACCCGCTGGCTGACGAGTGCCGCGACCTCCTCGATGGGCGGGGGCGCCGTCTCGGTGAGGCGCTCCCCCAGGTGTTCGAGGTCGTCGCGGAGCGCCGTCAACCCCAGCGTGATCGCCGTACCGGCGCTGTCTTCTTGGAGGTTCTTGACGCCTTCCGCGACGCCGGCCAACTGCTTGCGCAGGTCGAGCAGCTCCTCGACGCGGGACGAGAGCCGGGCCAGGTCGGTCGCGATCGCGGGGATACCGCCTGCGGCGTCGCCGGTCTCGCCGAGCCGTTCCCCGATCTGGCCGAGGCGGTTCTCCACCGCACCCAGCGCGCTCGTGACGTCATCGAGCTTCTCGGCGACCGCGGCAGTGATCGCGACGCGGGTGTCGCCGAGGCCGCTCCGGAGGGCCTCCGGCCCGACCGTGGGACGAGCTGCGGCCTCCTCGAGCTTCTCGAGCCGCGGGCTGAGGGCGTCGACGACGGCGTCCCGGAGCCGTTCCGCGTCGGGCACGACCCCGATGGCCTCGACCTTGGCCTGCAGGGCGTCGATCTGGGGGCCGAGGGCGGACAGCGACGTCGCGGTGCGGGCGCTCAGGTCACCGACGGTGGCGCGTACTTCGGCCAGCGGCTGCAGCCGGTCGTGCAGACCGGCGACGTCCTTCTGCATCGATGCGAGGGCACCCGGGAAGGCCGCGAGCTGCTGCAACGCGGCACGCATCTGCTCGACCGTGTCGGCCTGGGCGGCGATGTCCGCGGAGAGGGCGGCAAGGCGTACGGCGGCCTGCTCGGTGGGGCCTGCCGTGTCGCTGGCGACGGCCTCGACCCGCTTGGACAGCGCCTCGATCCGCTGGCCCAGCAGGGAAGTCGACGTACGCAGGTCTGCCACGACGCCACTGACGACGCCGCCGAGCCGTTCCACGGAGGCATCGGACGCGGTGAGTCGGACGCCGTCGCTGAGCGACGCGACCTGGTTGCGCAACTCGGTGAGGACAGTCGAGACGGCGCGCTGCTCGCTGACCTGCTCCTCGACGGCGCGCGAGAGCAGCGCCTGCATCCGGTCAGACACCTGCCCACCGGGCGGGGGCGCGCTGGGCGGCCCCGTAGGGGTGTCGGTCAACGTGGTCGTCCTCCTTCAGCCACCGACCTACGCGGTGACGCTCCGAGCATCGCACCCGCAGGCACGAAAGGGGCAGACGTCAGGTCTGGGTGCGGTCCGCGTCGAAGTCCTCGAGCAGGGCGAGGAAGGCCCGCGCGACGGTCTCCGGCTGTTCCATCTGCGCGACGTGACCTACTCCTGGCAGGACCAGCAGCCGGCTGGAGGGGATGGCGGCGAGCGCCTTGGGCGCGAGCGAGACGTCCACCAGCCGGTCCTTGGTCCCCCACACCAGCAGCGTCGGGGCGGTGACGGTTGCGGCCTCGCGCCACAGGTTGCGCGGTCCCCGCTGCACATAGCTCGCAAGCAGCCCCTTGAGCGACGAGGTGAACGCGTCCTGCGTGTGCGGCAGGTCGTTACGCCGCTCCACTTCTGCGACCGCCTCGGCGATCCGTTCCTCCGGGATGGTGCTCGGGTCGCCGAAGCACATCTCGAGCACCGCCCGGGCCCGCGCTTCGGGACTCGTCGCCGCCAGCCGCTTGGCCAGCAGCTGCGACATGCCCGGCACCAGCATCAGCGGGAGCCGCGGGTCCATCCCCATGCGGGGCCGCAGCGACGGC
>JANOTZ010000152.1:0-1901 GCA_031416735.1 Frankiales bacterium
AGCCCCGATGTTGCAGTAGTCCGCTGATCTTGGGTCTCCGACACTGGGCCTGAAAGCGCGAAAGTGCCTGGCGTTGCTGGGAAACTTGTCTTGCTGATGGACAAGAAATCCCCGCGAACGAGAGGCACCCCGCAGGTGCAATCTACAACGAGAAGAACTGTCCCTGAGATTACGTGTGACGGGACCGGAGTCGTGTCGCACGCCGGCACGGTCCTGCTCGCTGAGCTGGCGGACCGGATTGGTCTGACCGCGTTGTTGAGCGAGGCCACCGGCGGGCTCCGCGAGCGTCGCGCTGGGCACAATCCGGGCCGGGTGCTGGTCGATGCCGCGGTCGCGATCGCTGACGGAGCCGTCACGATCAGCGACATCCAGGCGATGGCCGATCACGAGGGTCTGCATGGGCCGGCCGGGACGGTGGCGTCGACCTCGACGATCTGGCGGGTGTTGGCCGCGATCGGCAAGGACCAGGAAGCCGGCGGCGGGATGCTCACCCGCATCCGGCTGGCAAGGGCGGAGGCCCGTGACCGGGCGTGGACCGCTCGTGGAGAGCTCACCGGCAGCGAGCTCCCGGGTTCGCGGGCGGCGGGCAAGACGATCAGTGAGGTCGTGATCGACCTCGACGCGACCCTGGTCACCGCCCATTCGGAGAAGGAGGACGCCAAAGGGAACTTCAAGGGCGGGTTCGGCCATCACCCCCTCGGGGCGTGGTTGGACAACACGAACGAGGCCCTGGCGATACTGCTCCGGCCGGGGAACGCCGGCAGCAACACCGCCACCGATCACCTGACCGTCCTGGAGCACGCGCTGGCGCAGATCCCGGACCGGTGGCGCAGCAAGAAGGTCCTCATCCGGGCCGACGGCGCGGGCTACTCCCACGCCCTGATCACGGCTCTTTCCGAGCAGGGCCTGGGGTTCTCGGTCGGCTACCCGGTGACCGAGGCGATCCGGGACGCGATCAAGCTCGTCCCCAAGCACGCCTGGACGGCGGCGAACAACGCCGACGGCGGCTTGCGTGAGCACGCCGACGTCGTGGAGGTCACGGAGATGCTCGACCTCAGTCGCTGGACCACGACCTGTCCCGGGATGCGGGTCATCGTCCGCCGCGAGCACCCACACCCCGGCGCGACCCTGAACGCGTTCGAGATCCGAGACGGCTACCGGTACCAGGCCTTCACCATCAACACCCCCGGCGGGCAGCTCGCGTTCCTGGACGCCCGACACCGCGCCCACGCCCGGGTCGAAGACCGGATCCGGACCGGGAAGGACACCGGCATCGGCCATCTCCCCTCCAGGCACTCCCACGTCAACGAGGTCTGGATCGAGCTCGCCCTGATCGCCGCGGACCTGCTCGCCCTCGCGCAGTCGATGCTCCTGACCGACGAACCCGACCTGCACCGGGCCGAACCCAAAACCTTCCGCTATCGGCTGCTGCACATGGGTGCGCGCATCACCCGCGGTCAACGGAAGGTCTTCCTGCGCCTGGCCGAGCACTGGCCCTGGGCCCTCGCCCTGGCCAAAGCGTTCACCCGCCTGCGGACGATCCCGCTCCCGGCCTGACGGCCAGCACCACCGCGCCAGAACCCCCACCACGATCACGGAGACACCGGACCCCGCGCCGGCACCCCTGCATGCCCGAACCCGAAATCCCAGATCTTCATGATCATCAACTGCCGATCAAGGCCTTACTGAAAGACCGGGGCTAGGAACGCCGTCCGTCTGCTGCCAGGCGAGTTCGCCGTCAAGCGGCGTGAGGGAAATGGCGCCTGGTTCTTCTTCGACTTTGAGCAAGACGAGGGGCTTCCCCGTCGTGTGATGGCGGAGATTCGCCAGATCATCTAGACGCGGAGAAGTATAAGTGCCGTTCTTCGATGTCTGGCCGGCCCGCTCGCCAGAGCAGGTAG
>JANOTZ010000153.1:0-4699 GCA_031416735.1 Frankiales bacterium
AGGCGGCCAGCTTCATGCCCTCGGTGATGCGCGTGGCCCGCACGGCCATGGCACCCTTGAACACGCCCGGGAAGGCCAGGACGTTGTTGATCTGGTTGGGGAAGTCGCTGCGTCCGGTGGCCACCACCGCCGCACCCATCGCGTGCGCGACGTCGGGGTGGACCTCCGGGGTCGGGTTGGCCATGGCGAACACGATCGACTGCGGAGCCATCGACCTGACGGCCTCGGGCGAGACGGTGCCCGAGGACAGGCCGAGCAGCACGTCCGCCCCGCTCAGCGCCTCCACGAACGTGCCGCGGTGGCCGCCCCGGTTGCTGATCTCGGCGAACATGCGCTTCTGGTCGTTGAGGTCGGACCGGTCGAGGTGGACCATGCCCTTGCTGTCGGCGATGGCCAGGTCGCCGATCCCGGCCTCCAGGACCATCTTGCTGACCGCGATGCCGGCCGCGCCGGCGCCGCTCACCACCACCCGCAGGTCGGCCAGGGTCCGCCCGGTCAGGCGGGCGGCGTTGCGCAGCGCGGCCAGCACCACGATGGCCGTGCCGTGCTGGTCGTCGTGGAAGACCGGGATGTCCAGGCGTTCCTGGACGCGCCGCTCGACCTCGAAGCAGCGGGGGGCGCTGATGTCCTCGAGGTTGATGCCGCCGAAGGCGGGAGCCAGGCGCACCACCGTCTCGACGAGCTCGTCGACATCGGTGACGTCCAGACAAATCGGGACCGCGTCGATGCCGGCGAAGTGCTTGAACAGCATCGCCTTGCCCTCCATCACAGGAAGAGCGGCGAGCGGCCCGATGTCACCCAGTCCGAGCACCGCGGTGCCGTCGGTGACGACGGCGACGGTGCGCGAGATCCAGGTGTAGTCGTAGGCGAGGTCAGGGTCCTCGGCGATGGCGGTGCAGATCCTCGCCACACCAGGGGTGTAGGCGAGCGACAGGTCCTCGCGGGTCTCGAGCGGCACGGAAAGGCCGACCTCGATCTTGCCCCCACGGTGCAAGGCGAAGGCCGGATCTGTGTCCCTGTCCGAGGTCGACATCATGGTCCTGAATGGTGTCACAGGCAGTAATCGGGACAACGCGCGGATCCGACTGCGGTGTGGCGGTTGGGAGGACGTCCATGAGAAGTGACACGATGCTGCCCTTATCACCTTGATCTGGAGGATCTCGTGCGCTCAAAGCTCCGCCTGCTCCCGCTCGCCGCGGCCGCTCTCATGCTGGTCAGCGCGTGCGGCGACGGCGACTCGCCGACCGTCAAGCCGACCAAGGGCGAGGCCCCCCTCGCCTCCCTGCTCCCCCAGGCCATCCGCGACAAGGGGACCCTGGTGGTCGGCTCCGACGTCGCCTACGCGCCGGTCGAGTTCTTCGACACGGACGGCAAGACCGTCCTGGGCATCGACGCCGACCTCGCCGCCGCCATCGGCAAGCAGCTCGGCCTCAAGCTCGACCTGCAGAACGGCACGTTCGACGGGCTGATCCCCGCTCTCACCACGAGCAAGCGGATCGACCTCATCATGAGCGCGATGAGCGACAACAAGAAGCGCCAGGCCACGGTCGACTTCGTCGACTACTTCTCGGCCGGCACCTCGATCATCGTCAAGAAGGGCAACCCAGAGGGCATCACGTCCCTCGACGACTTCTGCGGCAAGACGATCGCCATCCAGCGGGGCACCACCCAGGACGACGTCGCCGAGGCCCAGGCCAAGAAGTGCGGTGCGAACAAGCTGACGATCCTGAAGTTCGACACCGACCCGGAGGCCCTGCTCCAGGTGAAGAGCGGTCGCGCCGTGGCCGACATGAACGACTTCCCGGTCGCCGCCTACACCGCGCAGAAGCAGCCCGACTTCGAGGTCGTCGGCGAGCAGCTCGAGGCCGGCCCCTACGGCATCGGTGTCCGCAAGGCCGACACCCAGCTGCGCGACGCCATCCAGAAGGCGCTGCAGGCGATCATCGACAACGGCGAGTACGCCGCGATCCTCAAGAAGTGGGACGTCGCCCAGGGTGGCCTGAAGACCGCGACCGTCAACGCGGGTACCTGACAGACATGACACAGGACCGGACCGGGACGGCGCCAGAGGCCCTGGTCGCCGTCCCGGTCCGGCACTGGGGCCGCTGGGTCGCCGCCGTCGCGGTCCTCGGCGTGCTCGGCCTGCTGGTCCGGGCCTTCGTCAAGGCCGACATCAACTACGCCGTGACCCAGGACTACCTGTTCGACCCGGCGGTCCTGACCGGCGTGAAGAACACCCTCATCGTCAGTGTGCTGGCGCAGCTGCTGGGCGTCGCCCTTGGGGTGCTGTTCGCGGTCATGCGGCTGTCGAAGAACCCCGTCACCAACAGCGTTGCCTGGTTCTACATCTGGTTGTTCCGCGGGACGCCACTGCTCCTGCAGATCATCCTCTGGTACAACCTCGCGGCCATCTTCCCGTCGCTCTCGATCCCCGGGGTGTGGAGCGAGAGCACCAACGTCCTCATCACGCCCTTCGTCGCGGCGCTGCTCGGTCTCGGTATCAACGAGGGCGCCTACATGGCGGAGATAGTCCGCGCAGGCATCAGCTCCGTCGACCAGGGGCAGAGCGAGGCCGCGCAGTCACTCGGCATGACCCAGGGCAAGACCCTGCGTCGTATCGTGCTGCCCCAGGCGATGCGGGTGATCATCCCGCCGACCGGCAACGAGTTCATCAACATGCTGAAGTCGAGCTCGCTGGTGGCCACCGCCCAGTACCTCGAGCTGCTCCGCTCCGTGCAGACCATCACCGGGCGCAACCTCGAAGTGATCCCCATGCTGTTCGTCGCCGCACTCTGGTACCTCGCGCTCACGAGCGTGTTCAGCGTCGGGCAGTACTACCTCGAGCGTCGCTTCGCGCGCGGCTCCACCCGCGAGCTGCCCCCCACCCCGTTCCAACGCGTGCGGGCGCTCGTCACGAAGGCGCCCCGGCTGTGAGCGGCCCCATGGTGCGCGCGGAGAACGTGCACAAGAGCTTCGGCCGCCTCGAGGTGCTGAAGGGCATCACCCTCGAGGTCCAGCGAGGTGAGGTGTGCTGCCTGCTCGGTCCCTCGGGTTCGGGCAAGTCGACGTTCCTGCGCTGCATCAACCACCTGGAGAAGGTCAGCGCCGGCCGGCTGTCCGTCGATGGCGAGCTCGTCGGCTACCGCCAGCAGGGCGCGAAGCTCCACGAACTGCGCGAGAAGGAGACCGCCTCCAAGCGGGCCGAAATCGGCATGGTCTTCCAACGGTTCAACCTCTTCCCCCACATGACTGCCCTCGGCAACGTCATCGAGGCGCCCACGCGGGTCCGCGGGACATCCAAGGCCCAGGCAGTCGCTGAGGCCACCGCGCTGCTCGAGCGCGTCGGCCTCGCCGACAAGCTGGCGTCCTACCCGAGCCAGCTGTCCGGCGGCCAGCAACAGCGCGTCGCGATCGCGCGGGCGCTGGCGATGAAGCCCAAGCTGATGCTCTTCGACGAGCCCACGAGCGCCCTCGACCCGGAGCTCGTCGGCGAGGTGCTCGACGTCATGCGCGGACTCGCTGCGGACGGCATGACCATGGTGGTGGTGACCCACGAGATCGGGGTCGCCCGCGACGTCGGGGACACGGGGGTCTTCATGGACGGCGGCGTCGTGGTCGAGAGCGGCGACCCGCGCGAGGTCCTCGGCAACCCGCAGCACGAGCGGACCCGTGCCTTCCTGGGGAAGGTCCTGTGAGAGTCGATCAGTTGAAGGTCCCCGGCGCCTGGGCGTTCACTCCGAAGCAGTGGCCCGATCCGCGCGGGGTCTTCCTCGAGTGGTTCAAAGCGCCGGCGTTTCGCGAGGCGGTCGGCCACGACCTGGTGGTCAAGCAGGCCAACCACTCGGTCAGCTCCCGCGGCACCCTGCGAGGCGTCCACTTCGCGGATGTGCCACCGGGCCAAGGGAAGTACGTCTACTGCACCAGGGGCGCTGTCCTCGATGTGGTCGTCGACATCCGGGTCGGCTCCCCCACCTTCGGCGTCAGCGACACGGTGCGACTGGACGACGTCGACCGGCGCGCGGTCTACCTCAGCCCGGGTCTCGGGCACGCGTTCCTGGCCCTCACCGACGACGCCAGCGGGACGTATCTGTGCAGCGAGCCCTACAACCCGAGCGGCGAGCACGCCGTGCACCCGCTCGACCCCGACCTCGACCTGGGCTTCCCCGAGGACGTGGAGTTGTCGGAGAAGGATGCCGCGGCACCCTCCTTCGCGGAGGCACAGCGGACCGGCCTGCTTCCGTCGTACGAGGAGTGCCAGGCGTTCTACGCCCGCTTGCGCCAGTAGCGGAACAGCACCCGGGCCTCGACGTCGGCCACGCCCTCGGGTGCGTCGACGAAGGGGTTGTCGGAGGCGAGCAGCCAGCCGCCGTCCTGCTCGGCGACCGCCCGTTTGACGACCAGCAGGTCCGGGCGGGAGCGGTATCTCGCGACGACCAGGTCCCCTGCACGGACGCGTGCCTTTCGCCGTACCAGCAGGCAGTCGCCGCCACGAAGAGCCGGGACCATGGAGGGGCCGCGGACGAGGACGGTCCCGATGCGCAACACGTCGCCTTTGCCTACTAGGGTCGAGTGAGCACCCGATCCGGAAGGACACATCATGCGCTTCACCCCCAAGACTGTCGTCTCCGCCCACTGCGACCTGCCCTGCGGCGTCTACGACCCTGCCCAGGCGCGCATCGAGGCCGAGTCGGTCAAGGCC
>JANOTZ010000154.1:0-4916 GCA_031416735.1 Frankiales bacterium
GCGGACATGTCGCCCTCATACGGGATGATGCGGGTACGACGGACGTCGCCGTACTTGTCGACGATCTCGGCCAGCTCCTCGCCGATGATCCGGCGCTGCCGGAGGGGGTCGGCCAGGATGGCGGTGAGGTCGGCGATCTCGGCCTCGCGCTCGGCGAGCTCGTCGAGGATCCGCTGCCGCTCCAAGGCGGCCAGCCGGCGCAGCTGCATGTCGAGAATCGCGCGGCCCTGGATCTCGTCGATGTCGAGCAGCGTCTGCAGCTGGGTGAGCGCGGCGTCGGCGGACTCGGCGGCCCGGATAAGGGCGATCACGGCGTCGAGCTGGTCGAGCGCCTTGCCGAGCGCGCGCAGGATGTGGGCGCGCTCCTCGGCCTTGCGCAGCTGGTAGCGGGTGCGCCGGACGATGACGTCGACCTGGTGGGCGACGTAGTGCTTGACGAACTCGTGGAGCTTGAGCGTGCGCGGCACCCCGTCGACGATCGCGAGCATGTTGGCGCCGAAGGTGAACTGCAGCTGGGTGTGCTTGTAGAGGTTGTTGAGGACCACCTTGGCGACCGCATCGCGCTTGAGCACGATGACGAGGCGCTGACCGGTACGAAGCGAGCCCTCGTCGCGCACGTCCGCGATGCCGCCGATGCGGCCTTCCTTGACCAGCTCGGCGATCGCGAGCGCGAGGTTGTCCGGGTTGACCTGGTACGGCAGCTCGGTGACGACCAGGATGGTGCGCCCCTTGGGGTCCTCCTCGACCGTGACGACCGAGCGCATCCGGATGCTGCCGCGCCCGGTGCGGTAGGCCTCCTCGATCCCCTGCCGGCCGACGATCAGGCCGCCGGTCGGGAAGTCGGGGCCGGTGACCCGCTCGAGGAGGGCGTCGAGCAGCTCCTCGTCGCTGGCTTCGGCATTGGCGAGGGCCCACTGCACGCCGGAGGCGACCTCGCGCAGGTTGTGCGGCGGGATGTTGGTGGCCATACCGACCGCGATGCCACTGCTGCCGTTGACCAGCAGGTTCGGGATGCGGCTGGGCAGGATCGTCGGTTCCTGGCTGCGGCCGTCGTAGTTGTTGACGAAGTCGACCGTCTCCTGGTCGATCTCGCGCAGCATCTCCATCGCCAGCGGCGCCATCCGGCACTCGGTGTTGTGGCTGACGAAGCCGTTGGACAGGAACGAGTGCTCGTCGCTGTCCACCCGCACGCTGAAGACCGGCTGCACGCCCGCGTCCTCGGTGCTCGCAACCTCGGCGTAGTAGTAGAGCCCGTTGACCAGCGGCTCGACGACCGCCCTGGCCTCCACACCCTCGCGGCTGTCCCCCACATGGGCCCAGATCTCGTCGGCGTCGCGCTCCCAGCGCTCGATCCGGTCGACGTTGTGCTTGGCCAGCCATTGCTGGTCGGTCCCCACCTCACGCAGGTACGCTGCGACAAAGGGCACGTGGTCGGAGCTCAGGCTCGAGGTGTCGGTGGGGATCCGGGCCACCAGGTTGCTGAGCTTGATCTGCTTGCTGCCCCAGAACCCGATCCGCTCGGCGAACAGGCGGGCGTCCCGCTTGTTGCCGACGTAGGTCTTCCACTCCCCCCGCTCGCTCAGCGACAGCCGGCTGACCACGCCGAACTCGAGCAGCAGCTCCTGCACGTCCCGCGCCAGCCGCTCGCTGCGGGTGCTGTAGGAGATCTGGATGGTGTGCCGGCCCAGCTCGCTGCAGGACCCGTCCCCCTCGAACAGTGCCTGCAAGAACGCCCTCTTGTACGCCGGGTTGCCGGCCCACACCCGCTCCGGCACCCGCTTGTGCGCTGACACCAGATCCACCAGCTCCGCCAGCGGGCTCGCAGCGAGCCACGAGGTGTTCTGCACGTCCAGCTCGTGCAACACCGATCCTGAGGAAATCACGCGGTGGCTCTTGTACCGAGCGCCGCCCACGACCGCGTCATAGCCCTCGACGACCTCGTCGTAGAAGTCCTGGTCACAGTTGTTGAAGCCGGCGCGCTCGACGCTGTAGTGCCCCTCGCTGACGAACGCACCGAACAGGACTGCCTCGAGTCGCTCAGCCTCGGTGAGGGTGCCCTGCTCGGCGTGGCCGCCGCGGTACATCGCGACGCGGTCGCCGGGCTGCAGTTCCGCGAGCAGCTTCCACAGCAGCATCGGGACGCCGAGCACCTCGACCAGGCACAGCACCGGGTGGTTGTGGGTCCCGGTGAGCTCGAAGCCCTCCCGGGTCCGCAGTCGCAGAGTCGGATGGGAGCCGGAGTGGAAGAAGGTGGTAGCCAGCACCGGGTCACCCGACCGGTCCAGCAGCTTGGTGTCCACCAAGTCGCTGTCGCTCTGTGGACGAGCGTCGGGGGCCAGCCCGGAGATGTGGACAGTCGACCCGTCTGCCCGACGAAGGTGACTCTCAGCGACGACGCAGTACCTCATAGCTGCAGCAGGGTCGTTTCCTGGTGACCCAAAGTTACCGTTGCCGTCGACCAGCGGGTACCGCAACGACCAGGGCTGGGCGAGTCGGACGAGGGTGTCGTAGATCGCCGAGTCGCCGTGCGGGTGGTAGTTGGCCATCACGTCGCCGACCACACGCGCGCACTTGAAGTAGCCACGGTCCGGGCGGTAGCCCCCGTCGTACATGGCGTAGAGGACCCGACGGTGCACCGGCTTCAGGCCGTCGCGGACCTCCGGGAGCGCGCGGCCGACGATGACCGACATCGCGTAGTCGAGGTAGGAGCGCTGCATCTCGACTTCGATGCCGACCGGCTCGACGCGGTCGTGCGGGGGCGGCGGAGGCAGGACGTCGACCACGAGGGTCCCTTCGGTCAGCGGTCAGGCTATGCAAGTCGTGCGGGGCGGTGCCCATAACGGTCGGAGTTCCACGTGGAACGACAACGGTGTCGTTCCACGTGGAACCCGGTTAGATATCGAGGAAGCGGACGTCCTTGGCGTTGCGCTGGATGAAGGAGCGTCGGGCCTCGACGTCCTCCCCCATCAGCACGGAGAACAACTCGTCGGCGGTGGCCGCGTCGTCGAGGGTGACCTGGAGCAGCACGCGCTGCGCGGGGTCCATCGTGGTGGACCAGAGCTCCTCGGCGTTCATCTCACCGAGACCCTTGAAGCGCTGGATCGCCTCGCCGGACTTCGGGAGCTTCTTGCCGGCCAGCTGACCGGTCGCGACCACGCTGTCCCGCTCACGGTCGGAGTAGGCGTACTGCACCTCGCCGCCGTTCCACTTGACCTTGTAGAGCGGCGGCTGGCCCAGGTAGACGTAGCCGCCCTCGATGAGCGGGCGCATGAAGCGGAACAGCAGCGTGAGCAGCAGCGTCCGGATGTGCTGTCCGTCGACGTCGGCGTCGGCCATCAGCACCACCTTGTGGTAGCGCAGCTTGGCGATGTCGAACTCGTCGTGGATGCCGGTGCCCAGCGCGGTGATCATCGCCTGGACCTCGTTGTTCTTCAGGACCCGGTCGATCCTGGCCTTCTCGACGTTGAGGATCTTGCCCCGGATCGGCAGGATCGCCTGGAACTTGGAGTCCCGGCCGCCCTTGGCGCTGCCGCCGGCGCTGTCGCCCTCGACCACGTAGATCTCTGACTCGCGCGGGTCGGTGCTCTGGCAGTCGGCCAGCTTGCCCGGCAGCGAGCTCGACTCGAGCAGCCCCTTGCGGCGGGTGAGGTCACGGGCCTGCCGCGCGGCGATCCGGGCCCGGGCGGCCTGGGTCGCCTTCATGATGACGTCCTTGCCGTCCTGCGGGTGCCGGTCCAGCCAGTCCTTGAGCATGTCGGTCGCGACCCGCTGCACGAAGCCCTTGGCCTCGGAGTTGCCGAGCTTGGTCTTGGTCTGGCCCTCGAACTGCGGGTCGCCGAGCTTCAGCGAGATGATCGCCGTGAGGCCCTCGCGGATGTCGGAGCCCTCGAGGTTGGGCTCCTTCTCCTTCAGGTGGCCCTTGGCCCGGGCCCAGACGTTGACGACGCTGGTCAGCGCGCTCCGGAAGCCCTCCTCGTGGGTGCCACCCTCGTGCGTGTTGATGGTGTTGGCGAAGGTGTAGACCGACTCCGAGTAGGAGTCGGTCCACTGCATCGCCACCTCGACAGACATCTTCTGCCCAGGGGCATCAGGAGCCGTCTCGTCCTCAAAGGCAATGATGTTGGCGTGAACTGGTGTTCGTGTCGCGCCGAGGTGCCGGACGAAGTCCGCCAGCCCGTCGGGATAGCAGTAGACGATCTCGAAAACATCGTGCGACTCGGTGAGCTCGACCCGCTCGTCGCGGACCGTGATCGACAGCCCCTTGTTGAGGAAGGCCATCTCCTGCAGGCGGCGGGTGATCGTCTCCCGGTTGTAGGTGGTGGTCTCGGTGAAGATGCTGTCGTCGGCCCAGAAGGTGATCGTGGTGCCGGTCTCGTCGCTGGGACCGACCTGCACCAGCGGCCCGGCCACGCTCGCCGTGTAGGTCTGCCGCCACAGGTGACCGTCCCGCTTGATCTCCGCGTCGAGCCGGGTCGACAGCGCGTTGACGACCGCGGCCCCGACGCCGTGCAACCCGCCCGAGACGGCGTAGGACTGCGAGTCGAACTTGCCGCCGGCGTGCAAGGTGGTGAGGACGACCTCGATCGCCGGTCGGCCCTCGCGCGGGTGCATCTCCACCGGGATACCGCGCCCGTTGTCGATGACCCGGACCCCGCCGTCGGCGAGCAGCGTCACCTCGATGGTGTCGCAGTAGCCGGCCAGCGCCTCATCGACAGCGTTGTCGACGATCTCGTAGACCAGGTGGTGCAGGCCGCGCTCCCCGGTGGAGCCGATGTACATGCCGGGGCGCTTGCGGACCGCCTCGAGGCCCTCCAGCACCGTGATCGCGCTGGCGTCGTAGCCCTCGCCGCCTCGGCCGGCGTCGGAGCGCACAGCGTCGGGCGTCAGGACGTCGGCGAGGGAGGGCGCGTGCTCGG
>JANOTZ010000155.1:0-7612 GCA_031416735.1 Frankiales bacterium
ATGGACCCGCAGCAGCGGATCTGGGGCTTCGAGACCAACTTCGGCGGCCTCGCCGAGCTCGCCCTGGTGAAGTCCAACCAGCTCATGCCCAAGGCTCCGCACCTCACCTGGGAAGAGGCCGCCGCCCCCGGTCTGGTCAACTCCACGGCCTACCGGCAGCTGGTCAGCAAGAACGGCGCAGCCATGAAGCAGGGCGACACCGTCCTGGTCTGGGGCGCGTCCGGCGGCCTCGGCTCCTACGCGACGCAGTACGCCCTCAACGGCGGCGCCATCCCGGTCTGCGTCGTGTCCAGCCCGGAAAAAGCGGAGATCGTACGGCGGATGGGCGCCGAGCTCGTCATCGACCGCTCGGCCGAGGGCTACAAGTTCTGGAAGGACCCGCAGACCCAGGACCCGAAGGAGTGGCAGCGCTTCGGCAAAAAGATCCGCGAGCTCACCGGCGGCGAGGACATCGACATCGTCTTCGAGCACCCGGGCCGCGAGACCTTCGGCGCCTCGGTCTACGTCACCAAGAAGGGCGGCACGATCACCACCTGCGCCTCCACCAGCGGTTACATGCACGAGTACGACAACCGCTACTTCTGGATGAACCTCAAGCGCATCATCGGCTCCCACTTCGCCAACTACCGCGAGAGCTGGGAGGCGAACCGCCTCATCGGCAAGGGCCTCATCCACCCGACGCTGTCGAAGACCTACGCCCTCGCGGACACCGGTCATGCGGCCTTCGACGTCCACAAGAACCTGCACCAGGGCAAGGTCGGCGTGCTCTGCCTGGCCCCCACGGAGGGGCTCGGCGTGGCTCCGGAGGCGCAGGAGTTCCGGGCAAAGCACCTCGACGCGATCAACCGGTTCCGCGACGTGTGAGTGATCCGGCCCGTTTGCTGGTAGGAGTAAGGCCATGAGCGACCACCTTCTCCCCCTTCAGCACGAGCCGGAGTCCTCCGGCTTCGACGTGGTCCGACGTGGCTACGACCAGCGCCAGGTCGAGGACTACGTCGAGCGGGTCGAGGTCGCGCTCGCCGAGGCCGACCAGCAACACCACGTTGATGGGGAACGTCTCGCTGCCCTGGAGCAGGAACGGGTCTCCCTCACCACCCGCCTGGCCGAGGCCGAGCACCGGGCTGCCGGGCTGCCCGAGCCGGCCAGCCGGATCGGCGAGCGGCTCGCGACGATGCTGCGGCTGGCCGAGGAGGAGGCCGAGCAGATGGTGGCGCAGGCCCAGGAACGGGCGGCCGTCAGCACCAGCGAGCGCACCGCCCACCTGGACCGCAGGGAGTCCGAGGTGCACGGCGCGGCTGCCGCCGCCGAGCAGACCCGTCTGGAGGCCCAGCGGGACGCGGATGCACTGCGCCTGCGGGCCCAGCAGGACGCACAGGCCCTGCAGGCCGACGCGCAGCGGGCCGCCGATGACGTCTTCGGCCTGGCCCGCGCGGAAGCCGAGTCGCTCCTGACCGAGGCACGCGAGCTGTCGCAGGACAAGAAGCGCACGGCCGAGGAGGACGTCCAGCTCCTGCACGAGGACGCCCGTGCGCACGCTGCGCAGCTGGTGGAGGACGCCCGCCGGCAGGTCGAGGAGCTGGCCGCGCAGCGCGACATGATCGCCGCTCAGCTCCAGACGTTGCGGGAGACCCTGTCGGCCGCGGTACAGCCGCTGCACCCGCAACCACCGGCCCGCTAAGTGGCCGACGAGGAGGAGCCCACCAGCGAGGTCGTGCACCCCCACGACCCGCTGCTCGACACGGCCGTGCGCCGGATCGCGGCGGAGGCCTCCGAGGAGGAGCCGTTCGGCAAGCCCGGCCCGCCGACCAGCCGCTGGTCGCCCTACCGCATCGGGTTCTTCGGCGCCCTCGGGGTGCTCACCGCCTACGGCTTCGTCAACGTCCTCGCCACCGTCAAGTCGGTGCTGATCCTGCTGCTGATCAGCGGTTTCCTTGCCGTAGGACTCAATCCCGCGGTCGAGTTCTTCATCCGGCAGGGCGTCCGCCGCAGTCGCGCAGTCGGCATCGTGCTGGTGGTCGTGCTCCTGGGTTTCGTCGGCCTGCTGTTCGCGGTCGTCCCACCCATCGTGGACCAGACGACCGCCTTCGTGGATGACGCGCCGGGCTATCTCGCCGACCTCAAGCAGAACTCCACGGTCAGGGACCTCGACAACCGCTTCCACATCATCCGCGAGGCCACCGCCTTCGTGCAGTCACCGGACCTCGCGGCCCGGACCTTCGGCGGGGTCCTCGGGGTCGGAAAGATCGTGTTCAGCACGGTCTTCGCGGCGATCACCGTCCTCACCCTGACGCTGTATTTCATGTCGTCGCTGCCGTCCATGAAGCACGCGGCCTACCGCGCCGTCCCTCGCAGCCGCCGGGCCCGGGTCGGGCTGCTGACCGACGACATCTTGTCGCGGGTCGGCGGCTATGTGGCGGGCGCGCTGACCATCGCCGCGATCGCCGGCACCTCCAGCTTCGTCGTCCTGCTCTCCGCCGGCGTGCCCTATCCGGTCGCGTTGGCCCTGGTGGTCACGGTCACGGACCTGATCCCGGTGATCGGTGCGACCCTCGGCGCCATCGTCGTGTCGGCCGTCGCCTTCACCGAGGACGTGAGGACCGGGCTCATCGTGGCGATCTTCTACCTGATCTACCAGCAGTTCGAGAACTACGTGCTGTACCCGCGCATCATGAAACGGTCGGTCGATGTCTCGCCCGCGGTCACCATCGTGGCGGTGCTGGTCGGCGCCAGCCTGCTCGGCGTCGTCGGTGCGCTGCTCGCGATCCCGACGGCCGCGGCGATCCAGCTGATCCTGGCCGAGGTCCTGATCCCCCGCCAGGAAGCCAACTAGTTGACGGGCCAGTCACGTTGGCCTTCCGCGGTTGGTTCCCGCCTAGCGGTCGCCTAGCGGAGTAGGTGGCGCGCCAGGTCACGCATCGGAGAGCGGTCACCTGACGGATACCCGACAGTGCCGTTGTGGCTGTTGGCCCGCCCTGCTAAAAAAATCCCCACTGGGCCGAAAACCGGCCCCTATGGAAGGGACCGGCCGTGGCTGACAAGAGCTACACAATCCTGTGCAAGGGCTTGTGGTGCCGACAGGATTCCAACTGGGACCAGGGCACCCCCTACGACGAGTACTACGCCATCGTCAACGTGATGGCCGCTAACTCGGCCGGTGTGTGGGAGGAGAACACGGTGCGCGTGCCCAGCGGTGCGAGCGCCTTTACGGGAGTCGACTCGGGGGACTTCCGCAAGGTGGAAGTGCTGCTGTGGGACGGACCGCTCAACCGCGTCAGCATCGGCTCGCAGCTCATGGAGGAGGACCAGGGAGACTCCGACCGGATCCGGAAGATTGTCGAGGGAGCTGCCAAGGCTGCCATTGAGCAGGGGGGCAGCATGGGCGGCTTCGAGGTGCCGGACAACTTCGAGGACGACGTAGCTCAAGCGTTCGCCTCGATCTTCGACCTCGAGGACGACAAGGTCGACAACTTCCAATCCCGGCACTTCTCCTCCAAGCGAGTGGCCAGCCTGGTGGCGAGCCCGAAGCGATACACCAACCCGGAGAAGTGCGGCTACCGCTTCCGCACCTCGCACAACGGCGGCGGCGCTTCACTGGTGCTCTACTACGACATCTTCGAGAGCTAACGGGAGCTTCCGGGCTAGCTCGTTCGTGAGAAGTTCCCGTCGATCCTGGCGCCGCCGAAGGTGGCTGCAGTCCGACGACGTCGCCGCGGTCTGGGCTGCCCGAAGGTCACCCAGGCCGCGGCAATCCCGGTCCGCTAGTTGACGGGCAGCTGGCTGCGGTCGAGCCACCAGTCGTAGACCGCCACCTTGTTGCCGTCCTTGCGCACCGCGAGCATCTGCAGGCCGGTCTTCTCATAGGCATAGAGCAGCACCGCGGCGCCCCCCGAGTTGGTGTAGCAGGCGATCCGCCCGAAGTTCCAGGTGCTCCTGATCTCCCAGGTGTTGCGGCACTTTCCGTCAGGCATCCGCTCCATGTAGTTCGCCGTGAAGTTGGCGGCCATCGCCGCCGGGGTCTCCCACTGCGAGACGAGCACCTCGTCGACCCCAGGCTCGGTGGGCAGGCAGTCGACGGCGGTGACCACGCCCTTCTTCTCCCGCGCCGGCGCCGGCCTGCAGGAGGTGTAGACGGCCGCCGGCAGCCGCGCCACCAGGGCAGCATGCCGGTCCCCCGACGCCGTCGGGGTCGGCCCCGGGCCGTTGTTTCGCAAGCCGCTCAGCGCCACCCCGGCAGCCCCCGCCCCGACGACCACCAGTGCCCCAACGACCACCCACACCCCGGTACGGCGAGCAGGCGGGCGCTCCGAGCCGGCCGCCGACTCCTTTGCACGCGACACCTTTGTCCGCGCTTCCTTGGTCCGCGACTCCTTTGTCCGCGGCGACACTGTTGGCAGCGGGACGGTCTGCCCCCCGGGCAGCGCCTGCTCGAGGGCGGTCGCGAACGCTCCGGCCGACGGCCAGCGGTCGACCGGATCCTTGGCCAGCCCGCGGGCGATGACGTCCGCCACCGCCACCGGCAGCTCCGGTGCCACCGCGTTGAGGTCGGGCACCGCCTCATAGACGTGCGCAGCGGCGACCGTGATCGCCGGGCCCTCCGGATAGGGGGTCCGGCCGCTGAGGCACTGGAACACCACACAGGCCAAGGCGTAGGTGTCGCACCGGGCGTCAAGAACCTTGCCCTGGGCCTGCTCCGGCGCGAGGTAGGCGGCAGTGCCGAGCAGGATGTTTGCGGAGGTCAGCGCGTCGCCGCCGCCGCTGGCCTGCTTGGCCAGCCCGAAATCGGTGAGCAGGGCGCGATCCCCTGCCTGCAACAAGATGTTGGCGGGCTTCACGTCGCGGTGCACCAGCCCGAGGGCGTGAGCCGCGTCGAGCGCGCCGGCGACCTGGGTGACGAGCCGACTGGTCCGCGCCAGGTCAAGTCGCCCCTCGCGCCTCAGCACCTCCGCCAGGTCGACCCCGTCGACGAGGCGCATGACGACGTACAGGATGCCTTCGTGCTCGCCGCGGAAGTAGACGGGCACGACATGGGGGTGGTCGATCCGGGCGGCCATCGCCGCCTCCCGTCGAAAGCGCGCGCGGTAGACCTCGTCGTCGCTCAGTGCCGCGGCCATCACCTTCAGCGCGACGGGACGGTCCAGCCCCAGGTCGAGGGCGCGGTAGATGACGCCCATCCCGCCGCGGGCCACCTCGGCCTCGATGCGGTAGTTCCCCGCGAAGACGTCCCCGACCTGCACCGGCTTCATGCGCTGGCCGCATAGGTGCGGGCGAGCGGGTACGCCGCCGGGTTGACGTGGCGGACGACTTCGTCGAGCACCTCGTCGGCGAAGCCCACCCACAGGTGCTTGGCCCGGTCGATGCCGACCACCTCGGCCTGCGGCACCACCGCGAAGCGTTCCCGGGCGGCCGGCGGCTGCAGGTAGTCGTCGTGCTCGGGGACGATCACGACGAGCGGCTTGCCAGATGTGGCCCAGGCCTGCAGGTGTTCCGGCCTTGAGAACCGCAGGGGCGGGCTGAGCAGGATGGCTCCGACGACGCTGGGGTCACCGCCGTACATCAAGGCCAAGTCGGTGCCAAAGCTCCAGCCGACGAGCCAGATCGCCGGCAGGTCAAGGGATTCCGCGAGGTCGAGGGCGGCTGCGACGTCGTACTGCTCGTCGACTCCCTGGCCGAAGGTCCCGCCGCTGGCGCCCTGGTCGCTGGAGGTCCCCCGGGTGTTGAAGCGGAGGACGGCGAGGTCCGCCAGGGCCGGCAGTCGCAGGGCCATCTTCTTGAGCAGGTGGCTGTCCATCATGCCGCCGTGGGTGGGCAGCGGGTGCAGGCACACGATCGTGGCGACCGGTGGCCGATCGAGGGGCAGGGCCAGCTCGCCGACCAACTTCAGCCCGTCGGCGGTGTCCAGGGTGACCGGCCGCCGGTCGGCCGGCAGCACGGTGTTGGCGCGGATCTCGATCATCGCCCTCGACCCTAACGTCTGCTCCCCGGGACACCTCCGAGGCGTAGCGCGAGCAGACGCAAGCGAGAAGCGGGAGCGCAGGCGGGCTAGAAGCGGGGAGTGCCGCGGCCGCGTTCGACAGTGGGGGCGCGGCGGCCCCGGGCTCCCCAGCACGGGGTGTGCCAGTGCCGACGCTCGTCCGGCTGACCTTCCGGCCAGGCGACGATGTGGGCCACCCGGACCACCTCCTGGGCGCAGCCGGGACACACATAGGAGCGGTCGGAGCTGCCGAGCGAGCGCACCGTGAAGCCACCCTCGACCCGCTCGCCGGCGGGCACCCGCAGCACCGGCTCGTCGCCGGACTTGAGCGCGGCCAGAGCCTCGGCGGCCCGCGCCCCTCGCCGGGATCCCTTACCCATCAGCCGTTCCTTCCGGCAGGCATCTTTTCGCGATCCCCAGCGCCCTGGTGCTGGGGATTGCGAAAGGATCGGTTACTTGCGGGCGTAGTCGCGGAAGCCGCGGCCGGTCTTGCGACCGAGGTAGCCCGCCTTGACCAGGTGCTCCAGCATCGGCGCCGGGGAGTCGCCCGGCTCGCGGAACTCCAGGTAGAGCGTCTTCTGGATCGCCAGCGTCACGTCCAGGCCGACGACGTCCATCAAAGCGAACGGCCCCATCGGGTGGCCGCAGCCGGCGGTCATCGCGAAGTCGATGGCGTCGATCGTGGCGTAGTGCGCCTCGAGCATCTTCACCGCGTCGTTGAGGTAGGGGAACAGCAGCGCGTTGACGATGAAGCCCGCCCGGTCACCGCACAGCACCGGGTGCTTCTTGACCTTGGCGCAGACCGCCATCACGGTCGCCACCACGTCGGCGGAGGTAGTCACGGTCGGCACGATCTCGACCAGCTTCATCACGGTGGCCGGGTTGAACCAGTGCATCCCGATGACGTCCGCGGGCCGCTTGGTCGCGGTCGCGCACTCGATGACCGGCAGGGAGGACGTGGTGGTCGCGAGCACCGCGCCGGGCTTCATCACGTCGTCGAGCGCAGAGAAGATCGCCTTCTTGATCGACAGCTCCTCAGCCACCGCCTCGATGACCAGGTCGCAGTCGGCCAGGTCGTCCAGCGACGTGGTGCCGCTGATGCGACCGAGCGTCTCGGCGCGCAGCTCCTCGGTGAGCTTGCCCTTCTGCACGGCCTTCTCCAGCGAGCCCTGGATCTTCTTGAGGACCGCGGCGACCTTGTCCTCACCGCGGGCCCGGAAGACCACGTCGTAGCCGCTCTTGGCACAGACCTCGATGATCCCGCTCGCCATAGTGCCCGTGCCGATGACGCCGACCTTCGAGACCGGCCGGGCCTGCGCGCCCGAGGAGGCGGCGGGGGTGTCGGCGTCGGCCACCACCTCCGAGGAGTCGGGGGCTGCGTAGGTGTAGAGACCGCGGCCGGTCTTGCGGCCGAGCAGACCGGCGGTGACGTACTGCTTGAGCAGCGGCGCCGGGGCGTGCCGGTGGTCGCGGGACTGGCGGTACATCGTCTCGAGGATGGCGTAGGCGCTGTCGAGACCGATGAGGTCGAGCAGCGCGAGCGGGCCCATCGGGTGCCCGCAGCCGAAGCGCATGGCGGCGTCGACGTCCTCGCGGGAGGCGTAGCGGGCCTCGTACATCTTCACGGCGTTGTTGAGGTAG
>JANOTZ010000156.1:0-5370 GCA_031416735.1 Frankiales bacterium
TCGGCCAGGGTGGCGAGGACCTCGAGGTCATCCGTCAGCGCGCGCTGGACTGCGGCGCCGTCGAGGCCGTCGTCGCCGACTGCCGCGACGAGTACGCCGACGAGTACTGCCTGCCCGCCATGCAGGCCAACGCCCTCTACATGGGCCGCTACCCCCTGGTCAGCGCCCTGTCCCGCCCGCTGATCGTGAAGCACCTTGTCGCCGCCGCGAAGTACCACGGCGCCAGCACCGTCGCCCACGGCTGCACCGGCAAGGGTAACGACCAGGTCCGCTTCGAGGTGGGCATCGGGGCGTTGGCCCCCGACCTGACGTGCATCGCGCCGGTCCGCGACTCGGGCATGACCCGCGACAAGGCCATCGCGTTCGCCGCCGAACGCGGTCTGCCGATCGATGTGACGAAGAAATCGCCGTACTCGGTGGACCAAAACGTATGGGGCCGCGCGGTCGAGACCGGCTTCCTCGAGGACCCGTGGAACGCACCGATCGAAGACGTCTACAGCTACACCCAGGCGCCCGGCACCAGCACCGGCCCGGACGAGCTCATCATCACCTTCACCCACGGCGTGCCGACGGCGATCGACGGGCGTCCCGTGTCGATGCTGCAGGCGATCGAGGAGCTCAACCGGCGGGCCGGCGCGCAGGGCGTCGGCCGGCTCGACATGGTCGAGGACCGGCTGGTCGGCATCAAGAGCCGCGAGGTCTACGAGGTGCCCGGCGCGCAGGTGCTCATCACCGCGCACCAGGAGATGGAGAACCTCACCATGGAGCGCGATCTCGCCCGCTTCAAGCGGGGCGTCGAGCAGCGCTGGTCCGAGCTGGTCTACGACGGCCTGTGGTTCTCGCCGCTGAAGCGGTCCCTCGACGCGTTCCTCCTCGACAGCCAGCACCACGTGTCGGGAGACGTCCGGTTGACCCTGCACCACGGCACCTGCACCGTCACCGGCCGCCGCAGCGGTGCCTCGCTGTACGACTTCGACCTGGCGACCTACGACGAGGGCGACACCTTCGACCAGAGCCTGGCCAAGGGCTTCGTCGAGCTGTGGGGCCTGCCGAGCAAGATCGCCGCGAAGCGCGACCAGAAGCTCGCGACGTGAGCGCGCAGGAACCCGGTGCGGGGGAGCGGATGTCGTTGTGGGGCGGCCGTTTCGAGGGCGGGCCGGCCGAAGCCCTCGCCCGGCTCTCGGTCAGCGTCCACTTCGACTGGCGGCTCGCCCCCTACGACCTGCTCGCGTCCAAGGCCCATGCGCGGGTGCTGCACCGGGCCGGCCTGCTCGACGACGGTGAGCTCGACCGGATGCTCGGTGCGCTGGACGAGCTGCGGGAGGAGGTCCGAAGCGGAGCCTTCACCCCGAGGCTCGAGGACGAGGACGTCCACACCGCGCTGGAGCGGGGCCTGCTGGAGAAGCTGGGCACCCTCGGCGGCAAGCTGCGCGCCGGTCGTTCCCGCAACGACCAGGTCGCCACCGACCTCCGGCTCTACCTCCGCGACCACGTACGCCTGCTCGCCGGTCAGCTGTCCGAGCTCGAGCGGGCCCTGGTCGGGCAGGCCGCGCAGCACATGGACACTCCCGCGCCCGGCATGACGCACCTGCAGCACGCCCAGCCGGTGCTGTTCGCCCACCAGCTGCTGGCGCACGTGCAGGCCTTCGCCCGCGACGTGCACCGCCTGCGCGACTGGGACCTGCGCGCGTCGGTGTCGCCGCTCGGCGCGGGCGCCCTCGCCGGCTCGTCCCTGCCGGTCGACCCGATCTCGACCGCCGAGGAGCTGGGTTTCGGCAGCGCCGCCCCCAACTCGATGGACGCCGTCTCCGACCGCGACTTCGTCGCCGAGTTCCTGTTCTGCGCGGCCCTGTTGGGCGTCCACCTGTCGCGGCTCGGCGAAGAGGTCGTCCTCTGGAACAGCACCGAGTTCGGCTGGGTGACCCTCGACGACGCGTTCTCGACCGGCAGCTCGATCATGCCGCAGAAGAAGAACCCCGACATCGCCGAGCTGGCCCGGGGCAAGGCTGGTCGGCTGATCGGTCACGTCGCCGGGCAGCTCGCGATGCTCAAGGGCCTGCCGCTCACCTACGACCGTGACATGCAGGAGAGCCAGGAGCCTTCCTTCGACGCGGTCGAGACGCTGTCCCTGGTACTCCCCGCCATGGCCGGGATGATCGCCACCATGACTGTCCACGCCGACGTCCTGGAGGCGGCGGCGCCGATGGGCTTCGCGCTCGCCACCGATGTGGCAGAGCTGCTGGTCAAGAACGGCGTCGCGTTCCGCGAGGCCCACGAGGCGGTCGGCCAGCTGGTCGTGTTCTGCACCGCAAACGATCGCGAGCTGCACGAGGTCAGCGACGACGAGCTCGCCCAGGTCTCTGCCCACCTCACGCCCGAGATCCGCACCGTCCTCGATGTCCGCGGGGCGATCGCCAGCCGCAAGGGTCACGGCGGCACCGCACCGGAGCGGGTCGCCGAGCAGCTCGAGGTCCTCCGCATGGAGGTCGACTCCCACCGCGACTGGGCGCTGTCGGCCCCCGGCTGAGCCTGCCGCCGATGGACCAGCCCGACCTACCCACACCCCTGCCCACGCCCCAGCCCGACCTGCACCGGCCGGCCGTCGAGGTCGCCCCGGCCCTGCTCGGGTGCTTCCTCGAGGCCGGCGGTGTGCGCGTACGCCTCACCGAGGTTGAGGCCTACTCCGGTGAGGGCCTCGACCCGGCCTCGCACGCCCACCGCGGCCGGACGCCGCGCAACGCCCTGATGTTCGGCCCACCCGGCCGCCTGTACGTCTACTTCACCTACGGCATGCACTGGTGCGCCAACGTCGTCACCGGCCCGGACGGCGAGGCCTCCGCGGTGCTGCTCCGCGCCGGCGAGGTGGTGAGCGGCCTCGAGATGGCCCGCGCCCGCCGTCCTGGCTCCAGCGACCGGGACCTCTGTCGCGGCCCCGCCCGCCTCGCGAAGGCCCTCGGTCTCGACGCTGCCGTCCTGGGCGTCGACCTCCTCGCACCCACCTCGCCGGTGCGCCTGCTGCCCGGCGCGCACGACGGTGAGGTCCGCAGCGGCCCCCGGGTCGGCGTGGCGCAGGGCAGCACCACCCCGTGGCGGTTCTGGCTGTACGGCGAAGCCTCCGTCTCGCCCTACCGGACCGCCGTCCGTAGGGTGCGCGGGTGAGACTGACCGGACGCATCGGCGTCGTGACCGGCGCCGGCCGTGGGCTGGGCCGGGAGATCGCCACCTCGCTGGCGTCCGAGGGCATGTCGCTGCTGTTGCTCGCCCGCACCGGTCAACAGGTGCGCGACCTCGCCGAGGACCTCACCCGCCAGTACGGCGTCAAGGCCTTCCCCGCCGCCATCGACGTCGCGGACGCCGCAGCGGTGGACCGGGTCGTGCTCCATGCCGAGCAGCACCTCGGCACGGTCGACCTGCTCGTCAACAACGCCGCCCGCATCGAAGCGACGGAACGCCCCTTCTGGGAAGCCGACCCCGCTGAGATGTGGGGCGTCGTCGAGACCAACCTGCGCGGGCCGCTGCTCATGACGAGGGCGCTGCTCCCGCCGATGGTGCAGCGCGGCCACGGCCGGGTGATCACCCTCGCCAGCCGCGCCCGTGCCGCCACCCGCACCGGGACCTACACCGGCTACGCCCTGTCCAAGCGGGCCCTGTCGGTCCTGACCGAGTCGCTCGCGGGGCCGCTCACCGGCACCGGCGTGGTTGTCCTCGACGTCCTGCCCGGCCTGGTACGCACGGACCTGACGCTCTCGATGCCCGTCTGGTCCGACGTCACCGAGTGGGACGACCCTGCGGCCACCGCCCGTGTCGTCACCGACGCCGCCTGCGGCGTGTACGACGACCGCCACGGCACCGTCCTCGACGCCCCCACCCTCGCCCGCGGCTGACCCACCGAACCCTTGCGTCTGCTCCCGTACGCGGTTCGGTGGGCCACCAGAGCGGACGCAACGTAAAGCCCTTTCCCCCATGCGGCACCATCGGGGCGTGACCAGCACCAGCGCCCTCGCGCCGTCCGCCCTTCCCACCATCGCCCCGTTCGTCGATGTGCTCGCCGACCTGGAGTGGCGGGGACTGGTGGCCCAGACCACTGACCGTGACGCGCTCGCCGAGGCCCTCGCCGCCGGCGTCGTCACGCTCTACTGCGGCTTCGACCCGACGGCCGACTCGCTGCACGTCGGCAGCCTGGTCCCGCTCCTGACCCTCCGGCGCTTCCAGCTGGCGGGCCATCGACCCATCGCGCTCGCCGGCGGGGCGACCGGGTTCATCGGCGACCCCTCCGGGCGCACCACCGACCGCGTGATGATGACCGCTGACATCGTCGCCGAGCGGGTCGCCCGCATCCGGCTGCAGCTGGCGCAGTTCCTGGACGTCGACAGCACCCCGACCGGCGCGGTCATGGCGGACAACTTCGACTGGACCGCGCCGATGGGCGTCCTGGACTTTCTGCGCGACGTCGGCAAGCACTTCCCGGTCAACCAGATGCTCGCCCGCGAGTCGGTGAGCGCCCGGCTCGAGTCCGGTGGCCTCACCTTCACCGAGTTCAGCTACCAGCTGTTGCAGTCGATGGACTTCGTCGAGCTCTGGCGCCGCCACGGCTGCACGCTGCAGGTAGGCGGCAACGACCAGTGGGGCAACATCACCGCTGGTCTGGACCTACTGCGCCGGGTCGAGCAGGCCCACGGCCACGCGCTGACCTTCCCGCTCATCACCGACTCCGCGGGTCAGAAGCTGGGCAAGAGCACCGGCGGCGGCAACGTCTGGCTCGACCCCGCGATGACCTCCCCCTACGCGTTGTGGCAGTTCTGCCTCAACGTCGATGACAAGGACGTGGGCACCTACCTGCGCCTGCTCACCTTCGTAGGCCGCGAGGAGATCGAGGCCCTGGACGCCGAGACGCTGGAGCGGCCGTTCGCCCGCGCTGCCCAGCGCCGCCTGGCAGACGAGCTCGTGGCCCTGGTCCACAACCCCGACGAGGTACGGCGAGTGCAGGCCGCCTCCGCGGCGCTGTTCGGTGGCGGTGGGCTGGCGGACCTCGATGAGGCCACGCTGCGCTCCGCGCTGGCCGAGGCGCCGTCCGTGCAGGTCGTGGGGGAGTGCCCCCCGGTCGTGGACCTGCTCGCGCAGGGTCTGGGCGTGTCGAAGTCCGACGCCAGGCGGGCCGTCAAGGAGGGCGGGGCTTACCTCAACAACGCCAAGGTGACCGACGAGTCAGCCGTGCCGGAGGAACTCGACTGGCTGCACGGGCGTTTTCTGCTGCTCCGCAAGGGCAAACGGCACGTCCTGGTGGTCGAGCGGGTGGCGGATCCCGCCTCTTCCTGAAGGTCCGGGTGGCGGATCCAGCCGCTGCCTGTAGTTCACGGTGGGGTCACAGCC
>JANOTZ010000157.1:0-11207 GCA_031416735.1 Frankiales bacterium
GTTGCGCCGAACGGGCTAATCCGTCAGCTGACCTTGACCAGGTCGATGATGAAGGCGAGTGACCCGCCGGGGACGGGGCCGCCGTCGCCATAGCCCTCGGCCGGCGGGATGACGACCAGGCGTCGGCCACCGGCCTGCATCCCGGTCACGGCGATGCTGAAGCCGTCGATGACGCCGGTGCCGACTGTGAACGGGAAGGTGTTGGTGGGTCCCCCCTTCCAGGAGGCGTCGAACTCCTCGCCCGTCTTGTAGTTGACCCCGACGTAGCGCACCTCGACGGCCGAGCCCGACTTGGCTGCCGGCCCAGTGCCGCAGACGATGTCGGAGAGCGTGGTCTTCGCGGGCGCCGGCTCCTTGGGGACGGTGTAGACCGGCTTGGTCGCCAGGTCGGTGGTGCCGGTCCCGACGGGGCTGCACTCGCCGCTGCCGGCGGTGGCGCTGGGCGAGGGGGCAGTGCCGACGGTGTCGGTCTTCTTGGCGTCGGAGCTACAGGCTGTCAGGGCGCTCGCGAGAACGAGGCCGAGGACAAGGGTGCGCTTCATGAAGGTCAGGCTCCGAGGATCGTGCCGAGGCGTTCGGCAGTGAGGCGCTTGAAGGTGCGCCGGGGGCGGGTGCGGTCAAGGACCGCCACCTCCAGGGTGTCAGGTGCGATCGTGCGCACTTCACCCCCCTCTGCCTGGGCGGCGAGAGCCCTGACCGCGAGGCGCACCGCGGTGTCCAGATCGGCATCGGGCACGTGTTCGCCCTTGATGACCGCGGCGATGGGCTCGGATGTGCCGCCCATCACGATGAAGCCGTGCTCCTCCTGCACCGAGCCGTCGTAGGTGAGCCGATAGAGCTGGTCATCGGCGGCGCTGTCCCCCACCTCCGCGACGGTCAGTTCGACCTCATACGGCTTGCCGCTCTCGGTGAAGATCGTCCCGAGCGTCTGGGCGTAGGCGTTCGCCAGGCCGCGGCTCGTCACATCGGAGCGGTCGTACTGATAGCCGCGCAGGTCGGCATACCGCACCCCCGCGAGCCGCAGGTTCTCGAACTCGTTGTATTTCCCGACCGCGGCGAACGCGATCCGGTCGTAGATCTCACTGATCTTGTGCAGGGCCTTCGAGGGATTCTCCCCGCAGAACAAGATCCCGTCGGCATAGGTCATGACCAGGACGGACCGACCGCGCGCGATGCCCTTGCGCGCGTAGTCGCTCTTGTCCCGCATGATCTGCTCTGGACTGACGTAGAACGGCGTCGACACTTCTTCTCCTTGGTACGGCGAAAGGTTGGCGTCAGCCGCCGGGGCGGGTCATGCGGTCAGCCACGATGGCCTCGACAACAGCTCCGACCTCGTCCTCGGGGACGCGGCGCAGGCCTTCAGCGGTCACGCTGATCACGACGGGGAAGATGCGGCGGGTCAGGTCCGGCCCGCCGGTAGCGGAGTCGTCGTCCGCTGCGTCGTACAGGGCATCGACGGCCATCCGGATCGACTCGGCCTCGGTCGCGTCGTGCTGGAACTTCTTCTTCAGGGCGCCGCGGGCGAACATCGACCCGCTGCCGACGCTGTGGAAGCTGTGCTCCTCGTAGCGGCCGCCGGTGACGTCGTAGCTGAAGATGCGACCCTCGCCGCGTTCCTTGTCGTAGCCCGCGAACAGCGGCACGACGGCGAGGCCCTGCATCGCCATCCCGAGGTTCTGGCGGATCATGCTGGAGAGGCGGTTGGCCTTGCCCTCGAGGCTGAGGGTGTTGCCCTCGAGCTTCTCATAGTGCTCGAGCTCGACCTGGAACAGCCGCACGATCTCGATCGCGAGCCCGGCCGTCCCGGCGATCCCGACGCAGGAGAACTCATCCGCCGGGAACACCTTCTCGATGTCGCGCTGCGCGATGATGTTGCCCATCGTCGCGCGCCGGTCGCCAGCCATGATGACGCCCTGGGCGTGGGTGACGGCCACGATGGTGGTGCCGTGCGGTGCCTCCACCGTCGCCCCCTCTGGGAGCCTCAGCCGCGACGGGAGGAGATCAGGCGCTGCAGCTCCGAGGAAGTCGCTGAAGCTGCTGCTCCCCGCCGCTGTGTAGGCAGCCGGTAGACGCCCTGAAAGTGATCGGTCCTCTGCCACGGTGACTTTTGGTTCCTCTCGAGGTAGTCGATCGCGTTTCGGAACAAGCGGGGGTCGTCCTGCAGTTGCCCGAGGGCGACGTTGCAGGCGAAGCACAGCACACCACGGACGCCACCGAACACGTGGTCATGATCGACGTGCACGGCGGGTCGCCGCCGGCAGATCGCGCACACCCCACCCTGCTCAGCGACCATCGCGCTAAGTGCAGCGTCGTCGAGCCCGTACGTTTGTTTGAGATGAAGCTTGCGACCTCGGACCTTGCGGCAAGGCTTGCAGTAGATCGCCAACCCGTCTGACTGTGTCGGGTGCTTGTGGAATGCCGACACGGGCTTCACTTCCCGACAGTCCGTGCAGCGCTTGAACCCCTCAGGGCTGGTGTCGGGTTCACGAACAGGCTTGCCTTGGGCTGCGCGCCGCCTCCGGTAGTGCTCGTTGCTGCTTCGCCTGTTGCACTCGAGGCAGTAAAACGACCGGCCGTCAGCCTGAGTAGCATTTCGGCCGAACTGATCGACATCTTTTGGCTGTGCGCACTTTGAGCAGATTTTAGTCCCCATCATGGTCATGTTGCCCAATCACTGACCCCCCTTTTGAACGTAGCTTCGCACGAACTCCTCGGCATTGCTCTCGAGCACCTCGTCGATCTCGTCGAGCAAATCGTCGACATCGGAGGTCAGCTCCTCGACCCGCTCGTGCACATCGGAGGCCGTCTCCGCGGCGACGTCCTCGGCCTTGGCCGAGCTCTTGCTCGCGCGTTCCTGACCGCCGCCGGAACTGCCGGCGCTGTCCTTGCTGGCCATGTCTGCTCCCTCGTTCGCCTGGTGCCGAACCTACGTCACCGGACCGACTCTTTGGTCCAGACAGACCGAACCTCTAGCGCCGACCGGCGAGGGTCTCCACCAGGGCCTGCGCGTCGTCGCACCGGTCGAGGAGGGCACCGACGTGCGCCTTGGTCCCGCGCAGCGGCTCCAGCGTGGGCACCCGCTGCAGCGTCTCGCGGCCGACGTCGAAGATGACGGAGTCCCAGGAGGCCGCGGCGACCTGGGTGGGGTACTTGGCCAGGCAGCGTCCGCGGAAGTAGGCCCGGGTGTCCTCCGGGGGCGCGGTGAGCGCCCGCTGCACCTCCGGTTCGGTGACCAGGGTCTTCATCGACCCCCTCGCCACCAGGCGGTTGTAGAGGCCCTTGTCCTGGCGCACATCGGAGTACTGCAGGTCGACCAGGTGCAGCTTGGGCGCGTCCCACTCCAGGCCCTCCCGATGCCGGTAGCCGTCCAGGATCGCGAGCTTGGCCACCCAGTCGAGCTCGTCGGCCAGCGACATCACGTCCGACGCCAGCCGGTCGAGCGTGGACTCCCACCGCTGAAGCACGTCCACGGTGTCCGGGTCGACGTCGCTGCCATGCCGGTCCTCGACGTGCTTGCGAGCCTGCTCGCAGTACTCCATCTGCAGCTGCAGCGCCGTCATCTTGCGCCCATCGCGCAGCGTCACCTGATGGGTCAGAGAGGGGTCGTGGGACACCGCCCGCAGCGCCCCGACGGGCGCGTCGACGGTGAGGTCGATGCCGTTCTGGCGCAGCCAGCCGTCCTCGATCATCGACAGCACCAGGTTGGTCGTGCCGACCTTGAGGTAGGTCGAGATCTCCGACAGGTTGGCGTCGCCGATGATGACGTGCAGCCGGCGGTACTTCTCCGGGTCGGCGTGCGGCTCGTCGCGGGTGTTGATGATGGGGCGCTTCAAGGTGGTCTCCAGACCGACCTCGACCTCGAAGAAGTCGGCCCGCTGGCTGATCTGGAACCCGTGCTCCCGACCGTCCTGCCCGATCCCCACGCGACCCGCGCCGACCACCACCTGGCGGCTGACGAAGAACGGTGTGAGGTGCCGCACGATCTCCGCGAACGGCGTCTGCCGGGCCATCAGGTAGTTCTCGTGGGTGCCGTAGGACGCACCCTTGTTGTCGGTGTTGTTCTTGTACAGCTGGATGGGCGCGGTCCCGGGCAGGTCGAGGGCACGTTGGGCGGCGATCTCCATGACCCGCTCCCCCGCCTTGTCCCACAGGACCAGGTCGCGCGGGTTGGTCACCTCTGGCGTGGAGTACTCCGGATGGGCGTGGTCGACGTACAGCCGGGCGCCGTTGGTGAGGATCACGTTGGCCAGGCCGAGGTCGTCGTCGGGTTCGCCGGCCAGGTGGTCCGACCCGCCCATCCCGACCTCGAACCCACGCGCGTCGCGGAGTGGGTTCTCCTCCTCGAAGTCCCAACGAGCCCGGCGGTCGCGGGCCTGTCCCTCCGGGGTGGCCCCGGCGTAGCCGTTGACCACCTGGCTGGACGCGACCATGTGGTTGACGCCGGAGTGACCGGGTGTCGACACCCCGAACTCCGTCTCGGTGCCCATGACCCGGCGAGCGCTCATATCCGCAGCCTATGCCTCACGGCCCTCCACAAAGGACCTCGAGTCGGGTGAGCCGCTAGAGGTACTGACCCGTGTTGGAGATCGTGTCGATGGACTTGCCGGCCTCCGTGCCCTTGGCGCTGGTGACGAGCGTACGGATGAACACGATCCGCTCGCCCTTCTTGCCGGAGATCCGGGCCCAGTCGTCGGGGTTGGTGGTGTTGGGCAGGTCCTCGTTCTCCTTGAACTCATCGATGCAGGCGGTGAGCAGGTGCTGCATACGCAGCCCCTTCTGGCCGCTCTCGAGGAAGTCCTTGATGGCCATCTTCTTCGCCCGGGCGACGATGTTCTCGATCATGGCCCCGGAGTTGAAGTCCTTGAAGTACAGGACTTCCTTGTCGCCACCGGCGTAGGTCACCTCGAGGAAGCGGTTCTCCTCGGCCTCGGTGTAGATGCGCTCGACGACGCCCTGGACCATCGCCCCGACGGTGGCTTCACGCGATCCACCGTGCTCGGCCAGGTCCTCCTCATGCAGCGGAAGGTCCGTGCGGATGTACTTCCCGAAGATGTCCTTGGCGGCCTCAGCGTCCGGACGCTCGATCTTGATCTTCACGTCGAGGCGACCGGGGCGCAGGATCGCGGGGTCGATCATGTCTTCCCGGTTGGAGGCGCCGATGACCACGACGTTCTCGAGTGTCTCGACGCCGTCGATCTCACTCAGCAGCTGCGGCACGATGGTCGTCTCGACATCGCTGGAGACGCCGGACCCGCGGGTGCGGAAGATGGAGTCCATCTCGTCGAAGAAGACGATGACGGGCACGCCCTCGGAAGCCTTTTCCCTGGCCCGCTGGAAGATCAGGCGGATGTGCCGCTCGGTCTCACCGACGAACTTGTTGAGCAGCTCCGGGCCCTTGATGTTGAGGAAGTACGCCCGACCGTCCGGCTTTCCCGTGACCTCGGCGACCTTCTTGGCCAGGGAATTGGCGACCGCCTTGGCGATCAGCGTCTTGCCGCAGCCGGGAGGGCCGTAGAGCAGCACGCCCTTCGGAGGCCGCAGCTGGTGCTCCTTGAACAGCTCCTTGTGCAGGAAGGGCAGCTCCACCGCATCGCGGATCGCCTCGATCTGCGCGGACAGGCCGCCGATGTCGGAGTAGTCGATGTCGGGGACCTCCTCGAGGACGAGCTCCTCGACCTCCGACTTCGGGATCCGTTCGTAGACATAGCCGCTGCGTGAGTCGAGAAGCAGCGAGTCGCCGGCCTTGAGCGGCTCGTTGACGAGGGAGTCGGCGAGCATGACGACCCGCTCCTCGTCGGTGTGACCGATGACGAGGGCGCGGTCGCGCCCCTCGAGCAACTCCTTGAGCATGACCACATCGCCCTGCTTCTCGAACGAGAGCGCCTTGACCACGTTGAGGGCCTCGTTGAGCATGACCTCCTGGCCCCGCCGGAGCTCGTGGAGCTCGACGGCTGGGCTGACCGTCACCCGCAGCTTGCGGCCACCGGTGAACACGTCCACCGTCTCGTCGTCGTGGACGGCGAGGAAGATGCCGTAGCCGCTTGGCGGCTGGGCCAGCCGCTCCACCTCCTCCTTCAACGCCACGATCTGGTCGCGGGCATCCTTGAGGGTGCTGACCAGGCGGTCGTTCTGCCCCGAGGCACCGGCCAGGGACTGCTGGGCTTCGGCGAGCCGTTCCTCGAGCGCCCTGACCTGTCGCGGTGAGTCGGTGAGCTTGCGCCGCAAAACGGCGACTTCCTCCTCGAGGAAGCCGACCTGGGCTGTCAACTCTGCGAACTCTTCGCCGTCAGAGCCTGCACCGCGGGTCCCTGCCACCTGCTCCACCTCCCCGTTGTCCATCGGGTCGTGCCTACGATCGCATCCTATGTACGTCGGACGCGTTCCCGTCTGTTCTTGTCTTCGGCAGGCCGCAAGTTTTCCGTAGCCGTAACCTGGACCTGTGGCTTCCGACGATCTCCTGGTCCGCGTCGACCAGGACCTGTGCACCGGAGACGGGCTCTGCGTCCAGTACGCCCCGGACATCTTCGAGTTCGACATCGACGGCCTGGCCTACGTCAAGGGCCCGGATGGCGAGATGCTGCTGGCCCCGGGCGCCGAGGTTCCCGTCCCTGCCGCGGTGGCGGCGGCCGTCATCGACTCCGCGATCGAGTGCCCCGGTGACTGCATCCACGTGCGGGACCAGGCCGGCACGCCGATCGCCGGCCCGCTTTACGTCGGTATGCCGCAGACGCCCTCACGCCTGACCGCCTGACCGCCACACGGCCCGACGACCGACGACCGACGACAGAGGGCTACGGCAGCTGCGGCCGGAACGGCTCCTTGGGCCCCTCGGGTGTCGTGCCCTCGGGCTCGGCCACTCCCCCGGTCTCGGCCAGCGATTCGCCGTACATGCCCTTGGAGGGGCGACGACGACGCAACGGCGGCTCGACCCCGTCGGCGAGGCGGCGGGTGGTGCACAGGAAGCCGGTGTGCCCGACCATCCGGTGCTGCGGCCTGACGGCGAGGCCCTCGACGTGCCAGCCGCGGGCCATCGTCTCCCACGACTCCGGCTCGGTGAACGTGCCGTGCGCGCGCATCCCCTCGACGGTGCGGGACAACTGGGTGGTGGTGGCGACATAGCAGCACAGCACGCCCCCGGGACGCAGCGCCGCGGACACCGCGTCGAGGCACTCCCAGGGCGCGAGCATGTCCAGCACCACTCGGTCGACGTCCCGCTCGACCAGCTCGTCCTGCAGCGACCCGACGGTGATGGTCCAGGCCGGGTGCGGACCGCCGAAGAAGCGCTCCGCGTTGGCCCGGGCGATGTCGGCGAAGTCCTGCCGGCGCTCGTACGACGAGAGCTTGCCCTCAGGGCCTACGGCCCGCAGCAGCGACATCGACAGCGCCCCGGAGCCGACCCCCGCCTCGACCACATGGGCACCGGGGAAGATGTCGGCCATCCCGACGATGTTGGCGCTGTCCTTGGGATAGATGACCTGCGCCCCGCGCGGCATCGACAGCACGAAGTCGGGCAGCAGCGGTCGAAGCGCCAGGTAGGTCGTGGTGCCGATCAACGCCGTGACGCCCTCAGGGCCGCCGATCAGCGAGTCGTGCAGCAGGATTCCCTTGTGGGTATGGAACTCCTTGCCCACCTCGAGGGTGATGGTGTGCATCCGGCCCTTGGGGTCGGTCAGCTGCACCTGGTCACCGGGGGAAAGGGGTCCACGTCGTCGTACTGCCTCATAGCTCACCGGAGCAAGGTTAGGACTCCATCGCCTCGGCGACGTCGGAGCTCACCAGCACCCGGGGAGAAGGACCGGGTACGACGTACTCCGAGGCGGGGGTGGACCGCATGAATGCCAGCAGCGGCTCGCCGGTCATCGCCGGATCCATCACCAGGCCCGGCTCGATCCGCCGGGCTCCGTCAGCGACGACCACCCAGGGGCGTCGCTGGACCGGCACCTGGCGGACCCAGGCCTCACTCACGATGCCTTCGATCTCCCCGTTGCCGTCGACGACGAGCAGCGCCCGGGCCTTGCACTCGTGGGCCTGACGGACGGCCTCAGCCAGCGGGAGGTTCGCCGGGACCGCCAGCGCCGGCCGGGCCAGCGCCTCCGCGGAGATGAGGGGCAGTTTGCTCACCGCCTGGGAACGGCGCAGGTTCGCGTTCGCGCCGGCGTAGATGAAGGCGCCGACGAGTGAGGAGAGCAGGATCGTGGTCACCCCGCGGTCCCCGACGCCCAGGGCGGGCAGCAGTCCGACCAGCACGACCGGCACCACGACGAGCGCGATGCCCATGCCGGCGCGGGCACTCACCCTGGTGGCCCGCTCCGGGTCCTTGCCGAGGTGCCACACGATGCTGCGGAGCACCCGGCCGCCGTCGAGCGGCAGCCCCGGGAGCAGGTTGAGCGCGGCGATGGCCCCGTTGGTGATGGCCAGGTTGAGACAGAGCAAGCGGGCGGCGGACCCTGGCTCGAACAGCCCCACGGTGACCACCCCGGTGGCGCACAGGAACAGCGACACCATGGGCCCGCTGATCGCGACGGCGTACTCGCGGGCCGGCGTCTGCGGTGGCTCGGTGATCTCCGTCACGCCGGCCAGGAAGGTGACCGTGATGCTGCGCACCGGGAGGTTGAAAGCCCGGGCGACCAGGCAGTGGCCGAGCTCGTGCAGCACCACGCTGACCAGGAGCAGCAGGGCGAAGCCGGCGGCGTAGGCATAGGCCCGGCCGGTGCCGTACTCGTCCACCAGCAGGTAGTGGCCCGCCAGCACGACGTACCCGGCGAACAGGAACCACGACGGCATCAGCAGGATCGGGACGCCGACCACTGAGGCGATGCGCACGCCTCTGCGGCCCTCCGGTCTCGTCACTCCCGCAGACTACGTGGGCAGGCTGGCCGACCAGGCGACCCGACCTGCCACGGACTCGGTGTGCTGCAGCACCAGGCCGTGCCGCGCCGCGGTGCGCTCGATCGCCCCGGCGTCGGCCGCCAACGCCACCAGCCGCCCACCGGGGCGCAGCATCGCGACGGCGTCGGGGACGTCCGGAGCAGACAGGGCAACCACCACATCGGCCGGCCCGACCTCGACCACGCCCCTGCCCGTACCGGCCTCCAACGCGCGGCGGAGGGTGCTCGCCAGGCCCATCACGACGACCTCCTGGCCGGTGCGGACCCCCGCCAGGGCAGCGACGACCGCGGTCACCAAGGGCGCCGGTTCCTGCGCGTCTGACACGATCCCTCCGCTCGTCCGACGAAAGGGTGACACGAAACATGCGCTGGTGCTCCTTCACCACGGCATCCGGGGGATCTGCCCGCCTCGGCGCGGTCAGTGCCTGGGACGACTCCGGCAAGGTCCTCGACGTCGGCAGCTGGGCGCGTTCCCGGGACGCCGAGACCCCTCCGGACCTCGTCGATCTGGTGGAGAGCTCCCCGGCCACCCAGGAGCGGGTGACCGATCTGGTCCGTTCGGCCCCGGGCGACGGCGTCGGTTGGGTGCGCCGCGACGAGGTCCGGTTCCTGGCCCCGCTGCGCTCCCCCAACAGCGTCCGCCAGGTCGTCGCCCGCGACGGCGCCGTCCCCGTCTTCACCCAGGCCAGCCGTCGCGCGGTGCTCGGTCCCGACGATGACCTCACCTGGCCGTCGTACACAGAAAAGCTGGACTTCTCCTGCCAGGTAGCGGGAGTCGTGGGACGCAGGGGTCGGGACCTGGCACCTCCGGAGGCGGTGGAGGCCGTCTTCGGCTACACGCTGATGACCCAGTGGTCCGCCCGCGACGTCGGCCGCGAGGTGGCGACCGCGCTGGGACCGTGGCTCGTCACGCCGGATGAGTGGGAGCCACGAGCCGGCCACACCCTCGATGTGACGGTCGACGGTGATCTCTGGTCCACCGGTACGACGCTCGGTCGGCCCTGGACCTTCGGGCAGGCGCTCTCCTGGGTCTCCCAGGGCGAGGACCTGTGGGCCACCGACATCTTGGGTCTGGGCCCGGTGCAGGGGGCCAGCGGTCGGGACCTGGACCGCTGGATCCAGCCCGGTCAGAGCCTGGTCCTGACGGTGGAAGGCCTCGGCACCCTCGGCACCCGGGTGTGCACGGCCTCCCCGTGATGTCGGACCCACGCCGTAGCGTCGCAGGCATGGACCTGACCGCTGACCAACCCGTCGACCTCGCCCTGGAGATCGTGGGGTCGCTGTCGCCGTCCCGGGCGGGCGACTTCATGACCTGCCCGCTGATGTACCGCTACCGGAGCATCGACCGGCTCCCTCAGTCGCCGTCCTCCGCCGCGGTCCGCGGCACCCTCGTCCACGCGGTCCTCGAGCGGCTCTTCGATCTCCCCGCCGGTGACCGGACGCCGGAGTCTGCCGCCACCATGCTGGCCCCGGAGTGGGAGCGGCTCAAGGAGTCGGAGCCGGAGGTCGCCGGCCTGTTCACTGACGAGGCGGAGCTGGCCCAGTGGCTCACCACGGCCAAGGCCCTGCTCGACGGCTACTTCACGATGGAAGACCCGCGCCGGCTCGAGCCGGCAGAGCGGGAGGCCTTCGTGGAGGTGGTCCTGCCCGGTGGGCTGCGGCTGCGCGGCATCGTCGACCGGCTCGACGTGGCCCCTAGCGGCGACCTCCGGGTCGTCGACTACAAGACCGGACGCTCCCCCGGCGAGGCGTTCGAGGGCAAGGCGCTGTTCCAGATGAAGTTCTACGCCCTGGTGCTGTGGCGGACCCGTGGGGTGATCCCGAAGCGGCTGCAGCTGATGTACCTCGGCGACCGTGAGGTGCTGGCCTACTCCCCCGACGAGGCGGACCTGCTCGCCACCGAACGCAAGCTCCTCGCCCTGTGGGAGGCCATCGAGCGAGCCACCACCGACCGTGACTTCCGGCCGCGGGTCAGCAAACTCTGCGACTGGTGCGACCATAAGACAAGCGGATGTTGCCCGGAATGGGGCGGAGTCACGCTGCCCTGGCCCGAGGTCATGCCAGACGTGACGGAGCCTGAGGCGAGGCACGTTGAGGCTCAGATGCGACAGTCGCAGGCGCTCTAGAAGTGGTGGCCACACAAGCGCAAAGCACCGTCCGGCGCAATGTCTGGTGGGGCACAGATGACGCACTCCGGCGACTGGATCGAGTCCTGCGAGAGGGACTTGACGGCGTCGCTAACGAACTGATCGAACGCGCACGTGCCAGAGCCCTCACGTCCTCCCTGTCTGGCGCCACTGACAACGAGAAGGCCAGCGA
>JANOTZ010000158.1:0-2928 GCA_031416735.1 Frankiales bacterium
ACGGAGGCCACCCCGCGCACGCAGACCACCCCGCGCACCCAGGCTGGCCCCGGGGTGGCCGCCACCCCCCGCGGGCGGGCCTGGGCGGTCGTCGCGTTGGTCTCCGCCCTCGTGCTCGGCGGCGGCGCGGTGGCCCTCACGCAAGGCGAAGGTGCCCAGCCGCGCACGGTGCCCAAGATCGGCTCCGACCTGCCACCTGAGATCACCAGTCCGCTGCGCGAGCTGGTCCGGCGGGTGCAGCCGTGAGGCGCCTTCCCGCCTTGAGGGCTTGCCCGACCGGTGCAGCCGTGAAGCGCCTTCCCGTCGTACTGCTGTGTGCCGTGCTCCTGTCGGGGTGCGCCGGCGGGCTGTCGCCCTCGGACACGCTGCAGGACCTCACTGCCGCGGTGGTTGCGGCCGCCAACGACAAGGACCCGACGACCCTGCGGGTGGCGGTCCAGGACCTGCGGTCCGAGGTCGAGTCCCAGGAGCGGGCCGGGCAGATCAGCCGCGTGCAGGCAGATCGGCTGCTGGCTGCGTTGGCCAGCCTCGATCGGAACGCCGGCCTGCTGACGGCCTCGCCGTCGGCTTCCCCCTCTGCCTCCCCGACGGCCTCACCGACGCCCTCGCCTACGCCGTCCGCGACGCCCTCACCTACGCCTTCGCCGACCCCCTCACCCACGCCTTCGCCGGCGCCCACTCCGACGCCGGTAGTGACCGTGGCACCGAGCCTCGGCCTCGGCGGCATCCGCCAGAACCCCACCAGCAGCCCGTCGCCGACCCCCTAGCGCGACCTCGACTCCCCGGCGACCTCGACTCCCCGGCGACCTCGACTCCCCAGGGCGACCTCCGCTCCCAGGGACTGGCTAGCCTTTCGCTCCTCGCGGTCGCCTCCTTCATGATCCACGGAACCCGCACAGCCCCAGGCGGCAGGTTTCAGGCTGTGCGCGTTCCGTCGATCATGGGAGCTGCCCTCGCTCTGGATGCTCGTAGTCTTCGACCATGCTCAAAGGTCGATGCCCGTGGTGAGTGCCATCCAGGTGTGCGTGTTCGACCTGGATGGGGTCTTGCGCCACTGGGAGCCGTCAAGAGTGCGCGAGGCGGAAAGCGGTGCAGCTCTTCCGGCAGGTGCTTTGGCAGACGTGCTCGACAAGGTTCCCGAGTTCCATCAGGGGGTGCTGGGCCAGGTCAGCTTCCCCGCATGGTGCGACGCGGTGGAGCAAGCCGTGAGCCATGTTCATGGCGCGGTGGCGGCTGCGTCAGCCGTGGCGGTCTGGCGGTCCTACCGAGGCACGCTCGACGCCGACATGGTCGCGCTCCTGCGCGCAGTGCGAAACCTCGTGCCTGTGGCGCTTCTCTCGAACGCGCATGACTGCTTGTACGACGATCTCCGCGTTCACGGTTTGGACGACGCCTTCGACTGGGTCATGTCTTCGGCCGACCTTGGACTAGCCAAGCCTGATCCGGCCATCTACCTGGCAGCCGCTGCACTCATGAACGTGCCGCCCAGCGCCTGCTTCTTCGTCGATGACCTCGCGGCGAACGTGGAAGGCGCGAGGGAGGTGGGGATGCAAGCAGTTGTCTTCGAGGGTCGGTCAGCTCTGGTGCGTGATCTGACGGAGATGGGTCTCGACGTGGTGGCAGCGACGTACTGAAACATCGCTAGGAGCGGCGGGCGCGCCAGCGGTTCCCTGCGAGGGCGACACCCAGCAGGAGCAGCCCGGCGCCGGCCCAGGGCAGGCCCCCGGTCGCGGCCAGAGGCCGACCCGCACCCGAAGGTCGACCCGCGCGGGGCACGACCTTGAGCTCCACCACGTGCGCACCGACAGGCAGCAGCACCTGGCCGCGGACCGAGCCGGTGAGCACGCCGTCGACGTAGCGGCCGAGGGTCCGCTGCTCGTCGAGCAGGGTGAGGGTCAGGTCGTGGTCGACGTCGCTGCGGATGACCAGCTTCGGCAGTCCCTTCAGCCCGGCGTCGGTCAGCCGCACCGAGGCGGCCCGCGCGCCTAGTGCGGTGAGGCGCAAGGTGTCCTTCTGCAACGGGGCAGGGGCCGTGGCCGGGATCGTCTGGAGCAGTTGCGCCGAGGTGCGGCCGGTGGGCCCACCCTCGTCGACCATCGCGTCCGTCCGCCTCGCGGCGGCTGGGTTCACGGCCGGATGCGGGAGGGCCATCGACTCGACCGTCACGGTGGGACGGGTGACCCCGGCAGCCGGCTCGACGCCACGGAGCCACCACGCACCGTCGTAGAGCTGGCCCAGCTTGGGGTTGTCGTGCCCGACCGGCCGAGTCCAGGTCACGACCGCGGGACGCTCCGGCCGGCGGTGGGCGGAGAAGAAGGCCATCAGCCGCGGCAGGGTGTCGTAGATCGAGGAGTACTCGTGCGTCTTCAGCTGGTAGTGGAGCAGGGTCGCGTCGTAGCCGCGGGCAGAAAGGCTGGTGTACAAGGCCTTTGCCTGCTTGCCCTGGGCGTCGAGGTCCTCTTCGGAGGACATCTCGAACCAGGGGGTGTTGCGCAGGTTGGCATCCAGGTCCTGGGAGTCGGTGCCCTGCGCGGGGGCGACGGCGGCGAACAGGTCCGGGCGGTGGGCGGCCAGGTTGTTGGTGCCGTAGCCACCCATCGAGTGGCCCATCAGGTAGACCCGCGATGCGTCGACGTTGTAACGGCGGGAGACGTCGGCGAGTACCTCGAGGACGTCGGCCTCCCCGGGTGTGCCTCCCCGGTAGAAGTGGTCGCCGCGGCCGAGAGCGGAGGCGAGTAGCCACCCCTTCTTGTCGACCGCGTCGACGAGGCCGGTGGGGTTGCGGAACGGCTCCTCCGGCAGACCGGTGTAACCGTGCAGGTAGACGACGAGCGGAGTGGCCCGCCCCGCGTCGTACGAGGTGGGGACGTGCATGGCGTAGTCCTGCAGGGCACCTTCGAAGAAATAGCTGACGTTGAAGTCGGGCAC
>JANOTZ010000159.1:0-6130 GCA_031416735.1 Frankiales bacterium
GGCGCAGGTGGACGGTGCCGCCGTCCGCCAGGACGACATCGGCTTCCCAGTGCGCCGGGTAGGTCCCCGGATCGGCCTCCGGGTCGCGAGTCATCTGTCCAGTGTCACGGACGGCGCGTCAAGTTCCGTCATCAGCAACACCCACATCAGTCAAATCTGCCGATAGCAGGCCACCTCAGCAAGCCCCCCAGAACTGCTGATGACGGAACATCCCCACGCTAAACAGTCTCGCCAAGTGTCGAAAGGGTGCTTGCCCTCCACTTTAAGGGGGGGAGACCCCTTGTCCCCGCAATTGAGGAAGCCGGCGCCACCGTGCGCGGGCGTCGGTGATCGCTGCGACGATGGGGGCGATGCCTCTGCAGCGCTTCTCCCCAGCGACCCGCGCCTGGTTCACGGGTGCCTTCGCCGCGCCCACCGCCGCCCAGGAGGGCGCCTGGGAGGCGATCGCGGGCGGCCACCACACCCTGGTCGTCGCACCGACCGGCTCGGGCAAGACCCTGAGCGCGTTCCTCTGGTCGCTGGACCGGCTGGCCTCCACTCCCCCGCCGACGGACCCGCTCCTGCGCTGCCGGGTCCTCTACGTCTCACCGCTCAAGGCGCTGGCCGTCGATGTGGAACGCAACCTGAGGGCCCCGCTCACCGGCATCCGGCAGGCCGCGCAACGGCTCGACCTGCCGATCCCCGACCTTCGCGTCGCGACCCGTTCCGGCGACACCCCCACCGCCGAGCGCCGGGCCTTCGCCCGCACTCCCCCGGACATCTTCATCACCACTCCGGAGTCGCTGTTCCTCGTCCTCACCTCGGCCGCCCGGGAGTCGCTCCGCGGCGTCGAGACGGTCATCGTCGACGAGGTGCACGCGGTGTCGGGCACCAAGCGGGGCGCCCACCTCGCCCTCACCCTGGAGCGCCTCGACACCCTGCTGGAGCGACCGGCGCAGCGGATCGGGCTGTCGGCGACGGTGCGCCCGGTCGACGAGGTGGCCCGCTTCCTCGGTGGGTCGCGCGAGGTCGTCGTCGTACAACCCCCTTCCAGCAAGACGATCGAGGTCACCGTCGAGGTTGCGGTCCCGGACCTGGGGGCCCTCGACGACCAGGAGCGCACGTCGATCTGGCCGGCGGTCGAGGAGCGGATCGTCGACCTCGTGGAGCAACACCGCTCGACCATCGTCTTTTGCAACTCGCGCCGACTGGCCGAGCGCCTCACCTCCCGCCTCAACGAGATCGCGACCGAAAGGGCCTGCGGCCCACCGGAAGACCTGGCGCAGTTCCCCGCTGAGCACCCGGGGCAGGGCGGGGTCGGCCGGGGAGGGACCGTCGAGATCGCCCGGGCGCACCACGGGTCGGTGGCCCGCGAGATGCGGGTCGAGATCGAGGAGGCCCTGAAGGCCGGTCGGCTCCCGGCGGTGGTCGCGACCTCCTCGCTGGAGCTCGGGATCGACATGGGGGCAGTCGATCTGGTCATCCAGGTCGAGTCGCCACCGTCGGTCGCCAGCGGGCTGCAACGGATCGGCCGGGCGGGGCACCAGGTCGGCGCCATCTCCCGCGGGGTCGTGCTGCCGAAGTACCGCGGCGACCTCGTGCAGTGCGCTGTCGTCGCCGAGCGGATGGTGGCCGGCGGGATCGAGGCGACGTCCTACCCACGGAACCCGCTGGACGTGCTGGCCCAGCAGGTCGTCGCCATGTGCGCCCTGGAGACCTGGACCGTCGACGACCTCGCAGCCCTGGTACGCCGGGCAGCACCGTTCGCGGGGCTGCCGCAGAGCGCCCTCGAAGCCACCCTCGACATGCTCGCGGGCCGCTATCCGTCGGACGACTTCGCCGAGCTGCGACCGCGCATCACCTGGGACCGCGTGACCGGGGTGCTCACCGGAAGGCCTGGTGCGCAACGACTTGCGGTCACCTCCGGCGGCACCATCCCGGACCGCGGCCTGATCGGCGTCTTCCTGGTCGGCGCGCACAAGTCCCGTGTCGGTGAGCTCGACGAGGAGATGGTCTACGAGTCCCGGGTCGGCGACGTGTTCCTGCTCGGCAGCAGCGCCTGGCGGATCGAGGAGATCAGCCACGACCAGGTGCTGGTCACCCCCGCGCCGGGACAGCCCGGCCGGATGCCCTACTGGCACGGGGATGCCCCCGGTCGACCGATCGAGCTGGGCCGGGCGCTGGGTGCTTTCCTGCGCGAGATCTCTTTGCTGACAGACGAACAGGCCCAGTCACGGCTCACCGCGGCCGGGCTCGATGCCTCGGCGTCGACCAACCTGCTGGCCTACCTCGCCGAGCAGCGCGAAGCCACCGGGGTCCTCCCCGACGACCGCACCATCGTGGTCGAGCGGTTCCGCGACGAGCTCGGGGACTGGCGGCTCGCGATCCACTCCCCCTTCGGCGCACCGGTCAACCAGCCCTGGGCGCTGGCGCTGACCGCCCGGCTGCGCGAGACGACGGGCGTCGACGTGCAGTCGATGCACTCCGACGACGGGATCGTGCTGCGACTCCCGGAGACCGAGGAGCCGCCCTCGGGTGCGGCGGCGGTCTTCGAGCCCGACGAGGTCGAGGGCCTGGTCCAGGCCGAGGTCGGGGGCAGCGCGCTGTTCGCGTTGCGGTTCCGCGAGTGCGCAGCCCGGGCGTTGCTGCTCCCGAGACGGAACCCGACCCGCCGTACCCCGTTGTGGCAGCAGCGGCAGCGGTCCGCGCAGCTGCTCGGGGTGGCGGCGCAGTACGGCAACTTCCCGATCGTGCTGGAGACGATGCGCGAAGTGCTGCAGGACGTCTTCGACGTGCCCGGCCTCGTCTCGCTGATGAGTGCGGTGCAGGCCCGTAAGGTGCGGTTCGTCGAGGTCGAGACGCAGCAGCCGTCGCCGTTCGCCCGGTCGCTGCTGTTCGGCTACATCGGTGCCTTTATGTATGAGGGCGACTCGCCCCTCGCCGAGCGTCGTGCGCAGGCGCTGTCACTCGACTCCGCCTTACTGGCCGAGCTTCTGGGCCAGGCGGAGCTGCGCGAGCTCATCGACGCAGACGCCCTCGCCGAGGTCGAGCGCGAGGTGCAGCGGCTCACCCCCGAGCGGGCGGCGCGGGACCTCGAAGGCGTGGCCGACCTGCTGCGGGTGCTCGGCGACCTCACCACCTTTGAGGCGGTCGCGCGCGGGGCGACCCCGGCCTGGCTGGCGTCCCTGGAGGAACACCGTCGCGCGATCCGGGTGCGGGTCGCGAGCGAGGAGCGCTGGGCGGCGGTCGAGGATGCCGGCCGGTTCCAGGACGCCCTGGGCACCGCGCTGCCGGTGGGGATTCCCGAGGTCTTCCTCGAGCCGGTGCGCGATCCGCTGGGCGATCTGGTGTCCCGCTTCGCCCGCACGCATGGGCCGTTCCACCCGTCCGACGTGGCCACCCGCTTCGGGCTGGGCGTCGCCGTCGTGGAGGCCGCCCTCGCCCGACTGTCGAGCACCGGCCGGGTGGTGTACGGGGAGTTCCGCCCCGGTGGCACCGGCCTGGAGTGGTGTGACGCGGAGGTGTTGCGGTCGCTGCGTCGCCGGTCCTTGGCCAAGCTGCGCAAGGAGGTCGAGCCGGTCGCCCCCGAGGCGCTTGCCCGCTTCCTGCCCGCCTGGCAGGGCCTCGGCCCCTCCGGGGGTCGCGGACTCGACGGACTGGCGCGGGCGATCGAGCAGCTGCAAGGGGCGCTCGTCCCGGCCTCGGCCCTGGAGACCCTGGTGCTGCCGTCCCGGGTCGCGGGCTACAGCCCGTCGATGCTCGACGAGCTCACGGCCGCCGGCGAGGTTCTGTGGGCGGGCGCCGGGTCGCTGCCGGGCAACGATGGATGGGTGTCGCTGCAACTGGCCGAGACCGCCGAGCTGCTGCTGCCGCCTGCCGCGGACGTTTCCCCTGTGCAGGCAGCGGTTCTCGCCGCCCTCACCGACGGGCAGGCCTTGTTCTTCCGGACCCTTTCGGAGCGCCTCGAGACGGCGGGGTCCGCTGGGGCGGCCGAGCCGATGGGATTGATGGTCGATGACGCGGCCCTGCAGCAGGCGGTCTGGGACCTGGTGTGGGGCGGGCACCTCACCAACGACACGCTCGCCCCGCTGCGGGCGCTGCTCGCCTCCGGCCGCACGACGCACCTGACCCGGCCTGCCGCCGTTCGCCAGCGCAGCCGCTATGGACGCCCCACCCCCACCCGGGCCGGATCGCCGACGGTCGCCGGCCGCTGGTCGCGGCTGCCCGACCGGGACGCCGACCCGACCCGCCGTACCCATGCGGTGGCGGAGGCGCTGCTGGAACGGCACGGCATCGTCACGCGCGGCGCGGTCGTGGCCGAGCGGGTGCCCGGGGGTTTCGCCGCCGTCTACACAGTGCTCAAGGCGTTTGAGGAGTCCGGGCGGGTCCGCCGCGGCTACTTCGTGGAGGGGCTCGGTGCGGCGCAGTTTGCCGTACCCGGCGCCGTGGACCGGATGCGGGCGCTGGGCAAGCCGCGCGAGGACGAGCCGCTCTGGACCACCCCGGTGCCCGGCGGGTGGGAGTCAACCCCTTCGTGGGAGACGCAGCGGCGCCGTCGCGACGACGCCCGGGCCGTGGTGCTCGCCGCCAGCGACCCGGCAAACCCTTATGGCGCAGCACTTTCCTGGCCTTCCACCGGCGGGCACAAACCGGGTCGCAAGGCCGGCGCCCTCGTCGTGGTGGTCGACGGCCGGCTGGTCCTCTACGTCGAGCGCGGGGGCAGGACGTTGCTGTCGTTCACCGACGACGAGGCCTACGTCGGGCCGGCCGCTGACGCGCTCGCGCTGGCCGTCCGGGACGGCGCGCTCGGCAAGCTGACAGTCGAGAAGGCCGACGGTGAGCCCGCACTCACGTCGCCCCTCGGGCTGGCCCTGGAGAGCGCCGGGTTCCACCCCACGCCACGCGGTCTCCGGCTGCGCCGATGAATCAGGACCGTGTCGCCGCGACGCGCGCCACCTACGACCGGGTCGCGGTCGACTACGACCGACGGACCGCCTCCCTCGACCCTGCCTTCACTGCCTTCCGTACGACGTTCGCGGCCGCTGTCGAAGGGCCAGTCGTCGATCTCGGCTGCGGCCCGGGGCGGGATGTGGAGGCCCTGCGCGGTCTCGGGGTGGCCGCCTTCGGCGTCGACCTGTCCGCCGGGATGCTGGCGGTGGCCCGCACCCGCGGGCTGCCGGTGGTGCAGGGCGACCTGCGTCGCCCGCCGGTGGCCCCCGGGTCGCTGGGGGGCCTGTGGTGCAACGCCGCTCTGCTGCACGTCCCGCGCGGCGACGTGCCCGCGACCCTGCGGGCCTGGCACGGCCTGCTCCGAGCCGGTGGCCAGCTCGGCTTGTCTACCTCACTCGGCGGGGATGAGGGCTGGGAGGTCGTCCCCTACGCCGGCGAGGGGCCGACCGGTGGTCCGTTGCACCGTTGGTTCGTGCACCACGAGCAGCCGGCGTTGCTGGACCTGCTGCGCGAGGCCGGGTTCACCGTGCTGGACGCGGCCTCCCGGGAGAGTCACCGGGTCTGGTGCATGGTGCGCGCCATCGCCTGAGGGTGCCGGGGTGGGCCACCAACCGGCCTGGTTAGGTAAGGTACCCTTTAGTTAAGTGTCCCGTACCCGCTCTCCCGAAGGATCCACCTATGCGCTCCCCGCTCACTCGACGTCTGATCACCGTGACCACCGCGGCCACCCTCGCCCTCGGCCTCGCTGCCTGCGGCTCGGACGACAAGGCCGGCACGCCCGGCGCGACGAGCAAGGGAGGCACCCTGGTCATCTACTCCGGCCGCAACGAGAAGTTGGTGGGCCCGCTGCTCGCGGACCTCGAGAAGGCGGTCGGCCAGAAGGTCGAGATCCGCTACGGCGACAGCAGCGAGCTCGCTGCCCAGCTGCTTGAAGAAGGGGACAGCACCGATGCGGACCTGTTCTTCAGCCAGGACGCCGGCGCTCTCGGTGCCCTGTCCAAGAAGGGCGCCTTGGGCGTGCTCGACCCCGCCTCCGTGGCGCTCGCACCGGAGCGGTACCGCTCCAAGGACGGCTCGTGGGTCGGCGTGTCGGCCCGATCACGCGTGCTGGGCTCAACCCTGCGAAGGTGGCCGCAGCCGAGCTGCCGAAGAGCATCTTCGAGCTGACAGACCCGAAGTGGAAGGGCAAGGTCGGCTACGC
>JANOTZ010000160.1:0-6192 GCA_031416735.1 Frankiales bacterium
GCGATGCACACCCCGGAGTCGCTGCGCGACTGACCGTTCGTCGCGCAGGCTGACCGCTTGGCGCACACCTTCGACACGCTGGCGCAACACCTGGCCCGGGCTCTGGTGAAGGTCCAGTGAGGCTCCCTACGGTGACCGTTCTCACACCCGACCCGCATGGGAGACCGCGTGACCATCGTCGAGGAACGTCTGCACAACGACCGGGAACCGGACTACGAGCAGGTCCAGGCCAGCGACGAGTTCCAGGCGCTGCGGACAAAGCTCCGACGGTTCGCCTTTCCCGTCACCCTGGGCTTCCTGGCCTGGTACATGCTCTACGTCGTCATGTCCGCCTACGCCCGCGGGTTCATGTCGCACAAGCTCGTCGGGAACATCAACGTGGCGTTCACCTTCGGGCTGCTGCAGTTTGCCTCGACCTTCGCGATCGCCGCCTGGTACGAGAAGCACGCGTCGGAGAAGCTGGACCCGATCGCTGACAAGCTGCGCCACGAGATCGAGGACGGACAGTGGTGACCCTCGCGGCCGCCGCGCCCGTCTCCGGAGGCCAGCGCGCCCTGACCATCGTGCTGTTCCTCGTCTTTGTCGCCGCCACGCTGGCCATCACCATCTGGGCGAGCCGCAACACCAAGTCGGCGGCCGACTACTACGCCGGCGGTCGCAACTTCACCGGCTTCCAGAACGGCGTCGCGATCGGTGGCGACTACATGTCGGCGGCGTCGTTCCTCGGGATCGCCGGCATCATCGCGCTGTCGGGCTACGACGGATTCCTCTATTCCGTGGGCTTTCTCGTCGCCTGGCTCGTCGCCCTGCTGCTCGTCGCCGAGCTGCTCCGCAACTCCGGCAAATACACGATGGCCGACGCCCTGGCCTTCCGGATGAAGCAGCGACCCGTGCGGATGGCGGCGGGGGTCTCGACCATCGTGGTCTCGATCTTCTACCTGCTGGCGCAGATGGTCGGCGCCGGCGCCCTGGTGACGCTGTTGCTCGGCGTGACGTCCAACCAGGGCAAGGTCCTCACCATCGTGGCGGTCGGCCTGCTGATGATCTTCTACGTCACGGTCGGCGGCATGAAGGGCACCACCTGGGTGCAGATCGTGAAGGCCGTCATGCTCATGACGGGCGCCACGCTGCTCACCGTCATGGTGATGGCGAAGTTCTCCTTCAACATCAGCGATCTGCTCGGCTCGGCGGCGCAGAAGAGTGGGCCGGCCAAGGACCCCGGCTCGTTCCTCGAGCCCGGGCTGAAGTACGGCAAGGAGGTCGTCGGCGACGCGAAGGGCACCTTCTACGGGAAGATGGACCTGCTCTCGCTCGGCATCGCCCTCGTGCTCGGCACCGCCGGCCTGCCGCACATCCTTACCCGCTTCTACACCGTGCCGGACGCCAAGGCCGCCCGGAAGTCGGTGCTCTGGGCGATCGGCATCATCGGCAGCTTCTACCTGATGACGATCGCTCTCGGCTTCGGTGCCGCGGCCCTCGTCGGCTCGGCCGACATCAAGGCGCAGGACCCGTCGGGCAACACCGCTGCCCTGCAGCTGGCAAAGACCCTGGGCACCGACTTGTTCGGTACGACCGGCGGGACGATCATGCTCGCGGTCATCGCGGCCGTGGCGTTCGCCACGATCATCGCGGTGGTCGCCGGTCTGACCCTGGCCTCGTCCAGCTCCATCGCGCACGACCTGTACGCCAGCGTCATCAAGCAGGGCAACGTCAAGGACGGCCAGGAGGTGAGGGTCGCCAAGATCGCGGCCTTCGGCATCGGCGCGGTGGCGATCGTGCTGTCGGTCTTCGCGACCAAGCTCAACGTCGCCTTCCTGGTCGCCCTCGCCTTCGCGGTGGCCGCCTCGGCGAACCTGCCCGCGATCCTCTACAGCCTGTTCTGGAGGCGGTTCAACACAGCAGGTGCCTGCGCGGCCATCTACGGCGGCCTGATCAGCTCCGTCGTCCTGGTCGTGTTCAGCCCGGTGGTGTCGGGCAAGGTCACCCCCGCGGTGCTCGACGCGGCGGGTGCCGTCATCACGCCGGCCAAGAGCGCGGCACTGTTCCCGATGGGCACGGACTTCCACTGGTTCCCGCTGGAAAACCCGGGGCTCCTGTCGATCCCGATCGGGTTCTTCTGCGGCTGGCTCGGGACCGTGCTCTCCAAGGAGTACAACGCCGCGAAGTACGCCGAGCTCGAGGTGCGTTCCCTCACCGGTGCAGGGGCCGAGAAGGCCCACGCGCACTAGCCACCACCACCGTCGCTTGCCCCCGACCCTGCCGTAGAGCAGGGTCGGGGGAACCTGACCGAAAGGCTCACTCGTGACCGAGACGTCCCTGTCCGCACTCTCCTCCGAGTCCCGACGCTTCGACCCGCCCGCCGCACTGGTGCAGCAGGCGAACGTCACCGCGGATGCCTACGAGCACGCCACGAAGGACCGGTTGGGCTTCTGGGCGGAGCAGGCGGCACGGTTGCAGTGGGACCGCCCGTGGGACGAGGTGCTGGACTGGCAGCCGCCGTTCGCGAAGTGGTTCGTCGGGGGCACGCTCAACGCGTCGGTGAACTGCCTGGACCGGCACGTCGAGGCCGGCCTCGGTGACCGGGTGGCCTACCACTGGGTCGGCGAGCCGGCTGACGACACCCGCACCATCACCTACGCCGAGCTCCTCACTGAGGTGTCCCGGGCGGCGCACGCGCTGACCGAGCTCGGGGTCGTCGCCGGGGACCGGGTCTGCATCTACCTGCCGATGATCCCCGAGGCGGCGGTCGCGATGCTGGCCTGCGCCCGGATCGGGGCGGCCCACAGCGTGGTGTTCGGGGGCTTCTCGGCGCAGGCGCTTGTCGACCGGATCACCGACGCGGACGCCAAGCTCGTGATCACCGCGGACGGCGGCTACCGCCGCGGATCGGCCAGCGCGTTGAAGCCGGCGGTGGACGAGGCGGTCGCCCGGTGCCCCAGCGTGGAGCACGTGCTCGTGGTGCGCCGCACCGGACAGGAGGTGGTCTGGGGCGAGAAGGACCTGTGGTGGCACGAGACCGTGGACCGCCAGCCGGACGTGCACACCCCCGAGTCCTTCGACGCGGAGCAACCGCTGTTCCTGCTCTACACCTCCGGGACGACCGGCAAGCCCAAGGGGATCCTGCACACCACCGGTGGCTACCTCACCCAGGCGGCCTGGACCCACTGGGCGGTGTTCGACCTCAAGCCCGAGACCGACGTCTACTGGTGCACCGCCGACGTCGGCTGGGTCACCGGCCACTCCTACGCCGTCTACGGCCCGCTCGCCAACGCCGCCACGTCGGTGCTCTACGAAGGCACCCCCGACGCGGGCGGCAAGGACCGCTGGTGGTCGATCATCGAGGAGTACCGCGTCTCGATCCTCTACACCGCACCCACCGCGATCCGCACCTTCATGAAGTGGGGGGACGACCTGCCCGCCGGGCGGGACCTGACCTCGCTGCGGGTGCTCGGCAGCGTCGGCGAACCGATCAACCCGGAAGCCTGGATCTGGTACCGCGACGTCATCGGCGGCGGCCGCTGCCCCATCGTGGACACCTGGTGGCAGACCGAGACCGGCGCCATCATGATCAGCCCGCTCCCCGGCGTGACCTCCTGCAAGCCGGGTTCGGCGATGGGGCCTCTCCCCGGCATCAGCATCGATGTGGTCGACGGTGAGGGAATCTCGGTCGGGGAGGTCGGCGGCGGCTACCTGACGTTGGACGAGCCCTGGCCCGCGATGCTGCGTGGGATCTGGAACGACGAGGCCCGCTACCGCGACACCTACTGGAGCAAGTTCGACGGCCGCTACTTCGCCGGGGACGGCGCCAAGTGGGACGACGACCACGTCCTGTGGCTGCTCGGCCGGGTCGACGACGTCATGAACGTCAGCGGACACCGGATCTCCACCACCGAGGTCGAGTCGGCTCTCGTCTCGCACCCGTCGGTCGCCGAGGCTGCCGTCGTCGGGGCGGCCGACGCCACCACCGGCCAGGCCATCGTCGCGTTCGTCACCCTCACCGCCGCGGCCGACGGGGTGAACGCCGGTGACGCCCTGCTCGCGGAGCTGAAAGCCCACGTGGCCAAGGAGATCGGCCCGATCGCGAAGCCGAAGCAGATCGTCATCACCCCCGAGCTGCCCAAGACCCGCAGCGGGAAGATCATGCGGCGGCTGCTCGTCGACATCGCCGAGCGCCGCGAGCTCGGGGACACCACCACCCTCGCCGACGCCACCATCGTCACGGCCCTCAACGACAAGATGGGCAGCGCCCTCGGGGAAGGCTGAGGACCGCCACGCTTTAGAGTGCCCCCATGGCCGTCGAGGAGAGTGCTGTCCTCGTCGAAGGCCCGTGGCGGCACCGCGAGGTGACGGCGTCCGGCCTGCGCTTCCACGTCGCCGAGCACGGACCGACCAGCGGTCCGCTTGTCCTGCTGCTGCACGGCTTTCCGGAATTCTGGTGGTCCTGGCGGCACCAGCTCGTCGCCCTCGGTGAGGCAGGCTTCCACGCGGTGGCCCCGGACCTGCGTGGTTATGGCGCGACCGACAAGCCACCCCGGGGGTACGACGCCTTCACGTTGTCCAGCGACGTCGCCGCACTCGTCCGGGCGCTGGGGGCGCACGACGCCTACCTGATCGGCCACGACTGGGGCGGCATGCTCGCCTGGTCCACCGCGACCTTGCACCCGCAGGTGGTGCGCCAGCTCGGGATCGTGTCCATGCCCCATCCGCTCCGGATGGCGCAGGCCCTGCGGAGCGACCGCGAACAGTTGCGGATGTCGTCGTACATGGCCTTCTTCCAGACCCCGAAACTGCCCGAGAAGCGTCTGCAGCAAGGCGATCTGGTCGGGGAGCTGCTTCGCCGTTGGGGCGGGCCGGGCTTCCCCGACGCCGAGACCGAGTCGCGCTGCCGCGAGGCGATGGCCATCCCCGCGGCGGCCAACTGCGCGCTGGAGTACTACCGGTGGGCGTTCCGGTCCAGGATCCGACCCAGTGGGCAGCGGTTCACCCGGCTGCTCCAGGCAGGGGTGCAGGCACCGGTGCTCCAGCTGCACGGCGGTGCCGACGGCTGCCTGCGCCCCGAAACGGTGCACGGCTCCGGTGCCTGGGCGCACGGGGGTTATGAGCTGCAGGTGCTCGACGGGGTGGGCCACTTCCCGCACGAGGAGGCACCGGACCTCGTCTCGGAGCTGCTGCTGGGGCATGCCCAGCCGTGACGCTTTCGGGCGCCCCGTGCCCGACGGCCACCCGGACACCGTCGAACCGGTGACCGAGCGGGCGCTCCCCCCGACCGAAGCGCTCGACCTGGCCCAGTCGCTGATCGACGAGGGTCGCCCGTTCTTCGCCCACGAGGTGCTCGAAGCCGTCTGGAAAGACTGCCCCACAGGCCAACGGGACTACTGGCAGGGGCTCGCGCAGCTCTGCGTGGGGGTGACCCACCTGCAGCGGGGGAACGTCGTCGGAGCGGTCACCTTGCTGCGTCGCGGGGCGGGGCACCTGAGCGGTCGGCTGGCCGACTGGGGCGTCGCGGAGGCGGCCCGGCTGGAGTCGGGGGACCTCACGCCGCCGGCACTGACGCTGCGGGATTCCTGAGCTCAGGCGGCGGTCCTGAGTAGGGCAGCGGCGTGACTCCCAGGAGGACAAATCCGAACGGATGTCGCCTTGGTTGCGTGGAGAGCAGTGGTCGCTCATCTCCGTGAGCGAGGCACAGTTCCTCGGCCCGCCTTGAGGGAGGCCGCGCTCACCTGGCCTGCGCTCGCCCTTGTGGGCAGCATCAAGGCCTTGATCAGTCCCCCCGGCGACCGTGCCGTCGCCATCGGTGTTGGCGCCATGTACGTAGCTGCTTTTGTATGCAGGCTTGGACACACGTACCAGATCTCTCAGCCCTACCTCAAGGATTCCCGTCCACTGAACTGGGCGGTTCGCCTGCAACTTGGACTCTTCACCGTCGTCGGGGTCCGGGGCCGGAGTCGGGGCCGATGGCAATACCGAAGTCGATTGAGAGTCCGGTGGCGGTGTTCCTGGCCTATGCCTGGTCGCCGTCTTCGTCGGTGTCCTGGTTGCCCGTCTTGGGACCGGGGGTACGGCGGGGTGGTGGGCGTAGGTCGGTGAGGTCGGCGGGTTCGGTGCGGGAGGGTCGGGTGAAGGTGCGGCCCATCGGGCTGGTCCAGGTGACGCTGCCGTCGGGGTGGGGCTGCAGGGTCCAGCCGCCGTACG
>JANOTZ010000161.1:0-3829 GCA_031416735.1 Frankiales bacterium
GGGATCATGTTGGTGGCCATGCCGACGGCGATGCCGGCACTGCCGTTGACGAGCAGGTTGGGATAGGCCGCGGGCAGCACCGACGGCTGCTGCTCGGAGCCGTCGTAGTTGGGCTCGAAGTCGACGGTCTCCTCGGTCAGGCCGTCCACCAGGGCCATCGCCGCCGGCGCGAGTCGCGCCTCGGTGTAACGGGCGGCGGCGGGAGAGTCGTCGGGTGACCCGAAGTTGCCGTGCCCGTCGATGAGCGGGACGCGCATCGAGAACGGCTGGGCGAGGCGCACCAGCGCGTCGTAGATGGCCGAGTCGCCGTGCGGGTGGAAGCGACCCATGGCCGATCCCACGACGCGAGCCGACTTCACGTGCGCCCGCTCGGGACGGATCCCATCGTCGTACATGGAGTAGAGGATCCGACGGTGGACGGGCTTGAGTCCGTCGCGCGCGTCGGGGAGGGCGCGGCTGTAGATGACGGAATAGCTGTATTCGAGGTAGGAGGATTCCATCTCGTCGACGACGTCGGTGTCGATGATGATGCCCTCGCCCTCGAACGGCGGGATGTCCTTGTTGCTCAGGCGCTTACGCGGTGGCACGTCAGTCCTCAGGCGTCGAGTGCGGCGCGGTCGACGCGGCCGGCACTGTTGATGATGAACTCGCGGCGAGGCGCGACCTCGTTGCCCATCAGCAGGTCGAGCGAGTGCTCGGCCATCTCGATGTCGCCGAGGTTGATGCGGCGCAGGGTGCGTGAGGCGGGATGCATGGTGGTCTCGGCCAACTGGTCGGGGTCCATCTCGCCGAGTCCCTTGTAGCGCTGCATCGGCTGCTTCACGCGCTTGCCCGAGGCTTCGAGGCGCTTCACGGTCTGCAGCATCTGCTTCTCGCTGTAGGTGTAGATCGGCTCCTTGGCGCCGACCGTCTCGATCCGGTGCAGCGGAGGCACGGCGGCATAGAGCCGGCCGGCCTCGATGACGGGCCGCATGTAGCGGGCGAACAAGGTGATGAGCAGGCAGCGGATGTGGGCGCCGTCGACGTCGGCGTCGGTGGTGATGACGATCTTGCCGTAGCGCATCTGCGCGACGTCGAAGGTGCGGCCGGTGCCGGCGCCGACCACCTGGATGATCGAGGAGCACTCGGCGTTGGCGAGCATCTCGCCGACGCTGGCCTTCTGCACGTTGAGGATCTTGCCGCGCAGGGGAAGCAGGGCCTGGAACTCGGAGTTGCGGGCCAGCTTGCCGGTGCCGAGGGCCGAGTCACCCTCGACGAGCCATAGCTCGGTGCGGCTGACATCGGTGGAACGGCAGTCAGCCAGCTTGGCGGGCAGAGTGCTTGATTCCAGGGCGGTCTTGCGACGGGCAGCGTCCTTGGAGGCCTTCGCGGCCTGCCGGGTCTTGGAGGCGGCCGCGATCTTGTCGAGGACGGTGCGCGACTGCGCCTTGCGCTTCTTGTGGTCCAGGAACTCAGCTTTGAGCCCCTTGGCGATGACGTCCGCGACGATCCGAGAGACCCCCGGTGTGCCGAGCTCGTCCTTGGTCTGTCCGAGGTACTGCGGCTCCGGGACCTTCACGGTGATGACCGCGGTCAGGCCCTCGAGCACGTCGTCCTTCACGACGTCGTCGTCCTTGACCTTCAGTACCTTGCTGGTGCGCAGCGCCTCGTTGAACGTCTTGAGCAGCGCCCGCTCGAAGCCGTTCTGGTGCGAGCCGCCGTGGCCGGTGCGGACGACGTTGCAGAAGCTCTGGACGACGGTGTCGTAGGAGGTGCCCCAGCGCAGCGCGACGTCGACCTCGCAGTGCCGCTCGACGGTGGTGGTGACCATGTGGCCCTGCTCGTCGAGGACCGGCACTGTCTCCTTGTAGTTGCCGCCACCGGTGATGTGGATCGGGTCGCACACCGGACGGTCGGGGGCCAAGTGCTCGACGAAGTCGCTCACCCCGCCGTCGAAGCGGAACACCTCCTCCTCGTGGCCGTTGCCGCGGATCGACAGCGACAGACCCGGGACGAGGAACGCGGTCTGCCGGAGCCGGTCGCGGACCGCGGTGACGTCGGCGATCGAGCCCTTCGCGAACAGCGGCAGGTCGGGCCACCAACGGACCGACGTACCCGTCTGGGTCTTGGTTGCCTTGCCGGCAACGGAAAGTCCCTCGCGCGGGGTGAAGGACTGGTGCGGGCCATCGCCGGCGAAGACGCCCGCGACCCCGCGTTGGAAGCTCATGGTGTGGACCCGGCCACCACGCCGGACGAACACGTCGAGCCGGGCCGAGAGGGCGTTGACCACCGAGGCGCCGACGCCGTGCAGCCCGCCGGAGGTCTTGTAGCCGTTGCCGCCGAACTTGCCGCCCGCGTGCAGCTTGGTGAGCACCAGCTCGACGCCGGTGAGGCCGCTCTTGGCGTTGACGTCGACAGGGATGCCGCGCCCGTCGTCGTGCACCTCGATCGAGCCGTCCTCGTGCAGGACCACCTCGATGCGGTTGCAGTGCCCGGCGAGCGCCTCGTCCACGGCGTTGTCGACGATCTCGTAGACCAGGTGCGTCAGGCCCTTGGAGTCGGTCGAGCCGATGTACATCCCGGGCCGTTTGCGGACGGCTTCCAGACCTTCGAGGACCGACAGGTCCTTGGCGGTGTAGCCACCCCCGGTCGGGGTGGGCAGGGCGGCGCTGGTCACACAGGTCCTTAGACGTCGAGGCTGTTCAGGGGAGGCCACATCATCCCATGCGGGTACGACGGACCGGCGTGCGACACGATGTGGCCGTGGGTGACCTGAGCACGCTTCCCAAGGCCCACCTGCACCTGCACCTCACCGGCGGGATGCGGCACACGACGCTCGTGGACCTGGCGGCCGAGCAGGGCCGCCACCTCCCCCCGGGGCTGCTCGACCCCTCCACCGCGGACCTCGACGCGACCGGTCTGCGGGGCTGGCTGAAGTTCCAGCGGTTGTACGACGCAGCACGCGGCGTCCTGGTCGGGCCGGCCGAGGTCCGCAGGGTCGTCACGGAGATCGTCGAGGACCAGGCCGCGGCGGGCGTGGGCTGGCTCGAGCTCCAGATGGACCCCACCTCCTACGCGCTGCGGCTGGGGGGCCTGCAGGCCTCCGTGGAGCTGGTGCTGGACGCGCTGCAGTCCGCCGGGACCGCCCACGGGGTCGGCACCGGGCTGATCGTCGCCGGCAACCGGACCCGCACCCCCGCCGAGGCGGAGACCCACGCCCGGCTGGCCAGGCGGTTCGCGGGGCGGGGCGTGGTCGGGCTCGGGCTGTCCAACGACGAGACCCGGGGAGACACGCGGGACTTCGAAAAGGCCTTCCGCCTCGCGCGGTCGGCGGGGCTGATCGCCGTACCGCATGCCGGTGAGCTCAGGGGGGCGGGCAGTGTGCGGCTGGCGGTGGAGCGGCTCGGGGCGACGCGGGTCGGGCACGGGGTGCGGGCGGTCGAGGACCCTGATCTGCTGGAGCTGCTCGCCACCTTGGAGGTGACGTGCGAGGTGAACCCGGTGTCCAACGTGGCGCTGCACGTGCACTCCTCGGTGGCCGAGTCCCCGTGGCGGGCGCTCCGGGCCGCCGGCGTGCCGGTCGCGATCGGGGCCGATGACCCGCTGCTGTTCGGGGCGGGGCTGCTGGAGAACTACACGGTGCTGGGCGCCTCCGACGCTGAGCTGGCCGACCTGGCCCGCTGCTCGATCACCGCCTCCACCGCCCCTCCCTCGGTGCAGGCCGAACTCCTCGCCGGCGTCACCTCCTGGCTCACCTCCACCCCCACCCCCACCTCCACCTCCACCTCCACCTCCACCTCCACCTCCACCTCCACCTCCACCTCCACCTCCACCTCCACCTCCACCTCCA
>JANOTZ010000162.1:0-2359 GCA_031416735.1 Frankiales bacterium
CTACAACACGGCAGCGGATACGGCAAGCAAAAATCTGAGGAAACACAAAGGTTTTTCGCCACCGCACACCAGCCGGCCACTCTCTGGACCTGCGGTGAGGGCCGGACATTGACTAGGGTGCGGCCATGAGCTCCCCGACCCACAGTCCCGAGGCTCCCGACCGCAACCTGGCCCTCGAGCTCGTGCGGGTCACCGAGGCCGCGGCGATGGCCGCCGGCCGCTGGGTGGGCCGCGGCGACAAGCTCGGCGGTGACGGGGCTGCTGTCGATGCGATGCGCCAGCTCATCGGCACCGTCTCGATGAACGGCGTCGTCGTGATCGGCGAGGGCGAGAAGGACGAAGCGCCGATGCTCTTCAACGGCGAGCTGGTGGGCAACGGTGACGGACCGGACTGCGACGTCGCCGTGGACCCGATCGATGGCACGACGTTGATGGCCAAGGGCATGCCCAACGCGATCGCGGTGATGGCCGTGGCCGAGCGGGGGACGATGTACGACCCGTCGGCCGTCTTCTACATGGAAAAGCTGGTCACCGGGGCGGAGGCCGCCGACGCCGTCGACATCTCCGCTCCCCCGTCGTACAACGTCGCGGCGGTCGCGAAGGCCAAGGGCTGCGCGCCGGAGGACGTCACCGTCTGCATCCTGGACCGACCGCGCCACGAGCAGCTCGTCCACGAGGTCCGCCAGGCCGGCGCGCGCATCAAGTTCATCTCCGACGGCGACGTCGCCGGGGCCGTGATGGCCTGCACCGACGGCACTGGCGTCGACCTGCTGCTCGGCATCGGCGGCACCCCTGAGGGCATCATCACGGCCTGCGCCGTGAAGTGCCTCGGTGGCGTCATCCAGGGCAAGCTCTGGCCGCAGAAGCCGAGCGAGTTCGAGAACGCCGCCGCGGCCGGCCTCGACCTCACCGCCATCTTGTCCACCGACGACCTGGTGTGGGGCGAGAACGTCTTCTTCGTCGCCACCGGCATCACCGACGGCGAGCTGCTGCGTGGCGTTCGCTACAAGGGCGGCGGCGCCTCGACCGAGTCGCTCGTCATGCGCTCGAAGTCGGGCACCATCCGACGGGTCATCTCCGAGCACCGCCTGTCGAAGCTGTCGGCATACTCGGCGATCGACTTCGAGCACGCCCGCTGACCGGTGCGGATCGCCACCTGGAACGTCAACTCCATCGGAGCCCGGCTCCCCCGGTTTCTTCCGTGGCTCGCCGAGGTCCAACCTGACGTTGTCGCCGTACAGGAGACCAAGACCGCCACGTTCCCCGCTGCCGAGGTTGCCGCGCTCGGGTATGAGGTCGCGCACTCCGGTGACGGCCGCTGGAACGGCGTGGCGATCCTGTCGCGGGTCGGACTGACCGAGGTGTCGACCAGCCTTGAGGGCCACCCGGAGCCGCGGCTGGTCAGCGCCCAGTGCGGGCCGCTGCACGTCACCAGCGTCTATGTCCCCAACGGTCGCGCGCTGGACGACCCGCACTATCTCTACAAGCTCGACTGGTTGGCGACGCTGCGCTCGCGGCTCGAGCAGTTCGACCCGGCGCAGCCGCTGGTGGTGATGGGGGACTTCAACGTGGCCCGCACCGACGACGACGTCTGGGACATCGCCAGGTTCGTCGACTCGACGCACGTGACGCCCGCGGAGCGGGCCGCGATGGACGCCCTGGTGGCCTGGGGGCTGGTCGACGTGGTGCCCCGGCCGGGCAAGGGCGACCGGCCGTTCACGTACTGGGACTACCGGGCCGGGATGTTCCACAAGGACTTCGGCATGCGGATCGACTACGTGCTCGCCACCCCTGCGGTGGTGGTCCGCGATGCCTGGGTGGACCGCGACGCCCGCAAGGGGACCGGGCCCAGCGACCACGCGCCGGTCGTCGTCGACCTCTGACCGGACTTCTGGGCTCCCTCGTGCCGGGCACGGCGCGAGCGTGGGGAACCGGGCTAATACGCCATTCGGGTCAAATCGGTCCTGGCTAAATGCGCCTTTCGATACTGAACTGCGTCCCTTCCGGAAGCCGAAGGTGGGAAGGCCGCGGGAAACGCGGACCCCTACCCAGCACCGAAAGGCTCCACCATGCGTCTCGTCTCCAAGCGCACTGCCGCCGTGACCGCGGCCGCCCTCCTCGCCCTCGGCGGCACCGCCGGCATCGCCTGGTCCTACTGGTCCACCACCGGAGGTGGCTCCGGCACGGCGGCGACCTCGCTGGGCGGAACTCCCATGACCATTGCGCAGGTCGGGACCCTCAGCGCGATGTTCCCCGGCGACACCGCCCAAAACATCAACGTTGCCATCACGAACCCCTCTGCCGAGAGCGCCTACATCTCCACTGTCACGGTCACCTACACGGTCACCCGGACGCCGGC
>JANOTZ010000163.1:0-14284 GCA_031416735.1 Frankiales bacterium
CAGTTGCGCATCGCCTCCTCGCATCCCGCGGCTATCTGCTCGGGGTCTGCGCCTATGCGCTCGCCTCCAGCGTGGGGGTGCTGGTGATCTTCGCCCCGGCCGGCGCCGGGGTCCGCGAGGCGGTCCTCACCGTCGTGCTCGCGCCCGTCCTCACCGTCGACGCGGCCCTGGCGATCGCCCTGGTCTCCCGCGTCCTGCTCATCGTGGTGGACGTGCTGATCGCGGTCAGTCAGCTGCGCGGACTGCGCACGACCGGGGCCTCCCCAGCCGCCTCCTAGAGTGGCCGGGTGCCTCGCCACCCGGTGTTCGTGACCCGCAAGTTCCCCCCGTCGGTCGGCGGCATGGAGACCCTGGCTGCGGGGGTGTGGCGCTCGGTGCTGACGGTGCGCCCCGACGCCGTGAAGATCTCGCACGGCGGCGCGAACCGCGACCTGGTGTGGTGGTTCCCCTTGAGCCTGGCGCGGCTGCTCGGCCTGCTCCTGCGGCGGCGGGCCGAGCTGGTCCTCACCGGGGATGCGCTGACCTACGCGGTGGTGTCGCCGCTGCTGCGGGTGTTCCGAGTCCCGCACGCCACGATGATCATGGGCCTGGACGTGACCTACACCAACCCGGCCTACCGGACCGTCGTCCACGGGTTGCTCCGGCGGGCCTCACGCGTGCTCGCCATCAGCGAGGCGACCGCCGTGCAGGGCCGGGCGGCCGGAGTACCGGCGGAGCACATGTCGGTGCTGCGGCTCGGCGTCGAGGCGCCTCCGGTCGACGCCTCCGACCGGAGGGCTGCCGCCGCTGTGGTCCGGCAGCGCTACGACCTGGCCGCGACCGACGTGCTCGTGCTGACCCTGGGTCGCCTGGTGCGGCGCAAGGGGGTGCGGTGGTTCACCGCCGAGGTCCTGCCCGGACTGCCCGGCCACGTGCACTACCTCGTCGCCGGCGACGGCGAGGAGGCCGCCGAGATCCTCCAGGCGGCCACCCTCGCGGGGGTCGCTGACCGGGTCCATCTGCTCGGTCAGGTCGATGACGCCGACCGCGAGGACCTGCTGCGCGGAGCCGACCTGTTCGTCCAGCCCAACATCGCCGTCCCCGGTGACATGGAGGGCTTCGGACTCGTCACGATCGAAGCCGCCCTGCGCGGCACGCCGGTGGTCGCTGCCGATCTCGAGGGCGTGAAGGACGCGGTCGTCGACGGTCGCACCGGGGTGTTGCTGCCCAGCCAGGACGGGCCGCTGTGGACCGCCCGGCTGGTCGCGCTGCTCCAGGAACCGGCAGCCCTGGCCGACCTCGGTGCCGGCTTCCAGGTCGAAGCCCGGGACCTGTACGGCGAAAAGGCCATGGGCACCGCACTGGCGGAGCTGCTCAGCCTCTGATGGACCCAGCCAGTCGCTCGCGGCCCGGGCTCGACTGTGGACGGCTCACTCGCGCCCCCTTCACGATGAACGGACGCGGAAGGGGCGTTTTCGACCCGTCGAGGACCCCTTCCGGTTCCGTTCATTCCCCTGGAAGCCTCAGGTAGTGGCTGTTCTCCTGCGACCCGGCGCCTGGTGGCGGAGCATGATCAGCACGGGTTCGCGGCGACGCCACGCCTCGCCTCGCCTCGCCACGCCGCGGCAAGGGCCAAGGGTTACCCGCTCGGCCTGTGGATACGTTGTTGCCGCGGGAACGTCGGGACGTCGGACGACGAGCGGATCAGCAGGCTGTGGCGGTCGCGGAGGGGACCGGTCCGGCGGCCGCGCGCTGGAGGGCGGCGACCTCGGCCGGGGTGCTCAGCCGGGTGAAACTGCTGCCGAGCGTGACGCTCACCGAACCGGCCCGCGCCCTGGGTGCGGCGGCAACGGTCGACCCGACCACCCAGTGCGAGAGCACGGTCGCGGCCGGCTCCGCGCCGGGACCAAAGGTGACCTGCGAGGGACCGTTGAGCGGGGCGGGTGCGTTGCCCTGGGACAGGACCACGAAGCCCTGGGCCACGAGCCGGTTCCCGATCGCCTTCGCCAGCCCGTTGCGCGGCGTCCCGTTCAGCAGCGCCAACCGCACCTGCTGCGGCCGCGGCACAGCGACGACCGCCGGCGCCACCACAGAGGGGGTCGGGCACGGCTTCTGGGTCACCCGGGCGGGCGCGGGCTGCTCGCGGTTCAGCAGGAAGTAGGCCGCACCGGCACCCGCGATCACCAGCAGAACCGCCAACATCACCCGCAGGGTGCGTCGGCGCCGCTTCCGGCCGTAGCCACCGCCGTACTGACGACGCCGCGCGGGCGCCAGGTCGCCGCCAAGAATATGCACCCGTTCAGCCTAAGGGGGCTGTCGAACCGGGCGACTCCCGAGCGTGGGAGGGTGCCACCTGACGCAATTCCCTGCCATTCCCCGATGTTCCCTGCCGAAAGGTGCACTGCCATGGACTTCGACCTGTCTCCCAAGGCGAAGGAGCACCTCGACCGTCTGCAGGGCTTCATGGACGAGCGGGTCTTTCCCGCAGAGGCCAGCTATGAGCTGTACCGCGCCGAGAAGGGCTACGGCGACCACACCCTGCCGCCGGTCGTGGAGGAACTGAAGGCCGAGGCCCGGTCGCGTGGCCTGTGGAACCTGTTCCTTCCCGACGTGTCGGGGCTGTCGAACCTCGACTACGCCTCGCTCGCCGAGCTGACCGGCTGGTCGATCCACATCGCCCCCGAAGCCCTCAACTGCGCCGCCCCCGACACCGGGAACATGGAGGTGCTGCATATGTTCGGCACCCCGCAGCAGAAGCAGCAGTGGCTCCAGCCGCTGCTCGACGGGGAGATCCGGTCGGCCTTCGCGATGACCGAGCCGGACGTCGCCTCCTCGGACGCGACCAACATCGCCACCCGCATCGAGCGCGACGGTGACGACTACGTCATCAACGGCCGCAAGTGGTGGACCACCGGCATCAACGACCCGCGCTGCCGGGTGATGATCGTGATGGGCAAGACCGACCTCGGGGAGTCGGTGCACCGCCAGCAGTCGATGATCTTGGTGCCGGTCGATACCCCCGGGGTCGAGGTCGTGCGGGCGCTCCCGGTCTTCGGCTACCAGGACCAGCACGGCCACGGCGAGGTGCGCTTCACCGACGTACGCGTCCCCGTCTCGAACCTGATCGGCAACGAGGGGGACGGCTTCATGATCGCCCAGGCCCGCCTCGGACCCGGGCGCATCCACCACTGCATGCGCTCGATCGGGGTGGCCGAGCGGGCCCTGAAGCTGATGTGCGAGCGGGCCGCGTCACGGGTGGCGTTCGGCAAGCCGCTGGCCGAGCAGGGCGTGGTGCAGCAGCAGATCGCCGAGTCGCGCATCGAGATCGAGCAGGCGCGGTTGCTGACCCTCAAGGCCGCCTGGCTGATCGACAACGTCGGGGCCCGCGGCGCCCGCACCGAGATCGCCGCCATCAAGGTGATCGCCCCCCGGATGGCGCTCAACGTCCTCGACCGGGCCATCCAGGTACACGGCGGCGGCGGGGTGTCCGACGACTTCCCGCTCGCCGCGATGTGGGCCGGCATGCGCACCCTGCGGATCGCCGACGGCCCCGACGAGGTGCACGTCCGCACCATCGCCCGCCAGGAGCTCGGCAGATACCTCCAGCGTTGATCCTCCCCCGGGGTACGGCGGCAGCCCGCGTCCGCGGACGGCTGGCCCACAGGCGGCTGACCCTCAGCCGCGGACCCGACGCGAGGACGAGGGCTCCGGACCGCGGTAAAGTCTTTGTCACGACCAGGCGGAGGTGGCGGGCAGCGTGAGTGTCAGTCCGCCGGCCTCAGAGCCCTCGTCCGCCGAGCGGCCCCCCGAGGCACGTGCAACGGTGAGTGACCTGGCGCGCCTGAGAATGCTGGGACGGGTCGCGGAGCAGGTCGGCGAGGGCGTCGTGGTGTCCGACAACGACGGCTGGTTCCAGTATGTAAATCCGGCGTTCGCGACGCAGCATGCCAGCACGGTCGAGGCGTTGACCGGTGCCCACCTGAGCCATTTCTACCGCCCGGAGGATCTCGCCACCGAAGTGCAGCCGATCATCGCGGCCGCGCTCGCGCACGGCATCGGTCGGGGGGAGGTGACGCGAATGCGGCGTGACGGGACACAGTTTCCCGCCCGCATCACGCTGTCACTGCTGCGCGATGAGTCCGGCGTGTTGATCGGCCGCATCCTCTGCGTGCAGGACATCAGCGCGCAGAGGCAACTCGAAGAGGAATTGCGCCAGGCCGCGCTCTACGACCCGCTGACCGGGCTGCCCAATCGACGGCTGCTGCATGACCGCATCGAGCATGCACTGGGGGTCAGCAAGCGACAGACAACAGGCTTGGCGCTGCTGTTCGTCGACATCGACAGCTTCAAGACCATCAACGACACCTTCGGTCACGACGTCGGGGACGAGGTCCTCGTCGAGGTCGCGCGCCGACTCGCCGAGGAGGTTCGCGGGTGCGACACGTTGGCCCGGTACGGCGGGGACGAGTACGTCATTCTGCTGGAGTCGCTTGTCAACACCGAGGATGCCGCTTCCATCGGCCGCCGGGTGCTTGCCAGGTTCGGTGAGCCGGTCTCGACCGTGGCCGGCAAGGTCCCCGTGTCGGCGAGCGTCGGCCTGCATGTCGCCTCCAACGATGACGACTACAGCGGTCTGCTGCGAGCCGCCGACGCCGCCATGTACGAAGCGAAGCGAGGTGGCCCGGGGCGGCTCCGGCTCTCCGGGTCAGACCTGTAGCTCGCCGGCCGGTCAGTTGGTCGTGAACAGGACGCATACCAAGGCGGCGAAGCTGGAGCCGACGGCGAGCAGCGGCGCGGCCAAGGCGACCGCCCGCGTGTCCCCTCGACGTACCAGCCACCAGGCCCCCGCAACGAGGCCCACGATGGTCGGGACGGCGGGGTACTCCACGTCGTAGACCGTCCAGTTCGACCGACCGTCGGCGGTGTAGTCGTCCTCGGCGAATAAGAACACCAGCAGGGTGAGAGCCAGCAGCGCCATCAGCACGGCGAGGGTGCGGGTCCACGGCTGCAGACGCCACTGCGCCACCCGTACCGCGGGCAGGACCAAGGCCAGGATCAACAGCGACACGATGAAGGCGAACAGGACGAGCTGCATCAGCGACCTCGGCCGCGGAGCAGGCGGCGCTTGCGGGTGGGCGGCTGGGCGCCGATGAGGGAGGCGGCCAGCGCCTGCAGCCCGCGGCGGGTCGGGGATCCGGGTGCTGCCTCGACCAGCGTCTTGCCGGCCGCGACGGCGGCGTCGACCCCAGCCGTGTCCTGGGCCACGAACCAGACCTCTTCGACACCGGCGTAGCGGGCCAGGGCGCTGCGGACCTCTCCCTCGGGGTCGCCCGGAACCGAGGTGGACCGCAGCCGGTTGACGACCACCGTGGGCTGCACCCCGGGCACGGCGTCCTTGAGCTCGGCGAGCCCGCGCACCAGGCGTTGCAGCCCGACCGGGTCGGCGGTGCCGATGGCGAGGACCGTGTCGGCCTGCTCGAGCACCGCCAGGGTCGCGCCGTTGCGGCGGGGCGCCAGGGTGTCGTAGCTCAGCTCCTCGTCCTGCTCCAGGCAGAACCCGAGGTCCACGACGGTGACGGCGGCCAGGGAGGTGGCCAGCGACAGGACGACCTCGAGGGTCGCAGGGCGCAGCTCCGGCCAGCGGTCGGCCCGGCCGATCCCGGACAGCACTCGCAGCGCCGGGGTCAGCTGGCGGGCCAGGCCGGTCAGCGCCGGCACGTCGAGGGCGCCGTTGTTGGCCAGCCGACAGGCGGCGGCGAGGCCTGGCGACTCATCGAGGAGCCCGAGGACCTGGGCCACCACTCCGCCGTACACATCGGCGTCGAGGAGCAGGGTGGGCCAGCCGAGCTCGGCGAGCTCGCTGGCCAGCCCGACTGCCACCGTGGTGCGGCCGGGCGCGCCCGTCGGGCCCCAGACCGCGACGACCCGGCCGGTGCCGGGGACGAGCTCGGGCACCGGCAGCTCCGCTGGTGGGGTGGGCAGCGCCGATCGGGGGTCGGCGAGGCCGGAGAGGTCGCCCGGGGTGGGAGTCAGGGCGACCACCGCCTCGACCACGGCGCTCGAGATCGCCTGCGGGGAGGCGACGGACGGGAGCACGTGGAGGACCCCCAGCTGGCGCAGCCGCCGCTCGGCGGACTCGTCGCCGGGCGGGACCAGGCCCACCACGGCGACCCCGGCGACCGCGAGCCGGGTGAGGGCGTCGCGGTCGAGTCGGCGCAGGTCGGCCGAGAGCAGCACCGCCCTGGCCTGCCCGGTGGCGGCGGTGGCCAGCAGGTCCGCGACGTCGACGCAGCGGCGGACCACGCAGACCCCGAGGTCGCCGCGCTCCAGCGCCGCGACGAGGCGGGCCTCCCACACCGCGTCGGAGACGGCGGTGAGGACCGGGACGAGCGTCACGGGGACTCGGTGGCGGTGAGGACGGGGACGAGCGTCACGGGGCCTCGGTGGCGGTGACGAGCGGTCCCTGCTGGCTGCGGGGGACGCGGACCAGGTCGAGGCGCCCTTCGGACAGGGCCTGCACGATGGCGAGGACCTGGGACGGGTCGACGCTGAGCACGACCGGCTGCTCCTGCCCGCTCGAGCCCAGACCGGCGGTGCGCAGGACCTGGGCGACCGTGACGGCGCGAAGCACCAGCCGCGGCGCGAACGGGTCCGTGGTGGCGGTCCCCCGCCGGGCGGTCTTGTCGTCGGGGGTGACGTAGAGGTCCACCTGCTCGCCGCGGGCCAGGTCGGGTGGCAGGTGCCCGCTCGGCACCGGCACGGTGATCTCGCGGCGCGGCACGTCGCTGCCCGGTGCGGTGAGCGCCCCGACCGGAAGCAGCTCCCCTGCGCTGAGGCCGCGCTGCACGACGTACCCGAGAGGTTCGGACCCGGCGACGTAGCGGCTGCTCGTCCCGAACAGCCGGGCCTTGCCGAGGCGCAGATCACCGTCCTGCAGCACCGAGCCGGGCGCGAGGTCGTGGGTGGCGACCCACACCTCCTGCGAGGTGTCCGCGCTGGCGAGCACCTTGGCGCCGAGCAGCACGCTGACGAGCACGAGCAGGACGCCGAGCACCAGCCGCCCGTCCAGCCAGCTTGGGGACCCCAACCGGGCGGCCTTGGGCGACCCTGCCACGTCGCTCACGCGCGTCTCCTGTCGTCGGGTGAGGTGCATGGTGCCGTACAACGGTCCATTTCGCGCCTGTCCTGTGGACAGTGCTGGCCGGAGGCCAACTGATGGCAGACTGCGACCACCACACGCAAGCGCATGCATGAGGAGGCAACGTGGCCGAGCCGAGGTTCTTGCAGCTGGCTGACGTCGCCGAGATCCTCAACATCTCGGCCTCCCAGACCTATGCGCTCGTCCGCAGCGGCGAGCTACCGGCGATCAAGGTCGGCGGCCGAGGGCAGTGGCGCGTCGAGCGCACCGCGCTGGAGGACTACATCACCCGCTGCTACGCCGAGACCAAGGCGTTCGTGCGGACGCACCCGCTCGGTGGCGACCTCCCCGAGGACGAGCCGCCGACTCCCCGGGCTTAGCAGCTGCGGACCGCGCTGAGCGCTGTCAGCGGCACCAGCCGGACCTGCCGGACCGCGGCGGCCCGACGCGCCTCCCCGGGCGGGTGCTCCGCGAGGTCGACGTGGTCGGCGCCCACCCGGTCGAACGTCCCGGAGAGCACCGTCGCGTCGACCAGCACGACCTGAACTCCCGCGCGACTCCGGGCCAGCCCGCGCAGCGCCCACCGCAGATCCAGCGCGCGACCGACCTCCCCCTCACTGCCGGGCACCTCGCTGTGTGCCCCGACCCCGCTGATCCCCAGCACAGCCGCGGCGTTGAGCAGCAGCTCGCGTTGACCGGTCTCCTCGAGCAGCACCCAGTCGGGACCGGCGTCGAGCAGCCGACCGTGCACCGTGCCGGCGCCGGTCATCGTCACGGTGACCGTCGCGCCGGTCGCCGCGCGCAGCCGGTCCGCCAGCCGCAGCCGACCCAGCTCGTGCCGGGTGCGGTCGCTGACCTCGCCCGCCAGCTCCGCCGCCTCGGCCGCCTCAGCCTGAGCCTCGAGGTCGGCGAACAGCTCGTCCCAGCGCATGGCCCCCACCCTCCCGGTCCCTCCCCCTGTCCGCAACCCCACTTGACCGACGTTGAATAGAGGCGTACACATGCAAACACAGGCAAACGCATGTTACGGGGGCTCAGGTGAGGCACTCTCCGCGGATACCATCTCTGGCCCTGCTGGCCGGGCTCCCCTCGCTCGCCCTGCTCACCCCCAGCCCCGGTACGGCGCTCGCCGCCCTCACCGGCGCTGCCTCCAGGCCGTCCTCCGGTTCGACGTCGCGGGGCGGCGGCTCGACGTCGTGGGGCGGCTGGTGGGACTCCTTCGGCGCCGCGGGGTCCGGGGGCGCCGACCCGACGGCGCCGCTCCTGGCCGTGGTGGCCCTTGCCGTGTGGGCCTGTACCGCCTGGCTCGCCCTCCTCGTACTCCTCACCTGCCTCGGCCGGCTCCCGGGTGCTGTCGGCCGGACCGGACAGGCCCTCAGTCGCCGGCTCGCCCCCGCCGCGGTCCGCACCTTCGTGCAGGTCGCCACCGGACTCACCGTCGCAGGCACCGTCCTGGCAGGACCCGTGCTGTCCGGTTCCTCGGCCTTCGCCGCGGAGCCGGCCCCTCCCCTGGCTCCCGTGTCCGACCTCGCCGCGGGACAGGACCTGTCCCTCGACTGGCCCCTCACCTCACCCGTCGCGGCCACGCCGCCGCCGGCTACGTCAGCGGGGCCTGCCGACCAGGACCTGGTGGGCACCCGCCGGGACCCGAGCCCGGCCGGGGTGGGTGCGCCCTCCGCCGTACCGGACGCAAGTGGGGTTGTGGTGCAGGCCGGGGACTCGCTGTGGGACATCGCCGCCGACGCGCTCGGGCCGCAGGCGAGCGCGGCGCGGGTGGCGCAGGCCTGGCCGCAGTGGTGGCAGGCCAACCGCGCCGTCGTCGGCGAGGACCCCGACCTGATCCACCCCGGCACCGCGCTCGTCCGTCCAGCCCTTACCGACCCGACCCGCTGACCCCATCCGACACCAGGAGACCGTCATGACCGCTGCACCCTTCGCGCCGTTGTACCCCGCCACCGCGCCTGCGCTCCGGCTCGTGCCGGCCCCGGTCTCGGCTCCGCCCTACGACGACGAGGCCGGCACGCGACCGGTCCTGCGCCTCGTCACCACCCAGGAGCCGCAGCGCCCGGTGCCGTTCAACGACGAGGCGTGGCTCGCGGCCAGCCGGACACCGACCGCGGAGTTGCCGTCGTCGGAGGGGTTCGCCCGGCTGCTCGTCCAGGGGCTGCTCGAGGTCCTGGCGGGGGTGCGGCCGGTCAAGCAGCTGCGGCGCGACACCACCCCGGAGCTGTACCTGCGGCTGACCGGTGCGGTGATCCGTCGGCGCTGCCTGACCGGTGCCCGACCGGACCGGCACGCGGTGCGGTCACTGCACGTGCAGGAACGCCCCGAGGGGATCGTCGAGGTCTGCGCCACGGTCAACCGCGGTGCGCGGGTCGGTGCCTTCGCGTTGCGCCTCGAGGGCCTCGACGGTCGCTGGCAGTGCACGGCGCTGGTCGGCGTCTGAGTGCGCCCGCAAGCACGCCAGCGGGCACTGCTCTGGACAGGGACGTTTCAGCGGAAGCGTCCCAGCCCCGGTGGCATCGGCGATGTGGTGGACCCACCCGACTCCCGCAGGGTGGAAGAACCACATCGTGGGAGGTCAGGCCTCGGCGCCCTCCACTGGAACAGGATCCGGTGGAGGGCGCCGAGGTCGTCGACGGGGCTACGGCTTGTGGGTGGGATCCCCGTGGCAGCGCTTGTACTTCCGGCCGGACCCGCACGGGCAGGGCTGGTTGCGCGACGGACCGCCGCTGGTGACCTGACCGGTCAGCGGGTCGACGCTGCCGCCCGACGTGCTCACGCCACCCTCGGCGTTGGGCGCGGAGTACTGCAGCTGGGTCGGCCGCTCCGGACGTCCGAAGGACTCAGGCAGCACGCCGCCCGAGGTGGCCGCGGCGGGAGCCGCCGCCGGCGTGACAGCAACCGAGGCAGCGGCCGGGGCAGCCGGGGCCGCCACCGGTGTGACAGCAGCCGGGGTGGCAGCCGCCGGGGTGGCAGCCGCCGGGGCCGAGGGCTCCGGTGCCGCCGGGGCGGCAGGCTCCGGCGGGGCAGCAGCCGGGGTGGCAGCAGCCGGGGCCGAGGGCTCCGGTGCCGCCGGGGCGGCAGCGACCGGGGCGGCCTCGACGACGGGCTCCGGAATGGCCTCGACCGGCGGTGCAGGGGGAGCGCTCGCGAAGACCGGAGCCGGTGCGGGGGCCTCCTGTGCCTGGGTGAGGTGCGGCGCCGGAGCTGCCGGCACCTCCTCGGCCGCTGTCGACTCAGCGTCGGTGAGCAGGTGCTCGACGACGACCTCGCCGCCGACCTCGCCGGGACCGGTCGCGATCAGGTCCGCCGCAGGCGCGGGCGGCTGCTCGACCTGGACCTCGACGTTGAACAGGAAGCCGACGGATTCTTCCTTGATGGCCTCCATCATGGCGACGAACATGTCGAAGCCTTCGCGCTGGTACTCCACGAGCGGGTCCCGCTGGCCCATCGCCCGCAGGCCGATGCCTTCCTGCAGGTAGTCCATCTCGTAGAGGTGCTCGCGCCACTTGCGGTCCAGCACCGACAGCAGCACCCGCCGCTCGAGGTCGCGCATGACCATCTCGCCGTTCGGCGCGACGCCGAGCGACTCCTCGCGCTTGTCGTAGGCCTGCTGCGCGTCGGTCTTGAGCTCCTCCGCGAGGTACTCCGCGGACAGCGAGTCGCGCTCGGCCAGTACGGCGTCCAGCGGGATACCGACCGGGTACAGGGTCTTGAGCGCGGTCCAGAGCTTGTCGAGGTCCCAGTCCTCCGGGTAGCCCTCGCCGCACTCGGCGAACACGTAGCTCTCGACGGTGTCGTCGATCATGCTGCGGATCTGCTCGTGCAAGTCGACACCGTTGAGGACCTGGCGGCGCTCGTCGTAGATGACGGTGCGCTGCCGGTTGAGGACCTCGTCGTACTTCAGGACGTTCTTGCGGATCTCGAAGTTCTGCGCCTCGACCTGGGTCTGCGCGGAACGGATGGCCCGCGAGACCATCTTGCTCTCGATCGGGACGTCCTCGGGGATGTTGAGCCGGGTCATGATCGACTCGACAGCGCCCGCGTTGAAGAGCCGCATGAGGTCGTCGCCGAGCGAGAGGTAGAAGCGGGACAGGCCCGGGTCGCCCTGACGGCCGGAACGGCCACGCAGCTGGTTGTCGATGCGGCGGGACTCGTGCCGCTCGGTGCCCAGGACGTAGAGCCCACCGGCGGCCACGACCTCCTCGTGCTCGGCCTTGACCGCGTTCTTGGCCTTCTCGAGGGCGGCGGGCCAGGCGGCCTCGTAGTCCTCGGGAGTGTCGATCGGCGACAGCGCGCGGTTGCGCAGCTCAGCGGCAGCGATGAACTCGGGGTTGCCACCGAGCATGATGTCGGTGCCACGGCCGGCCATGTTGGTCGCGACGGTGACGGCGCCCTTGCGGCCGGCCTGGGCGACGATGATCGCCTCGCGGTCGTGCTGCTTGGCGTTGAGGACCTCGTGCGGGATGCCGCGCTTGCGCAGCAGGCCGGACAGGTGCTCGCTCTTCTCGACGGAGACGGTGCCGACCAGGATCGGCTGGCCCGCCTCGTGCTTCTCGGCGATGTCCTCGACGACCGCGTCGTACTTCGCGTCCTCGGTCTTGTAGACGACGTCCGGGTCGTCCTCGCGGCACATCGGCCGGTTGGTCGGGATCTGGACGACCCCGAGCTTGTAGGTCTGATCGAACTCGGCGGCCTCGGTGGTCGCCGTACCCGTCATGCCTGCAAGTTTTTCGTAGAGCCGGAAGTAGTTCTGCAGCGTGATCGTGGCGAGGGTCTGGTTCTCGTCCTTGATCGCGACGTTTTCCTTCGCCTCGATCGACTGGTGCATGCCCTCGTTGTAACGACGGCCGGCCAGGTTGCGGCCGGTGAACTCATCGACGATGAGCACCTCGCCGTCCTGGACGACGTAGTCCTTGTCCTTCTTGTAGAGGTTCTGCGCCTTCAGGGCGTTGTTGAGGTAACCGACGAGGGGGGTGTTGACGGACTCGTAGAGGTTCTCGATGCCGAGCTGGTCCTCGACCTTCTCGACGCCGCTCTCCAGGATGCCGATGGTGCGCTTCTTCTCATCGACCTCGTAGTCGACGTCGCGGATCAGCCGCGGCACGATCCGCGCGAACTCCTGGTACCACTTGGTCGCCATGTCGGCCGGGCCGCTGATGATGAGCGGCGTGCGGGCCTCGTCGATGAGGATCGAGTCGACCTCGTCGACGATCGCGAAGTGGTGGCCACGCTGGACGAGCTCGTCGTTGCTCCACGCCATGTTGTCGCGCAGGTAGTCGAAGCCGAACTCGTTGTTGGTGCCGTAGGTGATGTCGCAGGCATACATCGGGCGGCGCTGCTCGGGGCTCTCGTTGGCGAGGATGACGCCGACCTGCAGGCCGAGGAAGCGGTGCACCCGGCCCATCGTCTCGGAGTCGCGCCGGGCGAGGTAGTCGTTGACGGTGACGACGTGCACACCCTTGCCCTCGAGGGCGTTGAGGTAGGCCGGCAGCACGCAGGTGAGGGTCTTGCCCTCACCGGTCTTCATCTCCGAGATGTTGCCGAGGTGCAGCGCCGCGGCGCCCATGACCTGGACGTCGAAGGGCCGCTGCCCGAGGGTGCGCCAAGCAGCCTCACGAGCCACCGCGAACGCCTCGACGAGCAGATCGTCGACGGTCTCGCCGTCGGCCAGGCGCTTCTTGAACAGATCGGTCTCGGCACGCAACTCAGCGTCCGAGAGCTTCTTGATCTCGTCCTCGAGCTCATTGACGGCGTCGGCGATCGACTTGAGCCGGCGCAGGGTCTTGCCCTCACCGGCGCGGAGGATCTTGGAAAAAACCACGCGTGCTCGACTCCCTCATCGACAGATAGGTGTGATCCTAGGCCGGAAACGTCTCGCCCCTCGCGCACGTGCCCCGGCAGGCCGCTCCGGCAGGGAACCGTAGAGACTCCTCGCATGGATCCCACCGAGATCGTCGCGGGCCGTCTGCACCTGCGCCCCTGGACCCTGTACGACGAAAGTGCCGTCCTCGCGGCCTGCTCCGATCCCCTCGTGGCGCGCTGGACACCCTTGGCCTCGCCGTACATGCAGGAGGACGCCCACCTGTTCGTGACGCAGACCGCGCCGCAGGGCTGGCGGGACGGGACCGCCGCGACGTTCGCGGTGCTGGAGGCCACCACCGGCGAGGTGCTGGCCTCCGTGGGGCTGTATCGGATCGGCGGTGGGACGGCGGAGGTGGGCTATCTGACCGCACCCCACGCCCGCGGGCAGGGAGTGGTCAGCGAGGCCGTCAGCGCGCTCTGCCGATGGGGGTTCGCCGAGCTCGGGCTGCAGCGGATCGCCTGCGTGATCGGCGTCGGCAACGTGGCCTCGCGCTCGGTCGCCGAGAAGTGCGGCTTCCAGTTCGAGGGGGTTGCCCGTCAGGAGATGCTCCAGCGCGGCACCCGGCTGGACGGATGGGTGGGCGCGTTGCTCCCGACCGACGAGGTCATCGACCGGCGGGCGCTGCCCGCTCCCCCGGTGCTCAGCGACGGGGTGGTGACCCTGCGCGGCTGGCGCGCCGAGGACGCACCCGACGTGGCCCGTGCCTGCGACGACCCGCTCACCGCGCGCTGGCTTCCGGTGCCGCAGCCCTACACGCTCCACGACGGCACCTGGTACGTCACGGACCACATCCCCGGTGCCTGGGCCGAGGGGACCGCGGCCGAGCTGGCGGTCGTGGACGACCAGACCGGGGAGCTGCTCGGCGCCATGGGCCTGAAGCTGCCCAACCGGCACCTCGGCTTCGGTGAGGTCGGCTACTGGACCGCCCCGTGGGCCCGTGGTCGGGGGGTCGCCGGACGCGGAGCCGCCCTGATGGCCCGGTGGGGACTCGACGTGCTGGGCCTGTCTCGGGTCGAGCTGCTCGCCGACGTGGACAACGTCGCGTCGCAGCGGGCCGCGGAGAAGGCCCGCTTCCAGCGAGAGGGCGTGGCCCGCCGGTCGCGGCTCGACCGGGACGGCATCGCCCGCGACATGGTCCTGTTCAGCCTTGTCGCGGAAGACCTGCTCACGCCCTGACCTCGGCGCCCGACTCCAGCACCGCCGGGCCGACCACCTACCGGTCAGTCGCGCTCCGTCGGTCGGCGCCAGAGTGTGGCGACGGCGCGCAGCAGACCGGCTGCACCGAGCACGACCACGAA
>JANOTZ010000164.1:0-5548 GCA_031416735.1 Frankiales bacterium
AGCGGCAGGTCGGCGGTGAGCACCAACTCGGGGACGTCGTGCAGCAGGACGACCCGCTTGCCCTTCGGGCGGGCCCCGGCGGCCAGGATCTGCCGCAGGTGCCACAGCACGGCGGCGGTCGGGGCGGTAGTGAGCCCGAACAGGTCCAGCCCGGTCTCGAAGGACGCGTCGGGGCACGGCCGCACCGACCGGGTGCCGAGGTAGGTCCAAGGGTCGGTCTGGCAGACCAGGGCCAGGGCGAGCCGGATCGGCTCGGCACCCTCGCGCTCGACGGTGATGACCGGCTCGTGCCGTCCGGCGCCGAAGAAGTGCTCGGTGATCGCGGAACGGACGTAGAGCGGCTGCGTCGCGGTGCGGCCCTTGGACCGGGCTTTCTCCACCCGCCGTACCGCACCGGCATCGAGGCCCAACCCGGCGTTGAAGGTGAACCACCGCTCGTCGGCCTTGGCCAGCCCGATGGTGCGGCGGCGGTTCTCCAGCAGGCCCTCCAGGATCTGGCTGGTGGCCTCGACGGCGTTGTTGGGCATGCCCAGCGCGCGGGCGAAGACGTTGGTGCTGCCACCCGGGACGACCGCGAGCGCGGGCAGCCCCGGCTGCGGGCCGGCGTGCAGGATCCCGTTGACGACCTCGTTGACGGTGCCGTCACCACCGAGCGACACCACGACGTCGAGGCCGTCCAGGACCGCCTGCTGCGCGAGCTCGGCGGCATGGCCGCGGTGCGTGGTCTCGACCACATCGAGCTTGACCTCGCTGGCGAGGGCGTGGGCGAGGACGTCCCGGGCGCGGACGCTCGTGGCCGTGGCATTGGGGTTGACGACCAGTAACGCGCGCATCCCTCAAGCGTAACGGCGCACTAGCGTGTCCGGGTGCCCCTCCTTCGCCGGCTCGTGCTGCTGCTCGCCCTCGAGGGCGTGGCCCTCCTCGTTCTCGGCATCGGGTACGGCGTCGCGGGCCTCTCCGAATCCGGTGACCACGCCCCGGTGGGGTACGCCGTGGGCGCCGCGGTCGGCAGCGGACTGCTGCTGCTCCTGCTCGCCTGGGCCACCGACACCGGCCGGTCCTGGGCGCGCGGCCCGGCGGTCACGCTGAACCTGTTCCCACTGCCCGTCGCGGTCTACGGCTTCCAGGCCGGCGCGTGGTGGGCCGCGATTCCGCTGGTGCTGCTGGCCGGAAGCGTGCTGTATCTCTGCGCCCACCCCGGGCTGCGGTCCCCGTCCCGGGAACGCGGCTGACTCTCCGGCACGTGCGGCCTCCCCTCCCGGAGCGGTGGCTTGCCGCCGTACCGATGGTCAGTCGGCGAGCAGACCGACCCGGAGCTGCGCGAGAGTGCGCGCGAGCAGCCGGGAGACGTGCATCTGGCTGATGTCGAGCTCCTCGGCGATCTGCGACTGCGTCATGCCGCCGAAGAAGCGGAGCATGAGGATGCGCTTCTCGCGGGCGGGGAGCTTCTCGAGCAGCGGCTTGAGCGACTCGCGGTATTCCACGCCCTCGAGCGCATCGTCGATGACCCCGAGGGTGTCGGCCACCGCGGGGCTGTCGTCGTCGCCCTCCGGGGCATCGAGCGACACCGCGGAGTAGGCGTTGGCCGACTCGAGACCTTCGAGGATCTCCTCCTCGCTCAGCTCGAGGAACTGCGCCAGCTCGGCGACCGTGGGGGAGCGGCCGTTCTTCTGGAGGAGCTCGCTGGTGGCCTTGGTGAGGTTGAGCTTGAGCTCCTGCAGGCGGCGGGGGACGCGGATCGCCCAGCCCTTGTCGCGGAAGTGCCGCTTGATCTCTCCGACGATCGTCGGCGTCGCGTAGGTGGAGAACTCGACGCCCCGCTCGAGGTCGAACCGGTCGACCGACTTGATGAGCCCGATGGTGGCGACCTGCACCAGGTCGTCGAGCGGCTCGCCGCGGTTGCGGGAGCGAAGTGCCAGGTATTCCAACACCGGCAGGTGGATCTCGACCAGTTGGTCGCGCAGCCGGGCCCGCCGCGGGTCGCCCTCCGGCAGCGTGATGAGCTCGGTGAACATCGCGCGCGCATGGGCACGGTCCGCGGCGATCCGCTCGCTGCGACCGGAGGCGACAGCCTGGGTTGCCGCGAGGACCTCCGGGTCGGCTTCGCCGGTTGCCTCGTCGGTCGGGTCGGCGAGCTCCCGGTCGACCTCGTCGTCGGCGGGGTCGCCGATGGGGGGTGGTGTGGTCACAGTGACGGGGCCTGGATGTCGTGCGAGCCGGGGACGTCGACGCGGCGCTTCAGCAGCGCGATGGTGACCGTCCCGTCGGCGTCCACGGTGCTGTCGACCTCGCCCGCGAGGGCCGAGAGGACCGCCCAGGCGAAGGTGTCCCGGGGCGGCGGAGTGCCGTGGAGCGTCGGGACGCTCACCGTGACGGCCAGCGCGTCGGTCGACAGCTCGAAGGAGCACGTCAGGTCCGCGCCCTCCACGGCTTGACTGAGCAGCAGCGCGCACGCCTCGTCGACCGCGATCCGGAGGTCCTCGATGTCGTCCAACGTGAAGTTGAGCCGCGACGCGAGCGAGGCCGTGGCCGTCCTCAGCACTGACAGGTAGGCCCCCTGCGCCGGAAGGCGCAGCACCACGGTGTCCTTCACGAACTCCCCTTATGTGTGCGGGGCGACAGTGCCCCTGCAAGACCTTGCCACAGGCCGAAGCTTTCCACTCGGACCGGTCGCCTGCAGGAAGAAGTTGACCTTGTGTGACGAGCCGACCTCGAGGTGCGACCCTCTCCGGGTGGACATCTCTCGCCGTACCGCCTTCAAGGGCGCCGCACTGCTGGGCGTCACCTCCTTCCCGGCCCGTCAGGCGCTGGCCGCGGCCCCCGCGTCGATGCTGCACACGACGGTGGCGGGCACCGTGGTGCGCGGTGCCGCTGGGGCTGGCGGCTACACCCGGCTGACCACAGGCCCGGGGGAGCCGCACGCCCTGCGGGAGGACCTCGGCACCAAGGCGCTGCCCGGTCGGGCGGCGCGGCGGACCGGACTGGCCGCCTTCGGTCAGCTCACCGACATCCATGTGGTCGATGCGCAGTCCCCGGCCCGGGTGGAGTTCCTCGACCGCTACAACGACGGACCGGGCTCGCCGCTCATCTTCGGCGCGGCCTACCGGCCCCACGAGATGCTCACGACGCAGGTGGCCGACCGCCTGGTCTCGGCGGTCGAGAAGGTCAGCCGCGGACCGGTCTCCGGGCGTCCGCTGGACTTCGTCATCTGTACCGGTGACAACAACGACAACTGCCAGCTCAACGAGCTGCGCTGGCAGATCGACGTGCTCGACGGCAAGACGGTCCGGCCCGACAGCGGCGACACTGCCAAGTGGGAAGGCGTCCACGACCAGGACGCGGCGTCCTACGACGTGCACTACTGGCACCCCGACGGCACCCCTTCGGGCAAGGCCGACGACGACCTGCGCGCGACGTTCGGCTTCCCCGTCGTGAAGGGACTGCTCGATGCGGCCCGCCGGCCGTTCAAGGCGCAGGGCCTCAAGCGCCGTTGGTACACCTGTTACGGCAACCACGACGGCCTGGTGCAGGGCAACTTCCCGACGTCCTTCCAGCTGACCCGCGCCGCGACCGGCCCGTTGAAGGTGGTCTCGCTACCGGCCGGGGTCTCACCCGCCGACATTGCTGCCGGCGACCCGTCGGTGATCCCCGCCCTCGCGGCCGCTCCGGCTCGGGTCGTCAGCGCCGACCCCGCACGCCGGATCGTGACCCGCACCGAGACGGTCACCGAGCACTTCACCACCGGTGGGCTTCCGTTGGGACATGGCTACACCTCGGCCAACCTGGCCTCCGGCACGGCCTACTACACCTTCGAGATGGCGCCGCACGTGCGCGGAATCGTGCTCGACACGGTCAACCCCAACGGCGAGTCGTCGGGGTCGATCGACCAGACCCAGCTCGCCTGGCTCACAGCCCGGCTCGAGGAGGCGAAGGGCGTCTACCTCGTGGTGTTCAGCCACCACACGATCGCCTCGATGGACAACTCGCTCGTGTTCGTCGACTCCCCGTCGCCCCGGGTGCTCGGCACCACGGTCCGCGACCTGCTGCTGAAGTATCCCAACGTCGTGGCCTGGGTGAACGGGCACACCCACGTCAACCGCGTCACGCCCTACCTCCGCGCCTCCGGTGGTGGCTTCTGGGAGGTCAACACCGCCTCGCACGTGGACTGGCCGGCGCAGGCGCGACTCCTCGAGCTCGTCGACAACCAGGACGGCACGCTCTCGCTCTTCGGCACCGTCATCGACGCCGACGTTCCTCTCGGGTACGGCGGTCGGCTCGACACCACGACTGCCCTGGCGTCCCTCGCCCGCGAGCTGGCGGCCAACGACCCGCAGGAGCGCACCGACGCCCGGCGAGGCAAGATCGAGGACCGCAACGTGGAGCTCGTCATGAAGGCGCCGTTCGTGTTGGGGCGGATCACCCCCGTCGGTGCCGGTAGGCCTCCTGCTGCTCCTTCCGACGGCCCCTCCCTGCCGATCACCGGGCTGCCTGCCGGTGCGGCCGTACTGGCCGCAGGGACGGTGGCGGCGGCGCTCGCGTTCCGACGTCGCCTCGGTTGACCGTGCACCCCAGATCACTTGGGGTTGAGCTGGACCCTGACGTCCCGGTCGTACCGGCGCCCTGGCCGGCCTTGTTCGCCCTGGTGGCCCTGGGCGGTGCGCTCGGTTCCCTGGCCCGCTTCGGGCTGGCGGTCGCCTGGCCGGGACTCACGACGACCTTGGCGGTCAACGTGGTCGGGTCGTTCGGGCTCGGCCTGCTCATCGGGTTACGGCCTGAGGGGAAGTGGTCCCGGCCGTTCCTCGGCGCGGGCGTGCTGGGTGGCTTCACGACGTTCTCGACCTTCGCCGCGCAGACCGTCGACGCCTCGCTGCCGGCCGGGATTGCCTATGTAGCAGGCACTCTGGTGCTCGGGATCGGCGCTGCGGCGGTGGGGATGCGCAGTTTCGGGTTCCTGCTGAGGGAAGTCCGGTGACCGCCCTCCTTGTCGCCCTGCTGGAGGTGGTCCGGTGACCGCCCTCCTTGTCGCGCTCGGTGCTGCGTGCGGGGCGTCCGCACGCTTCGCCGTGGCGCTGTGGCTGCCCGGTCTACGGGCCACCCTGCTGGTCAACGTCCTGGGCAGCGCCGCCCTCGGCTTCTTGGCGCACCCCTCGGCCTCGACGTATGCCCTCGTCGGCACCGGTTTCTGTGGCGCCTTCACCACGTTCTCCGCCTTCGCCGTCGAGGTGGTGGAGACCTGGTCGTGGCAGTACGTCGTCCTCTCCGTCGGCTTGTGCCTGGGCGCCGTGGCCTTGGGCCAGTGGGTCGCCGGCTGAACCCACTCGAGTTCCGCTGCCCAAGCTCCCTGTCGCCCGCCGGCCCTGCTGGCGATGACTGCCCTCGCTGGTGTCGCTGGTTGCTCCGGACATGCCTGAGTTCCGGATCCCTTGCGGGTAGCGGGTTCTCAGGTCTTGCGGTGGAGGTTTGCGGTGGGCTGTTGGCGGTGGGGTGCGGTCAGTAGCCCAGGCGTTTTCGGGTGAACTGCCAGCCGCCGCGGGTGGTCCAGCGGTAG
>JANOTZ010000165.1:0-13657 GCA_031416735.1 Frankiales bacterium
GTGCCGCTGGAGGTGCTGGACGTCGACGCCGACCCGGCGCTGCGGGTGTGGAGCGACCATGTGCCCGTGGTCCTGCTCGACGGGGCCGAGCACAGCCGCTGGTGGGTGGACGAGGGCAAGCTCAGGGCGGCGTTGAGCGCAGGGTCCCCCAAGCGGGTGTGACGCCGTTCACTGACTTTGTGCGCGCGTTCACAAGTGCGTAACCTTGCCGTTGCGGCGCTGCACACGCGCCCCTGACGGCCTCCTCCGAGGCCTCGTGGCAGGAGTCCATACCCGGTGTCGACAGCGGACGCGAGCGGCCCCTCCGAGGGCGCGGCTGCTCCCCGGCGGGGCGTGCCGGAGGCGACCGTCGCCAGGCTGCCCGTCTACCTGCGGGCCCTCCATGCGCTGGCCGACGGCGGCCGCACGACGGTCAGCTCCGAGGAGCTCGCCGAGGAGGCGGGCGTCAACAGCGCCAAGCTCCGCAAGGACCTGTCCCACCTCGGGTCCTACGGCACCCGGGGAGTCGGGTACGACGTCTCGCACCTGGTCGGTGAGATCTCCCGCGAGCTCGGGCTCTCCCGGCACTTCTCGGTCGTGCTCGTCGGGGTCGGCAACCTCGGCCGGGCGCTTGCCGGGTACGGCGGGTTCGCCACCCGAGGGCTCGCCATCGGAGCCCTGCTCGACGCCGACCGGGAGCGGGTCGGCGAGCAGATCGCCGGTCTCACCGTCCGGCACATCGACGACCTGCCCGACGTGGTGACCGGCATCAGCATCGGCGTCATCGCGACCCCCGCCGCCGAGGCGCAACAGGTCTGCGACCTGCTTGTCGCAGCCGGGGTCACCAGCATCCTGAACTTCGCGCCGACCGTCCTGTCGGTCCCCGGGCACGTCGACCTGCGCAAGGTCGACCTGTCCATCGAGCTGCAGATCCTGAGCTTCCACGAGCACCGCAAGGCTGCCCTGGCCGAGGGGTTGCTGGCATGAGCGTGCTCGTCGTCGGCCTCTCGCACCGGTCCTCCGCGGTGTCGCTGCTGGAGCAGGTCACCCTCGGGATCGGCGACACCAGCGAAGTGCTCGGCGAGCTCAAGGCCGGCGCGGTCAGCGAGGCCGTGGTGCTCTCCACCTGCAACCGGGTCGAGGTCTACGCCGACACCGACGGCTTCCACGCCGGGGTCGACGCCATCTCCGACCTGCTCTCGCGGCGGTCGGGTGTGCCGCTCGAGGAGCTCAACAAGCACCTGTACGTCCACTGGGAGGGACAGGCGGTCATGCACCTTTTCCAGGTGGCCTGCGGCCTCGACTCGATGGTGGTCGGGGAGTCGCAGATCCTCGGCCAGCTCCGCCGCGCCTACGGCGTCAGCAGCGAGAGCGCCGGCCGGGTGCTGCACGAGCTGTTCCAGACTGCGCTCCGTGTCGGCAAGCGGGTCCACTCCGAGACCGGCATCGACGAGGCCGGCCAGTCGCTGGTGAGCGTCGGGCTGGAGCACGCCGTCCGCGCGGTCGGCCCGCTCGACGGGCACAGCGTGCTCGTCATCGGCGCCGGTTCGATGGGTGCGCTCGCCGGTGCCACGCTGCGTCGCGCCGGCGTCGGCGAGGTCTGTGTCGCCAACCGCACCCCCGACAACGCCGCCCGCCTCGCCCTGTCGCTCGAGGGCCGCGGCGTCGGCCTCGACGCCCTGGTCGACGAGCTCATCACCGCCGACGTGGCGGTCTCCTCCACCGGCGCGACCGGCCTGGTCGTCTCCCACCAGGTGGTCGCCGACGCCATGGCCCGCCGCGACGGGCGCCCCCTCGCCATCCTCGACCTGGCGCTGCCCCGGGATGTCGACCCGCTCGTCCGCAGCGTGCCCGGGGTCACCCTGATCGACCTCGAGACGCTGCAGACAGCGCTGGGGGACACCGAGGCAGGGGCCGGCGTCGAGGCGGCCCGCGAGATCGTCACCGACGAGGTCGGGGCCTTCCTCACCTGGCAGAAGGCCAGCCGGGTGCAGCCCACCGTGGTGGCCCTGCGCAGCCGCGCCGACGAGGTCGTCGCCGCCGAGTTGACCCGGCTGCTGGGCCGGCTGCCCGCCCTCGGTGACAAGGAGCGCGCCGAGGTCGAGCAGACCGTGCGGCGGGTCGTCCAGACCCTGCTGCACACCCCCACCGTGCGGGTGAAGGAGCTCACCGAGGCGCCGGTCGGCCTGTCCTACGCCGACGCGCTGCGCGAGCTGTTCGAGCTCGACCGTGACGCCCCCGCGGCGGTCACCGTCACCCCGCTGACCCTCGAGGAGGACGCGGACGAGCTGTCCCGGTCGGGGGATCACTCATGACCGTCCTGCGGCTCGGCACCCGGGCGTCCGCGCTCGCCCTCGCGCAGTCCGGCCAGGTAGCCGACGCGCTGCGGGCCCTCGGCCACCACGTCGAGCTGGTGCACATCACCACCCAGGGCGACACCTCCTCGGCAGCCATCACCCAGCTGGGCGGCACCGGCGTCTTCGTCACGGCGCTGCGCGAGGCCCTGCTCGCCGGCGAGATCGACGTCGCCGTGCACTCCTACAAAGACCTGCCCACGGCCCCGGCCGAGGGTCTGGTCATCGCCGCCGTCCCGCCCCGGCAGGATGCCCGCGACGTCCTGGTGGCCCGCGACGGGCTCACCCTGGGGGAGCTCCCGTCCGGGTCCCGCGTCGGGACGGGCTCTCCCCGCCGTACGGCGCAGCTGCTGGCGCTCGGGATGGGCCTGGTGATCGTGCCGGTGCGGGGCAACGTCGACACCCGGATCGGTTTCGTCACCAAGGGCGAGCTGGACGCGGTCGTCCTCGCCCGGGCCGGGCTCGCGAGGCTCGGCCGGCTGGATGAGGTCACCGAGACCCTCGACCCGCTGCAGATGCTCCCCGCCCCCGCCCAGGGTGCCTTGGCCCTCGAGTGCCGCGCCGGCACCGACGTGGAGGGCCTGCTCAAGGCGCTCGACGACGCGGACGCGCGCACCACCGTCGAGGCGGAGCGGGCCCTGCTCGCCGCCCTCGAAGCGGGGTGCTCCGCCCCGGTGGGCGCCCTCGCCGACGTCGCCGAGGGCGACGACGGCCCCGAAGTCTTCTTGCGCGGCCTGGTGGCCGCGCTGGACGGATCGGACACGGTGCGCCTGTCGGCCACCGGACCGACGCACGACGCGACCGGAGTAGGTCAGCGGCTCGCCGCCGAGCTGCTCGACCTCGGCGCGGCTGACCTGATGCGCCCCCTGATGAGCACTGACCCTGGAGAGACTGCATGAGCCCGACCCGCACCCGCCGGCCCGCCGGCCAGGTCGCCCTCGTGGGCGCCGGTACCGGCGACCCTGGGCTGCTCGCCCTGCGTGCCGCCGAACTTCTCCGCAGTGCCGACCTCGTCGTCGCCGACGAGCGCGTCTCGGCCGCGGTCCTGGCCCTGGCCGGTCCCGAGGCCGAGGTGCAGGTCGTCCCTGCCGGTGAGCTGCAGGGGGCGGCGCTCGTCGCTGCCGCCAAGGACGGCAAGCACGTCGTCCGGCTCTACCCCGGCGACCCGTTCCTCGCCGACGACGGGGCGAAGGAGGCCGAGGCGGTCGTCCGGGGCAAGCAGCGCCTGGAGGTCGTGCCCGGCCTGCCGGCGCCGGTCGCCGTCCCCGCCTTCGCCGGCGTGGCCGTCGGTCTGCCGCGCACCGTGGCGCGCGTCGAGGACGGCATGGACTGGGCCGGAATCGCCGCAGCACCAGGCACTCTGGTGCTGACGGCGCAGATCGCCGAGGTTGCCAAGGCGGCCGCGGCGCTCATCGTGCACGGCCGCAAGGCCGACACCCGGCTCTCGGTGACCGTCGGTGGCACCACGTCCGACCAGCGCACCGTGCTGAGCACCCTGGGCGAGGTCGAGCCGGCGATCAGCGAGCTCGACGGCGAAGCCGTGATCGTCGTCGGCGACGTGGTGAAGAAGGCCGACAAGCTCGGTTGGTATGAGTCCCGCGCCCTCTACGGCTGGCGGGTGCTCGTCCCCCGCACCCGCGACCAGGCAGGGGTGCTGTCCCAGGCCCTGCGGGCCTACGGCGCGATCCCGGTGGAGGTCCCGACCATCGCGGTCGAGCCGCCGCGGACGCCCGCGCCGATGGAGCGGGCCATCAAGGGTCTGGTCACCGGCCGCTACCTGTGGGTCGCGTTCACCTCGACCAACGCCGTGAAGGCGGTGCGGGAGAAGCTCGAGGAGTTCGGCCTCGATGCCCGCGCGTTCGCCGGTGTGAAGGTCGCCGCGGTCGGCGAGGCCACTGCGGCCGCGCTGGTGGAGTTCGGGATCAAGCCCGACCTGGTGCCGTCCGGTGAGCAGAGCTCCGACGGGCTGCTGGCCGACTGGGCGCCGTACGACTCCGTCTTCGACCCGATCGACCGGGTCTTCCTGCCGCGCGCCGACATCGCCACCGACACCCTGGTCGCCGGTCTGAAGGACCTCGGCTGGACCGTCGACGACGTGACCGCCTACCGGACGGTCCGCGCCGCGCCGCCGAAGGTCGAGACCCGTGAGGCCCTCAAGGGCGGCGGCTTCGACGCGGTGCTGTTCACCTCGTCGTCGACCGTGCGGAACCTGGTCGGCATCGCCGGCAAGCCGCACGACAGCACGGTGCTCGCCGCGATCGGCCCGCAGACCAAGGCCACGGCCGAGGAGCTCGGCCTGCGGGTCGACGTCCTCGCCGCGAAGGCCGACGTGACCTCGCTCGTCGACGGCCTCGCCGAGTACGCCCTCGCACTGCGCGCCGCCGGGGAGTTGCCGCCCGCCGCGTGGCGCCGCAAGGGGGCCAAGAAGTCCGCAGGACGGGCGAAGCGGTGACCTTCCCGGCGTCGCGACCGCGCCGCTTGCGCCGTACCCCTGCCTTGCGGCGGCTGGTCGCGGACGTGCGCGTGTCGCCGGCCGACCTGGTGCTGCCGATGTTCGTCAAGGAGGGGCTGACGGCCCCCGCGCCGATCGCGTCCATGCCGGGGGTCCTCCAGCACACCCGCGACTCGCTGCGCAAGGCCGTCGTGGAGGCCGCCGCGGCAGGGGTCGGCGGGGTGATCCTGTTCGGGATCCCAGCCGTGAAGGACGCCCGCGGGTCCGGGGCGGACGCGGCGGACGGCATCGTGCAGCTCGCGCTGGCCGACGTCGTGACGGAGGTGGGCTCGTCGTTGGTGGTGATGAGCGACCTGTGCCTGGATGAGTACACCGACCACGGGCACTGCGGGTTGCTGACCCCTGGTGGTGAGGTCGACAACGACGCGACGCTGGAGCGTTATGCCTCGGCCGCGGTGGCCCAGGCCCGGGCCGGCACCCAGGTCGTCGCGCCCTCCGGGATGATGGACGGGCAGGTCGCGGCGATCCGCACTTCCCTTGATGCGCAAGGGTTCTCAGACCTCCCGATCCTGTCCTACTCCACCAAGTACGCGTCCGCCTTCTACGGGCCGTTCCGGGATGCCGCCGAGTGCGCCCCCGCCTTCGGTGACCGTTCCGGCTATCAACAGGACCCGGCCCGGTCGGCCGACGAGGGCGTGCGCGAGGCCCTGCTCGACATCGCCGAGGGTGCGGACGCGGTGATGGTCAAGCCGGCGCTGGCCTACCTCGACGTGGTGCGCGCGGTGTCCCAGGCGGTCGACGTACCGGTCGCGGCCTACCAGGTGTCGGGGGAGTACGCCATGGTCGAGGCCGCCGCGGCAAACGGCTGGATCGACCGGGAGCGGATCATCCGTGAGCAGCTGGTCGCGATCCGCCGGGCCGGGGCGTCGATGATCGTCACCTACTGGGCCACCGAAGCCGCCGGCTGGCTGTCCTGACCAGGTGCGCTGGCAGGATGGAGTCATGAGCTACCCGTACGACGCACCCGCCTCGCAGGCGCTCTTCGACCGGGCGCAGGTTGTGGTGCCCGGCGGGGTGAACTCCCCGGTGCGTGCGTTCCGGGCGGTGGGCGGCACACCGCGCTTCATGGTCAGCGGGAAGGGCCCCTACCTCACCGACGCCGACGGTCGGGAGTACGTCGACCTGGTCTGCAGCTGGGGACCGATGGTGCTCGGCCACGCCCACCCGGCGGTGGTCGAGGCCTTGCAGGAGGCGGCCGCTAAGGGCACGTCGTACGGCTCGCCCTCGCCGGGGGAGGTCGAGCTGGCGGAGGAGATCTGCGCCCGGGTCGCTCCCGTCGAGCAGGTGCGCCTGGTCAACAGCGGCACCGAGGCGACGATGAGCGCCGTCCGGCTGGCGCGCGGTTTCACCGGGCGCAGCAAGGTCGTGAAGTTCGCCGGCTGCTACCACGGGCACGTCGACTCGCTGCTCGCCGCCGCCGGCTCCGGGGTCGTGACCTTCGGCCTCCCGGACAGCCCTGGCGTCACCGGCGCGAGCGCCGCCGACACGATCGTGCTGCCCTACAACGACCTGTCCGCGGTCGAGACTGCCTTCGAGACCTACGGCGACCAGATCGCCTGCGTCATCACCGAAGCCGCCGCCGCCAACATGGGCGTCGTCCCGCCGCTGCCGGGTTTCAGCCAGGGGCTGCGCGACCTCACCGCGAAGCACGGCGCGCTGCTCATCCTCGACGAGGTGATGACCGGCTTCCGGGTCAGCCGGTCGGGGTGGTTCGGCCTGGAGGGCATCACCCCCGACCTGTTCACCTTCGGCACGGTGATGGGCGGCGGGCTGCCCGCCGCGGCCTTCGGTGGCCGGGCGGACGTGATGGGGCACCTCGCGCCCGCGGGGCCGGTCTACCAGGCCGGCACGCTGTCCGGGAACCCGCTCGCCGTCGCGGCCGGCCTCACCACCCTGCGGCACTGCACCGACGAGGTCTACGCCCACGTCGACGCAGCCGCCGCGACGGTCGGCAAGCTCGCCAGCGACGCCCTCAGCGCGGCCGGTGTGCCGCACCGGCTCAACACCGCCGGGTCGCTGTTCAGCATCTTCTTCGCCGACCACGCGGTGGTCGACTACGCCACCGCGATCCGGCAAAAAGCCTTGCGCTACAAGGCTTTTTTCCACGCCATGCTCGCCGAGGGCGTCTATCTGCCGCCGAGTGCCTACGAGGCGTGGTTCGTCAGCGCTGCCCACGACGACCGGGCGCTCGACCGGGTCGCGGAGGCCTTGCCGAAGGCGGCCGCGGCGGCCGCCGCCGTACATGCTCCTGAGGTTGTCTCCCCCCCGACTGCGAAGGACCGCGCGTGAAGACCACCGTCCACCTGCTCCGCCACGGCGAGGTGCACAACCCCGACAAGATCCTGTACGGGCGGCTGCAAGGGTTCCGGCTGTCCGAGGACGGGATGCAGATGGCGAAGGACGCCGCCGGGGCGCTGCGTGGCCGCGACGTCACCGAGGTGGTGTCGAGCCCGTTGCTGCGAGCCCAGGAGACCGCCGGGCCGATCGCTGAGGTGTTTGCCCTGCCGATCACCACCGACGATCGGCTGATCGAGAGCACCAACCACTTCGAGGGCACCCAGTTCGGGGTCGGTGACGGGGCGCTGAAGAACCCCGGCAACTGGCCGCACCTGTGGAACCCGTTCAAGCCGTCGTGGGGTGAGGAGTACCTCGCGGTGGCCCGCCGGATGCTGCACAGCGCCGAGGAGGTGCGCGACCGCAACCTCGGCCACGAAGCGGTCTGCGTCAGCCATCAGCTCCCCATCTGGACCCTGCGCCGGTACGTCGAAGGGCGTCGGCTCTGGCACCGGCCGGACCGCCGCCAGTGCGGGCTCGCGTCGCTGACCTCCTTGACCTGGCATGACGAGGCGTTGGTGCTCGTCACCTACTCCGAGCCGGCCGGTGAGGCCTCCCGCCGCCCCGGCCACGGGGCCTGACTGCAGGCCTGACTGCAGGCCTGACGCAGGCCGAAATTGCAGGTCTGGTGCAGGGGCTAGCGCAGGGCGGTCAGGTCGATCTCCAGCGTGCCCCAGGGCGCGTCGACGAAGCCCTTGCCGGACACCGTGCCGCCTGCCTGCCAGTTGCCGTCGACGAGCCGGAACGGGTGCAGGACGACGTCCGGCTCCAGCTCCACCCGCCACATCAGCGGAATGCCGACCTCGGCGTACTCCGCCGGTTTGGCGAGACGGTCGGTGCGCCGACTGGAGGGGCTGACGATCTCGACCGCGAGCCCGATCTCGCCCGGCAGGTAGGCCAGCGCCCGACGGTCCCGGGCCCGGTCCGTGCGCACCACCAGCAGGTCCGGGATGCGGCAGTCCCCGCCGTAGTCGACGTAGCTCGCATAGACCGCACTCCACCCTTCGGGGCAACTGCGCAGGAGCTGGCCGAGCAGGTGTGAACCGACGCTCTGGTGCCAGATGGCCGGGGGCGGAGTCACGAGAAGGTTGCCATCGATGATCTCGTACCGGTTGTGGTCCCCGGGGAGGTCGGCAAGGTCAGCGAAGGTCCAGCCGCCGACCCGCCACGTCGTCTCCATGGCGTCACCATGCCTCCGCTGCGGTCGTATCGTCACGTCCTCAACCCTGCCAGGACGGGGAAGGTGCCGGGATGTGCCTGTGGACGGCTGCCGGTTCTTCACCGGCTACGTTGGCGAGGTGCTGAGCGGAGAACGGGTCGTGCTGCGCACCATCGCGCGTGAGGACATCGCCACGCTCGCGGCCTGGGACCAGACCTACGACACCTGGCCCGAGGTCAACTGGTCGCCCTTTGTGCCGAAGTCCGTCGAGGACGTGCTCAAGGCGTACGACGGTGACGAGGAGTCGCCCTTCCGGGCCGGCGACACGTTCGTGCCGTTTGCCGTGACGGTCGACGGTGAGCTCGTCGGCGCGGTCAGCCTGTGGGGCATCGACAGTCACAACCGGCGGGCGCACCTGGGGATCTCGCTCGGGCCCGAGTTTCGCGGCAAGGGCTACGGCACCGACGCGTGCCGGGTCCTGCTGCGCTATGCCTTCGTCGACCGCGGCTTCCACCGGGTGCAACTCGAGGTGCTGGCCGGAAACGCCGCGGCGCTTCGCGCGTACGAGAAGGCTGGTTTCGTCGAGGACGGGCGGATGCGCGAGTCGGCCTGGGTGCGTGGCGCGTACGTCGACGAGGTCTACCTGGGCGTCCTGAGCACCGACATCACCCCTTGATCCACGGGGAGTTCGAGGTGGATCAAGCGCGGCGATCCACCTCAAACCTCACGTGGATCACGGCAAGGGGGGCGGCAGGGCCGGGGACTTCGCGATGACCGACACTGGAAGGGTCCCCGCCGTGCCGAGAACAGGTCCCACCGTGCCCCGCTCCGTGCTCCCCATCGTCCTTGCCTGCGTCCTGGCTGTCGGCTGCACCGGGCGCACCGGCACGGACAACCAGGCCGGCGGCGGTCCGAAGCAGAACGCCATCACCGTCCTCGACCAGGGCGTCTTCCCGGTCGGTGACCGCGAGCCCGCTCCGCAGCTGTCCGGTCGCACCCTGGAGGGGGCCGAGCTCGACCTCGCCGACTTCCGCGGCAAGGTGGTGGTGGTGAACTTCTGGGCGTCGTGGTGCGCCCCGTGCCGCGCCGAGGCCCGCAACCTCAACAGCGTCTACGCCCAGACCAAGGCGTCGGGCGTCGAGTTCGTCGGGATCGACATCAAGGACGACGAGACCGCAGCCAGGTCCTTCCAGCGGAGCAAGCAGGTGCTCTACCCCTCGCTGTTCGACCCGGCCGGCCGGCTGCTGCTGAAGTTCCGCGGCCAGGCACCGCAGTCCCCGCCGACCACCCTCATCCTCGACCGGCAGGGACGCGTGGCGGCCCGCTTCGTCCAGGCCGTCACCGAGACCCAGCTGCTCATCCCGGTGCAGGTGCTGGCGAGAGAGACCGCGTGAGCAGCCACCGCGGTGAGCAACCGGTGAGTTGCACGTGAGCATCGTCGACTCGTTCGTCGCGACGATCACCGACGGGCCGCTGTTGCTGGCGCTGCCGGTGGCGGCGATCGCCGGCCTGGTCAGCTTCCTGTCGCCGTGCGTCCTGCCGCTGGTGCCGGGCTACCTGAGCTATGTCACCGGCCTCGCCGGCGTCGACCTGGCCGAGGCCGACGAACGCCGCGGCCGGGTGCTGCTCGGGGCGACCCTTTTCGTGCTGGGCTTCAGCGTCGTGTTCGTCAGTGAGGGCGCGTTCTTCGGCGGGCTCGGTGCCCAGCTGCTGGTCCACCAGCGGACCGTCGACGTCGTGCTCGGCTCGCTGACGGTGCTGCTCGGGCTCGCCTTCCTCGGCCTCATCCCCGGCATGCAACGGGAGCTGCGGTTCCACCGCCTGCCGAAGGCGGGGCTCGCCGGCGCCCCCATGCTGGGCGTCCTCTTCGGGGTGGGCTGGACCCCCTGCCTCGGCCCGACCCTCGGAGCCGTACAGGCCCTCGCGTTCCGGGAGGCCAGCGCCGGACGCGGGGCTTTCCTCACCTTCGGCTACTGCCTGGGGTTGGGCATCCCGTTCCTGCTCACCGCGGTCGCGTTCCGCCGGGCGCTCGGCGCCTTCGACGCGGTCAAGCGCCACTACACGGTCGTCCTGCGCGTCGGGGGCGGGATGCTGGTCATCGTCGGACTGCTGCTCGTCAGCGGCGTGTGGCAGCAGCTGATGATCTCGCTGCGGGTCGTCGTCAACGGCTTCTCCACGAGCATCTGATGATCTCGCTGCGGGTCGTCGTCAACGGCTTCTCCACGAGCATCTGATGACCGAGCATCTGATGACCGAGCCCCTGACCGAGCCCCTGACCGAGCCCCTGACCGAGCCCTTGGTGACCGAGCCTCTGACGACCGAGCTCGACGAGGCGACCCGCCTCACCACCCAGCCCGCCCCGGTGCAGCAGCCGCGTCGGGGCGACCTGTTCGGCCCGCTGCGCTTCGGCTGGCGCCAGCTCACCAGCATGCGCACCGCCCTGCAGCTGCTGTTCCTGCTGGCCCTGGCGAGCGTCCCCGGCGGCTTCCTTCCGCAGCGCCGGATCAACCCGCTGCGGGTCCAGAAGTACCTCGACGACCACACGGTGGTCGGGCCACTGCTGGACCGGCTGTCGATGTTCGACGTCTTCAGCTCCACCTGGTTCAGCGCCATCTACCTGCTGCTGTTCGTGTCGCTCGTCGGCTGCCTCATCCCCCGCACGCGCCTGCACCTGCGGGCCCTGCGGGCCAGGCCCCCGAAGGTCCCGCGCTCGCTCACCAAGCTGCCGGTCTCCGAGGTGTTCACCACCACCCGGTCGGTCGAGGAGGAGCTCGAGCGCGCCCACCTGGCCCTCAAAGGCTGGCGGGTCGAGCGGCGCGGCAACGAGCTGTCAGCCGAGAAGGGCTACCTGCGCGAGACCGGCAACCTGGTCTTCCACCTGTCCCTGGTCCTGCTGCTCGTCGGCATCGCGATCGGCGCGTTCCGCGGCTTCGCCGGCACCGTGCTCGTCGTCGAGGGCAAGGGCTTCTCCAACACGGTGGCGCTGTTCGACGACGTCCGGCCGGGCCGGCGCTTCGCACCCGACTCGCTGGTGCCGTTCAGCGTGCAGCTCGACAACTTCCGGGCGACCTACGCCGCCGACGGCAAGGCGCTGACCTTCGACGCCGACGTCCGCTGGTCCAAGGACGGCGGCCCCGAGACGCCGTACGACATCAGGGTCAACCACCCGCTCAAGGTGGACGGGGCCAACACCTACCTGATCGGCCACGGCTACGCGCCGCACCTGGTGTTCCGGGACACCGACGGCACCGTGATCGACGACCAGGCGCTGCCGTGCCTGCCGCAGGACCCGCAGTTCCTGTCGACGTGCGTGCTCAAGGAGCCGTCGACCAAGGGCAAGCAGGTCGGCTTCCGCGGCGTCTTCACGCCGACGACGGTCACCGACGAAGGTGGGCGGGTCGGGTCCACCGGACCGGCCCTGATCAACCCGGTCCTCACCCTGGTCGCCTTCGAGGGCAACCTGGGGCTGGACGGCGGCACCCCGCAGTCGGTCTACACCCTCGACACGGCCACCATGAAGCCGCTGTTCGGCGGCCAGGCGCACGCGCTGCTCCCGGGCCAGACCTGGCGGTTGCCGAGCGGCGCTTCCCTCACCTACGTCGACACCCGCGAGTGGGCCACCTTCCAGGTCACCCAGGACCCGGGCAAGCTGGTCGCGCTGGTCGCCTCGATCGGGATGGTCGGTGGGCTGCTGCTGTCGCTGTTCATCCGCCGCCGCCGGCTCTGGGTCCGCGTCTCCACCGACGAGGGCGGGCCGACTACCGTGGCGGTCGGTGGTCTTGCCCGCACGGACCCGGACCGGTTCGCCGCGGAGTTCACCGCCATCGCCACGCAGATGAAGGAGTGAACGTGCCCGACCAGGGGCTCGGCCAGCTCAGTGACGGCCTGCTGTTCGCTGCCGTCATCGTCTACGCCCTCGCCATGCTCGGGTTCGCCGGCGAGCAGGCCTCCCGCAACGCCCGCCGGGTCGTGACGTCCGTCCCCGCCGAGGGCCGCGTCCTGCTCGGGGCTGGTGGCCCGCCTCTCGCCGTACCGGCTGAGACCGTGACGACCGAAGCGCCGTCCCGCGCCGGTCGCTTCGCGCTGGTGCTGACCGGCTGCGGCTGGGCAGTGCACGTCACCTCGCTGGTGACCCGCGGCTTCGCGGCCGACCGGGTGCCGTGGGGCAACATGTACGAGTTCTCCAGCGCCGTCGCGCTCACCGCCGTCACCGTGTTCCTCGTGCTGGTGGTGCGCGGCCGGGTCGAGCGCGCCCTCGGCGCCTTCGTGATGCTCCCCGTCGTGCTCTACCTCGGGCTCGCGGCGTCCGCGCTCTACACCGAGGCCGGGCCGCTGGTGCCCGCCCTCAACAGCTACTGGATCAAGATCCACGTCGCGGCGGCGGTGGTGGCCAGCGGTTCGTTCCTGCTCTCCGGCGTCGTGGCCGTCCTCTACCTGCTGCGCAGCCGGTACGACGAAATCCGCGCCGTCCTCGACGCCGACCCGCGGGCGACCCGGCCGGGACTGCTCCGCCGGGGTCGGCGTCGACCGGTGCGGCTGGGCTTCCCGACCACCCTCGGCGCGCAGCTGCCGGGATCGACGGTGCTGGACCGGGTGTCCTACAGCGTCATCGCCTTCGCCTTCCCGATCTGGACCTTCGCGGTCATCGCCGGGGCGATCTGGGCTGAGGCGGCGTGGGGGCGCTACTGGGGCTGGGACCCCAAGGAGACCTGGTCGTTCATCACCTGGGTGCTCTACGCGGGTTACCTGCACGCCCGCGCGACGGCCGGGTGGAAGGGCCGCAAGGCCGCCTGGGTGGCCGTCGCTGCCGCTGCGGCGCTGATCATCGACTACTACGTCGTCAACATCTTCGTCGTCGGCCTGCACTCCTACGCCTGACGGGCCACCCGCCGTACGCCCCTCACGGTCCGCCCTCGTCGCCCGCCCCTCACGATCCACCTTCGTCGGGGGCCTTCCCTTCCGGCGGCCGGAAGGGAAGCGTGTGGTGGGGGCTGGCTGAGCGTGGTCAGAGGGGTCCCGCGGCCTTCCCTTCCGGCGGCCGTAAGGGAAGCGTGTGGTGGGGGGAAGGAAAGCGGGAGGGCGGGCCGGGTGAGCGGGCTCGGCGCGGGCAGGGTCAGGGGGGCGGGGCGGGCGGTCGGGACGGGCGGTCAGGCGTAGGAGTGCAGGCCGACGACGAAGATGTTGACGACGTAGTAGTTGATGATGAGCGCGACGGCCGCGGCCACCGCGATCCAGGCGGCCTTGCGGCCCTTCCAGCCGGCCGTCGCCCGCGCGTGCAGGTAGCCGGCGTAGAGGACCCAGGTGATGAACGACCAGGTC
>JANOTZ010000166.1:0-4700 GCA_031416735.1 Frankiales bacterium
CGGCCACAAGCTCCAACAGCCGCCCGGCTGTGTCCCCGCCAATCACGAGCAAGCGCGTCTCGCCGCTGTGCTCGAACTCGATCAGGTACATCGCGTGCTCCCACGCGTGGAGGATGTCCTCGTCGCTGACGCCGTGCTTGCGCGCAGATGCGACGATCTCCACGCCGTAAACGATACGTTGACAGGGCTTCGCGTGTCAACCGAAGGTTTACACGGAGACTCGCCCCCTGAATGGGTAGTAACAACTCCGAGTCCTCGGTGCCGGTGAAGGAACGCCCGGTTCTCCTCTCGGGGAGCACAGCAGAGAACGCCAGGGATGATGCTGGTGAGGTACTCCCGCCCGGTCTGGCCCAGAGAACGCCCGGCGCGAACATGTTGCCTTTGAGCAGATCAGCCGGCCGGGCGGGAGTCCATCGGGGTACGGGCTTGTCGGAAGTGACCTAGTAGGAGCCTGCCGTAAACAGGCCCGTCCCTGGACTGTCCGTTCGCCTCGCACCGTGCCCGCCCTGCAAGTGCGACCAAGAAGGACGGGCATGACCACTGTTGCATCGACCGCGTGCCGGACACCAGCCCAAGTGATCACCGGAGGCGTCGACACCCACCTGGACAATCACGTCGCTGCTGCACTCGACCCACTCGGTGGAGTCTTGGCGACGGCGTCGTTCCCGACCACCACCGCTGGCTACCGCAAGCTGCTGGCGTGGCTGCGCAGCTACGGCGACCTCGGACGCGTCGGCATCGAAGGGACCGGCAGCTACGGCGCGGAGCTCGCGCGTCACCTGACTGGTGCTGGGGTGACTGTGATCGAGGTGTCCCGGCCGAACAGGCAGACCCGGCGCCGCTACGGCAAGACCGATGTCGTCGACGCGATCGCCGCGGCCCGCGCTGTGATGTCGGGCGAGGCGACCTCGACTCCCAAGTCCCATGACGGTCCGGTCGAGGCCCTACGTGCGCTCAAAGTGCTGCAGCGCAGCGGAACGAAGTCCCGCACCCAAGCGATCAACCAGCTCAAGATGCTGCTCGTCACCGCCCCGGACAGCCTCCGCGCACAGCTCCGGGACCTCAAGATCAAGGACCTGCTGGAGACGTGCACCGCGTTCCGCGTCGTGGCCACCGACGACACCCTGGCCGGCGTCACCCGCTTCGCGCTGCGTGAGCTCGCAGCGCGCATCCAACACCTGGACGAGCGGCACGACCGGATCCGCATCCGGATGGCCCGACTCACCACGGCCGTCGCTCCCAAGCTCACCGCCCTGCACGGTGTCGGTCCCGACGTCGCGTCAACCCTGCTCCTCACCGCCGGCGACAACCCCCACCGACTCCACAAGGAGAGCTCCTTCGCAGCGCTCTGCGGCAGCAACCCCGTCCCAGCCAGCAGCGGCAAAACCCAACGTCACCGCCTCAACCGCGGTGGCGACCGGCAAGCCAACGCCGCGCTCTGGCGGATCGTGCTCGTCCGTCTCGCCTCCGATCAGCGCACCAAGGACTACATGGCCAAACGCATCAGCGAAGGCAAGAGCAAGAAGGAAGCCATGCGGTGCCTCAAGCGCTACGTCGCCCGCGAAGTCTTCGCCGCGCTACCTCAGACAGCCATTTCTGGCCCTGACCCCGAACGGTGGACACGGGGTTATGCGGCTTGACGTGCTGCCGCGGTCTGGTTGGAGTGTTGCATCTCGAACGCGACGGGGCTGATCTGTCCGATCGCTGAGTGCCGGCGGCGCCGGTTGTAGCGGTCCTCGATCCAAGCCCCGACTGCTCGGCTGGCCCCGGCCTTGGTGGGCCAGACGCGGCGGTAGTAGAACTCGGTCTTCAAGGTCGCGAAGAAGGACTCGGCCATCGCGTTGTCCCAGCAGATCCCGGTGTAGCCCATCGACCTGGTGATGCCGTTCTCGGCCGCGTACGTGGTGATCTGCTCCGAGGCGTACTGCGTGCCCCTGTCGGTGTGGAACACGACCTGGGCCGGCAGTTCACCGCGCAGGGTGATCGCCATCTTCAAGGCGTCCTCGACGAGGTCGGTGCGCATGTGATCGGCGATCGCCCATCCGATCACGCGGCGCGAGTGGGCATCGATCACGGTGGCCAGGTACAGCCATCCTTCCCAGGTCCGAAGGTAGGTGATGTCGCCGACCCAGACGGCGTTGAGGACCCCTGTGTCCCACTGCCGCTGCGCCACGTCGGGCGGGTAGGTGTCGCCGCCCTCGCGCACGGTGGTGGTGCGCCACTGTCGCGGGCAGATCCCGCGTAGGCCGAGCTTGCGCATCGCCTTCGCGACCGTCTTGCGGGAGATGACCTCGCCGTCCTCACGTAGGTCGGCGAGGATCCGGGGTGAGCCTGAGACCTCGTCTGACTCGCCGTGGAACCAGGCGATCTTGGCCTCGATCTTCTCGGCCCGGACCGCTCGCTTTGAGGGCAGCCGCTTGGACCAGGCGTAGAACCCCGAGCGGGACACCTCGAGCAGGCGTGCCATCCGCGAGACCGTGTGGTTGCTCTTCTCCGCGTGCATCAGTGCGAACGCTTCTCGTTCGTATCCGATGCTTCCTGGGCGAAGAAGAGCGACGCTTTTTTCAAGAACGCCCGATCCAGCTTCAGCTCCGAGTTCTCCTTGCGGAGCCGAGCCAGTTCGGTCCGTTCGGTCTCGGACAGGGCTCCGTCACCGGTGTCCTGGCGTGACTTGTAGAGGTTGACCCACCGGCCCAAAGTCGATTCCTGGACACCGAGCTCACGAGCGACCGAGGCGACCGGACGACCGGTGTTGATCACCAACTTCACAGCCTCGTCCTTGTACTCAGGAGTGAACCCCTGACGTTGTCTTCCCATGATGAACATCCTCTCTTACGAGGTGTCCACCAGACGGGGTCAAAGCCATTCTTGACAGTAGGAGCATCTGGTCTCGTTCAGCAGGCGACCGCGCTGGACCGTGATAGTGCGTCTCTACCTGCTCACCCAGCTTGGCGGCGACCAGCGGCATCTACTTGTGTAGCGAGGCATCCAGGTGCCGACGCTCCTCAGTAGCTGGCTGCAGGCCGGTGACCACCCTCTTGACGCAGCGCGTGGCGTCGAGTACCTATGTGCCATGTCATTGGCACAAGAGGTAGGCACTTCCACTATCTGGAGCGGCAGCGCCCCCGCGTACGCGGGTCCGCTGCTGTTCGCTATACCGACGTTCGTTCATCTCTGTCGGGCGCTGGGCGTGCACGCGCGTACCGCGGAGAAGTGGCTGACCCGCCGGGGTTTCGAGCCCACCCCGGCCAACACGGCGGAGGTGCGCCGGTTCCTGCGCCGGTTCCGCTGGACGCGCACCGCCGCATCCGCCGCCTTCTACGTGGCGGCGGTGCTGCTCATCACTCAACTCGGGGTCCCAATCGGGATCGTCACCGGCCCGTACCTGCTGGCGCTGCTCGCGGTCGAGGCGACTGCCCCCACGCCTCAGCGGGCTCGGACGCGCTCTGCGTCCCTCGTCGCTCGCGGGCGGAGCTATTTCGCTCCCTACCGAAGTCTGTGGCTCGCCCGCGCGCTGATCGCTGCGGCGGCCGTCACGGCGGTGGCGGCGTCCTCCGGCTACGCCGTCCGCCTCGCCGGGGTCCATGCGCTGGTCATGCTGACGGGGCTGCTGGCGCTGGAAGCTGCCCTGACGGTCGGCGCGCGTCGGGCGCTGCCAGAGGCCACTGAGGCGCGTGCGCTCGACACGGCGATCCGGGTGCAGGCCGCCCGGACAACCGTCGCCGCCGCGACGGTGTTCGGCGGTGTCGGGTTCGTCTACAGCACCGCGCTGATCTCATCCGGCGACCCGCTGGCCGTCACGCGGTTCGCGCTCACGACGACCGCCCACCTGCTGCTGTACGTGGCGATCGGCGTCGCCATCTCGTTGGCCGAGCCGCTGAGCCAGTGGCAGCCCCGGCAGTCGACATGATGGACGTCAGAATCGACATCGCCAGCTCGACCCCGCCCTACGAGCAACTCGTCGACCAGCTGACTCGCCTCATCGCGGGCGGTCACCTCGACGGCGGCCAACGTCTGCCCGCCATCCGCCAACTCGCCGCCGACCTTGGCATCGCACCAGGAACCGTCGGTCGGGCCTATCAGACGCTCGAACGCGACGGACTGCTGCGAAGCCGCAGACCCAACGGCACCTTCGTCGCCCCCGGCGCGGCCGGTGCGCGCCAACGCGACCTGCTGCAACGGCTCGCCGACCGCTTCACCGACCAGGCCCGCCAGCTCGGGATTGACAGCGACGAAGCCGTAAGCGCGCTCCAGGCCGCCTACCGACGGGCGGGAAGAGCACGCACTTGAACACCGCTCCTACGCCACGACGCGGCGCAATCTCCGCCGCTGTCCGGTCGTTGGTGCCGCTGCAGCCACTATCGACCTCCAACAGGACACCCTTGACGCGCCATCCCGGGGCAGGCTCCTGCCCTTGAGGCCGCGACGCTGCTCGGCCGTTGAAATACCGCTTCCCTGGCAGGTGGCTAGCGCCTGCTCGTGATCAACGGTGCTGACCGGACCGTTCGACGTATTCCGGCGCTACTCACCTGCCTGGGCCGTACCGGCGAACGTCACCTACCCTCAGTCAGTCGGGCTGTCCGGATCGTCTCGGAACGGCGCCGAGGATTGATTCGATGGACGCCAGTCTCCGTAGGGCCAAGTGACCCACTCGTCGGACCCGCGCCCGAAGGCTTCGTCCGCTGCGTTCACCCAATCCC
>JANOTZ010000167.1:0-45723 GCA_031416735.1 Frankiales bacterium
GGTCGCGGTCAGCCCGAGACGCCGGCGGGACTGCAGGTCGGCCGTCATCCGGAACACCGGCGCAGGGAGCAGGTGCACTTCGTCGTACACGACCAAACCCCAGTCGCGGGCACCGAACAGGTCGAGGTGGGCGTATTCGCCCTTCCGCTTCGTGGTCATGATCTGGTACGTCGCGATGGTGACCGGTTTGATCTCCTTCTTCTCCCCGGAGTACTCCCCGATCTCATCCTCGGTCAGCGTCGTCCGCTTGAGCAGCTCGGCCTTCCACTGCCGTCCGGAGACGGTGTTGGTGACCAGGATCAGGGTTGTCGCGCCGGCCTGCGCCATCGCGGCCGCACCGACCAGGGTCTTGCCGGCGCCGCAGGGCAGCACGACGACGCCGGAGCCGCCGTGCCAGAAGCCATCGACCGCCATCTGCTGGTAGTCGCGCAGCACCCAGCCGTCCTGGACCAGCTCGATCGGGTGGGCCTCGCCGTCGACGTAACCGGCGAGGTCCTCGGCCGGCCACCCGACCTTCAGCAGCGCCTGCTTGAGCCGGCCGCGCTCCGACGGGAAGGCGAGGACGGTCTCCGGGTCGAGCCGCACGCCGAGCATCGGGCTGACCTTCTTGTTGCGCACGACCTCCTCGAGGACGGCGCGGTCGGTGGTGCGGAGCACCAGACCGTGGACCGGATCCTGCTCGAGGCGGAGCCGGCCGAAGCGGTCCATCGTGTCGGCGACGTCGACGAGCAGCGCATGTGGGACGGGGTAGCGGGAGAACTTGACCAGGGCGTGGACGACCTGCTCCGCGTCGTGCCCGGCGGCCCGGGCGTTCCACAGCCCGAGCGGGGTGAGCCGGTAGGTGTGGACGTGCTCCGGGGACCGCTCGAGCTCGGCGAACGGGGCGATCGCCTGCCGACACTCACTCGACAGGGGATGGTCGATCTCGAGGAGCAGGGTCTTGTCGCTCTGGACGATCAGCGGTCCATCGGGAGGGTTCACCACAACAGTGTCCAATCTGGGTGTGACATGGCGTGGGAATCACTCAGGTTCGACATCGGCCACTCCCGTGATGCGGTGCACGCTGAAGCTGCGTTCCTGCTGCCGCAGGTGGTCGTAGGCGACGACGAAACCGCCCCCGACGGACCGCGGCTCGACGATCCGGGTCGTGCGGCTGCCCTGCGGGTCGACGTACTCGAGCCAGACCTGCCGTCCGTCGTGCGCGGCCTGCTGCAGCACTGCGAGGGTGTCGACCGCGTGGCTCACCGAAACCGGCTGCCGACACGAGGCGCGGGACGCCAGATCGCCTGCCCGCAAGGCGATCACGGCGAGTTTCGCCTGCTCGTCCGGCATGGCTGCCGGCTCGCCGTGCCGGGTCGGTCGCTGTCGGGCGAGGGTACGACGGGCCTCGCCGCGCGCCACGAGCACGGCCCCGTCCGGGGCCTCGGCGGCGGGGGCGTGTCCGAGGTCGCGGAGCACCTCGAGCACCTGCGTGATGGAGGCCGTGCTCGTCACGACGGTGGGCGCGAGCCGGCGCAACCGCAGGACCGAGGCCTTCTTGCTCGCCATCACCTCGGTGAGCAGGGCCTCGTCGTCGCAGCGCAGGTAGGACGCGCTGGCGCCGACCCGCAGTCGGCCGTGCCGCCGGGCGACGTCGTCGATGAGATAGCTCAGCGACTGCGGAACCGGGGTGCGGCTGCGGCTGCGGAACAGCTCCTGCAGATCGCTGCTCGAGCGTCCCGCATCGAGGGCGCGCCTGACCGTGCCCTCGCTCACCCGGTAGACGGTCGCCCCGCCCTTGGACTCGACGTCGGCGACGAGAGCCAGCTCGCGCGCCAGGTCGCGCTCCAGGGGGCCGGGGGCCACGACGGTCAGGTCCGGCTGCACGAGCACGTGGTCGAGGGGCTCGGGGAGCAGGTCCCTCAGGGCCCGGGACGCATCGCGGTCCTGGCCGTCGAGCAGCAGCCGCGCGAACGACGACAGCCCACCCCGGCCCGACAGGCCGAGGACGGCGATCTCGCCGAGCACCCAGCTCGGCAGCACGTCGCGCAAGCGCCCGCCTCGTCGGGGGGCGCGCCAGGCCAGGGCCGCGACGACGGTCTCCTCGGTCACGGCCTGCCCGGGCTTGGTCTGCAGGAGCAGGTCGAGCACCCGGCGCCGGTCGACCGGAGCACTCGCGCGCTCCACCTCCTGCGACAGCGGGGCGAGGGGCTTGTCGCGGTCGTCGCGCAAGCCGACGAGGGTGGGCAGCCGGGTCATGCCGAGCCAGGCCCGGGCGAGGGCCACCCAGCGGTCCTCGGGAGGGGAGGCGACCCAGCGGTCATAGGCCTGGGTCGGCACCCAGGAGGCGTCGACCCCCTGGGTCTGGTCGAAAAGCCCTGCTGTGTAAGCGATCTCAATCAGCAAGGAGGCTGCCTGTTCAGTGACGTCGAGGTCCTTGGCTGCGCGCTTGAGGTCCCGCACCCCCAGCCCGCCGGACCGGAGCATGCCGGGCGGCTCCTCAGCCCAGGACTCGAGCAGTGCCTCGACGAGGTCGACCACGAGGGCGGCTTCGTGGGCGGCAGCCCGGTCGACCGCGCCGACGCCGACCTTGGTGGTCAGCAGCGGTGGCTGGGTCGGGGAGGCGGTAGGGGCACCGCGCAACATCAGCCCGATCTCGCGGGGCAGCTCGACGGTGTCGTCGTCGATCGCGACGAGCAGGCCGCGCCGCAGCAGCCAGCGGACAGGTGAGTCCTCGTCGGCGCGGGGCGCTCTCCGGGCGTCCCGGACCGTGCCATTGGGTGGTCCGGCGGCGCGCTGTCGCGCGACAGCTCGCACCTCCTCGCCGCCCTCCTCGAGTAGGCGGGCCACCCGGTCCGGATCGGTGAGCGACTTCAGGACGCCCTCGAGACTGCTGACGTCGAGTGCTTCCTCGATCGGGGCGAGCCGCTGCGCGTTGTGCTGGGCCAACAGGGCGGCCAGCGGTCGGCCCAGGCCGGCGCCGGCCGACAGCACGTCGCGTACCGGGCCGACGACGTGGAGGGCCGACTCCTCGCCCCACACGAGCGCCAGGTCGGTCAGCACTTCTAGGGCCGCGGCGGACTGCGGACCGGCGAGGGCCACCAGGTCGCCGAGGGAGAAGGTCCGCTCGTCGAGGCAGAGCGTCTCGAGCAGACCGAGCTGGAAGGCGTTCAGGGTGTCCAGCGCCCGGAGCACACTGAGCCGCACCGCGGCCCGGGCGGCGAGCACCCCAAGGTCGGGTGGGACGGGTACGGCGAGGTCCGGGCGCCCTTGGACGAGCCGGGCCAGCCGGTCGTCCGGCCAGGCACGCAGCGCGTCAGCAAGGCTGCGCGGAGCTTCCCGGGTCATCCGATCTACGGTAGTCGTGATCCTGGGCGGGTGGGTCCGTCCTGTGTGCGGCGTCCTGGGTGGGGGATGCGCGGCAGGTGGTGGATCGACCCGGTGGGAGCGGGGTGGTTCCACCACATGGGCCACGATCAGCGCTTGGGGCGCCGGTCGCGCAGTTGCTGGGCGACGAGCTCCCGCAGGATCGGCAGTGCCCGCCGGTCCTTGTCGCGGCCCGCGGCCTCCTTGCTGCGGACGATGTCGGCCAGCGACGCGAGCAGCACCGGCGTCCCCCGCAGGGTCACCTCGATCGCATCGCGGCGCAGGTCGGCGTACCCCTGGGTGCCGGAGGGCTGGAAGCTGAGGTCCAGGTCGCCGAACGTGGTGGTGAGGTTCCAGAAGACCGAGCCCGCCAGGCTGGTCGCGTCGTGCACGAAGGGCAGCGGGTCCTCGTCCCCGTTGCGGACCTTCGCGTCGAGCTCCCGCAGTGCCCCCGACAGCCGGGTCAGGTTGGCGCGCTCGTTCTCCGGTACGACGTCTACGTCTCTCGTGGGGATCGGTGAGCCCTGGGCGACGGCGGCCCAGCCGCCGATCACCACGAAGTGCACCTGGTGCCGTGCCAGGACCTGCAAGATCGCGGTGCCGTCGAAGTCAGCCACCCGTCGCCGCCAAGAAGGCTTCGCGCAGCTCGTCCGCCTGGCGCACGCTGCGCTCGTTGAGATCGAGCCGCTGTGTCGGGGTGCTCCACCTCAGGTCGCGAGCCTGAACCCGGTCGCTGTCGTCGAAAAGCGCCAACTCCACCAGCAGCTCGAAGCCGCACAGCCGGATCAGCCGCTGGACGGTCTCCAGCGGTGGGCTGGTGCGACCGGACTCGAGACGGGCGATGCCGGACTGCGTGGTGCCGGCCCGCTCGGCCAGCTCGCGTTGCGTGAGAGCACCCCGCTTACGGGCCTCCCGGACGAGCTCGCCACCTATCACCACCTGAGCATAACAAATCTGTTATGTCCTGCGTCAACCTAAGGTGACCGCTGTGGACCTCGTCGTTGGCTTCGATCTCGACATGACGCTGGTCGACTCCCGCCCGTGCGTGGTCGCCGTCGCGGAGGTGCTCGCCCGGGAAGAAGGCGTGCCGATCGACGGTCACCTCTGGGCCTCGCGGCTCGGCCCGCCGTTGGAGCAGGAGCTCGCCCACTGGGTGCCTGCCGCGGAGGTCGACCGGGTGGCCGACCGCTACCGGGTCCTCATGCGCGAGCTCGGGGTCAGCCGGTCGCTGCTCCTGCCCGGAGCAAGGGAAGCCGTGGCCGCGGTCCGTGCGGCTGGCGGCCGGGCGGTCATCGTGACCGCGAAGCAGCAGGTGCTGGCGGAGCAGACCCTCGCCCTGTTCGGCGTCGAGGTGGACCAGGTCGTCGGCTGGGTATGGCGCGAAGCAAAGGGCAAGGCACTGCTGGAGCTCGGCGCCACCATCTATGTCGGGGACCACCCGCACGACGTGGACGGCGCGCGGATCGCCGGTGCGTTGGCCTACGGGGTCCGCACCGGGGGCTCGGAACCGGTCGGGGCCGACATCGTCGCTGATGATCTGACCGGCTTCCCCGCCTGGTTGGAGGAGCACCTGCTGCAGGAGCGACTTCGCCTGCTGGACAAGGGATTGCGCTCCCTCGACGGCCTGCTGGTCGCCTTCAGTGGAGGTGCCGACAGCGCGTTCCTGTTGGCCGCCGCGGTGCGCGCCTTGGGCACCGACCGGGTGATCGCCGCGACCGCCGTCAGTCCGTCGCTGGCCCAGGCCGAGCTGCCGGCCGCGGCGGCCTTCGCCCACTCCCTCGGGGTGCGGCATGTGACGCCTGGCACCGACGAGTTGGCCCGCGAGGGCTATGTCGCCAACGGCACCGACCGCTGCTTCCACTGCAAGGCGACCCTGCTCGACACCCTGCGACCGCTCGCCCACTCCCTTGGCCTGGCTCAGGTGGCGACCGGCACCAACGCCGACGACGTGGTGGCCGGCTTCCGGCCGGGCATCCGTGCGGCGGCCGAGCGCGGCGCAGCGACCCCGCTGCTCGACGCCGGCCTGACCAAGGCGCAGATCCGGGAGGCGTCGCGGCGTTGGGGACTGGAGACCGCCGACAAACCGGCGCTCGCCTGCCTCGCGTCCCGGATCGCCTACGGCATCGCGGTCACCCCCGCCGGGCTGGCCCGGGTGGACCGGGCCGAGACCGCGCTGCGGGCGCTGCTGTCGCCCACCGACGTACGGGTCCGCGACCTCGGTGCCGACCGGGCCCGGGTCGAGCTCGACGCCGCCGCGCTGGGTCGGTGGGATCCGCGGGCGGAGGAGCTGGTGCGGCAGGAGGGCTTCGTGACCCTCGAGACCCGGGAGTTCCGGTCCGGCTCGATGAACGACGCTCAGGTGGACGACCCTCAGGCGACCGACGCTCAGGTAGCGACGCTCAGATAGCGGCGACTCCTGGCGGTCAGTCACGTGGCGCGGGTGCGACGAGACGGCGGAAGCCGCCCCAGCAACGCGCTATGACACAGGCCGGTACGTGTCAGGACGCGCTGTTCGAGGTCGAAGGCAAACGTGCGCTGCTCGACGGTCAGCGCCTTGCTCGCGACCACGGACGCGACGACCGCTGAGATCGCCGCTGGCACGGCCTGGACGAGCTCACCGACCCGGGTCAAGGTCGCCGCCGGTGGCAAGCCACAGTCGACGGCCAGCCGTTTCCAGGCCGCCGCATCGATGTCGAGCGGCTGGGAACGGCCGCCGATGCTCATCGCGAGCGCGGCAGTGTGCGCGCTGATCTGCCCGGGCTCCACCCCGCGCCGAGCTGCGGCCAGAGACGGCAGCACGCTGTTGATGTCGTACAGCGGAGCGAGCCGGACCTCACCGGCGCTCAGGAGGAGGCTGTAGTTCTTCGCGTGGGCGTCGGTCGCAGCCAGCACCCACGACAAGATGAACGCGTCCAGGAAGGTCCCGAAACATTGCGGCGGTGTCCAGTGGACCCGACATCGGCCGGCGTGGGAGACCTCCACGTGCGGAGGGCGCCGGCCGACTAGCCTTGCGTCGTACAGCCAACAGCGAGGCGAGGACGGACGACGTGCCCACCGGCAAGGTGAAGTTCTACGACAAGGAGCGGGGCTTCGGCTTCGTGTCCCGCGATGACGGCGGCGACGTCTTCGTGCCCAAGGCCGCGCTGCCCGAGGGCGTCGAGGAGCTGGTGCCCGGCACGCGGCTCGAGTTCGGCGTCGCTGCAGGCAAGAAGGGGGAGCAGGCGCTGAGCGTCCGCATCCTCGAGGCGCCTCCGTCGCTGGCCAAGTCGCGCCGCCCCGCCGAGGAGCTGCAGGTGATGGTGGAGGACACCATCAAGCTCATCGAGCTCAAGATCCAGCCGTCGCTGCAGCGCGGCAAGTACCCCGACCGTGAGGCCGGCAAGATGGTCGCCCAGATCCTGCGAGCCATCGCGAGCGAGCTCGAAGCCTGACTCAGCGCAGGGGGCCGCGCAGCGGGGGCACCAGACCGGCCTCGACGGCCCGGTCGAGCAGGGCCTCCACCGCTCGATAGCCCACGTCGCCCAGATCGCGGGTGAAGTCGTTGACGTACAAGGAGATGTGCTGCCGGCAGACGGCCGGGTCCATCTCCTGCGCGTGCTCGAGCACGAACGCGGCACTCGCGGCGGGAGTTTTCCAGGCATGCTCGACCGAGGCCCTGATCGATTGGGTGAGCTCGGTGAGATCGAGTGACCGGCGGGCGACGATGGCCCCGAGCGGGATGGGCAGCCCGGTCTCGTCCTCCCACCACTCGCCGAGGTCCTGCAGGCACACCAGGCCGTACGACGGATAGGTGAACCGCGACTCGTGGATGACCAGTCCGGCGTCGACCAGGCCGTCCCGGACGGCCGGCATGATCTGCTCGAAAGGCATCACCTCGACGCGGAAACCCTTGCGCCACAGGCGAAGTAGCAGGTAGGCGGTGGTCCGTTCACCCGGCACCGCGATGGTGGCGCCCTCCAGGTCCCGGTCCGAGCGGGCCAGGACCAGCGGGCCGACGCCGTGCCCGAGCGCTCCGCCCGTGGGGAGCAGGGCGTAGTCGTCGAGCAGCTCGGGCAGCGCCGCGTAGGACACCTTGACGACGTCGAGCCGGCGCTCGATCGCGAGCCGGTTGCACACGTCGATGTCGGCGAAGGTCACCTCGATGTCAGGCCCCGGCACCTGACGGTGCACCAGCGCGGAGAACACGAAGGTGTCGTTGGGGCAGGGCGAGATCCCTAGGCTGACCATGGTTGTCCCAGCATGACCGATCCGATGTGCGACAGGGCGGCGAAGGCCGCGGGGAAGTCCCAGGCGTCGGTGTTGCGCACCCCGACGAGGTTGCTCACGGCCCTGATCTCCAGCACTGGCAGGCCATGTGGCCGCGCACCCTCGAGCACCCCCCAGCCCTCCATCGCCTCACCCACCGCTCCGTGCCGCTCGGCGAGCAGCCCCGCGCGGACGGCCGTGCCGGTCACGGTCGACACCGTCAGCACCGGCCCCGTCACGACCTCCCCGAGCCGCCCCGCGGCCGCGCGGACGAGGGAGGTGTCGACGGTGTGCACGTCGTCCGCCCAGCCGAGCTGCCCCATCGCGAGAAACCCGTCGGGGGAGTCGGCACCAAGGTCGGCGGCGACCAGATCGGTCGCGACCACGACCTGCCCGATCTCGGCGGCCCCGGCGAAACCCCCGCAGATCCCGAGCGACAGCACGACGTCGTACGGCGAAAGCGCGAGTGCCGTCGCGGTGGCCGCGGCCGCTGCGGCGGGTCCGATGCCACAGACCAGGACGGTGGCCGTGCCGGTGCTCGCCGCCCGGTAGGGGCCGATCTGGAGCGGCTCAGCGGACAGGTCGCGCAGCAGGGCAGTGCGCTCCTGCGAGGTGGCGACGACCGCGAGCAGCGTCACTTCTGGACGAGCTGGAATCTCCAGACGCCGGTCACCCGGGCGTCGTTGGCGACCCGTTCGGTCGACCGGATCTCGAGGTTGATGATCCCCCGGGTCGGGCGGTTACCGAAGTCGGGCGTGTAGGAGAAGTAGTGGGTGTCCTGGATCTCCGAGCGCGCCTTGGCGTCGGCGTCGTAGAGGAACCAGCCGTGCTCGCTGAGGTCCTTGTCGACGTCGATCCCGACGAGGGCCCCCTGCTGGACGCGCAGGACCGGGTTGCGGTCGGTGTTCTCGACGCAGTTGCGCTGCTCGACGCTCTGGCCGTCCCGGCAGAAGGTGGTCGCTTCGGTGTGAACCGATGTGCCGCCGCTCACGACGGTCACGCCCGGTGTGGGCTTCTCGCAGCCGGCGAGGAGCAGCAGCGCGCCGACCGAGAGTGCGGTGGCGAAGGTGCGTCGGGGGGACGAGCGGGTGGACTCTCGGGGGGACTCTCGGGGGGACAAGGTGGGGCTCCCGGCAGAGGGGCGGGCAGGCGTGGTGGACTACACACATGGCAAGCATGCGCCGCAGACTGCGCGGCATGACGACGAGGGTATCGGGGACCAAGCCCGCCGCCACGCCCCCGCCTGCCGCCAGCGCGGTCGACGTCCCGGTTGACGCTTCGGTCGAGAGCCCCGGCGACGTCCCTGAGGCCCTGAGCCCCGCCGAGCCGCCGGTCGGCGAGAATGGTGCTGTGACTGTCACCACTGAACCCGCACCTGAGCCCACCGTCGTCGCTGACCCGGTGTGCGCGGCTGCGGTCGACCAGGCCCGTGCGGTCGCGGTCGAGGCCGGCGGCAGCAGTGTGGGCGACCACCTGGGCGTGGAGGCGGACGACGACCTCGTCGTCACCCACTCCTTTGCCACCAAGGACCCGGCCTACGTCGGCTGGCGCTGGGCGGTCACCGTGGCCCGCGCCGACGGCAGTGACGAGGTCACCGTCGACGAGGTGGTCCTGCTGCCTGGCGGCGGGGCCCTGCTTGCGCCGGAGTGGCTGCCCTGGAGCGAGCGCGTCCAGCCCGGCGACCTCTCGCCCGGCGACCTGCTCCCACCCCCCACCGACGACCCCCGGCTGGTGGCGGCCTACGCCGACCCCGAGGCGGAGCTCGCTGCCGAGACCTTCTGGGAGCTCGGTCTGGGCCGGCCCCGCGTGCTCTCGATCGAGGGGCGTCAGGACGCTGCGGAGCGTTGGTACGAAGGCGATCGCGGTCCTGCGACGCCGATGGCCCGGCAGGCCCCCGGGCAGTGCCTGGACTGTGCCTTCCGCGTCCCCCTCGCCGGAAGCCTCAAGGCGGTGTTCGGCCTGTGCGCCAACGCGTTCTCCCCCGACGACGGTCGCGTCGTCTCGCTCGACCACGGCTGCGGGGCGCACAGCGAGACGGCGGTCGCGCTGACCCACGACGCCGGTGCGGCCAGCATGGTCGTGGAGGACGAGGAGCTCGAGCTCGTCGTGGTGGGCCCGTCGCCCGACGACGAGACGCCCGACGGCCACGCCAGCTGAGCGACGGCCCGGCGGCCCGCTTCTGACGGACCCGCAGCACTACTCCGAGATCTGCCTCCAACACGCCCGGCGTGTCTGAGGCAGAACTCGGATGAGGGGCGGGGCAAACTGGCGCGGCGGCCGTGACCAGGCCTAGGGCGCTCAGCCGGGCAGCTCGAAGACCGCGGTCAGGATCTGCGTCAGCGGGGGCAGGACGGTCGTCACCGCGGGCCGCGGTTCCTTCAGCAGCCAGTCGGTGAGCAACTCGTTGATCGCCCCGACCAGACCGATCGCCAGCGGACCAAACTCCCGCGCGGGCACCACCTCGGCGGCGACCAGCCGCAGGTGGGCCTCGGTGATGATGGCCGCGAGCCGCCGGATCTGCTCGCGTCGGATCGCGTCCAGAGCCGGGCTGACGCCGACCACCTCGACGAGCAGGACCCGGGCCCGACGCGGGTCCTCGGCCAGTGCGGCGACCACCGCCACCAGCCCACCGGTGATCTGACCCTCGACGGTGAGGGGGGCGGTCGCCTGCGCAGCGCGCACGCGTCGCCCGACGTCGCCGGCAATTCCGCCGTACAGCTCGGCGAGAAGTTCTTCGCGTCCGGGGTGGATCTCATAGAAGTGCCGCGGGGAGACGCCCCCGGTGCTGCACAGGGCGGTGAGGGAGGTGGCGGCGTAGCCGAGGGTGCCGAACAGCTCCAGGCCGGCGCCGAGCAGCCGCTGCCGGCGGGCTTCGCGGCGTTCGACGGGCGACAGGCCGCGCCAGGTTCGTCCCTGCTCGACGGCCACGTCGGTCCCCATGAGATCGGACCCTAAAGCTGTTTCCGCCTTTTTTGGGAAAAGACGGAAGCCAACCTGTCCGAATCGCGGTGATTTGCCTACAGTGACCACCGTCACACCCCCGGGTGGCGCCCAGCCCGCTCGACGAGAGGCGTCCCGTGCGCTCGAACTCTGCCCGCACCTCCCTCGCGGCGTCCACCGCCGTCCTGCTGCTGCTCACCAGCGGCTGCGCCGCCCGCTTCGCCCGGTCGGAGGTGGCCGCCGGCGACCAGAACTCGTCCAGCGGGCTCGGCGTCGACCAGGGCGGCACTGGTGGCGGTGGCCCGGTTTCCGCGGTGCCACGCGCAGGCGGTACGGCGGGCTCGCCGGCGTCCGGATCCACCGGGACGTCCACGGGTGGCAACCAGGGCGGCACGACGGGCAGCGTGAGCGGTCCGAACTCCGGGACCTCCGGGAGTTCCGGCACCTCCGGCACCTCCGGGACCTCCGGGACCAGCGGTACGTCGGGCAGCGGGACCCCCGTCGAGGTGCCGCGGGGGAGCACGGTCGGGGTCACCGACACGACGGTGAAGATCGGCCTGTTCGTGCCCAAGACCGGGGCGGCGCCGGTGCCTCCCACCATCGACGCCCAAGCCCAGAACTACTGGGACTACGTCAAGTCCAAGGTCGGCGGCATCCACGGCCGCAACGTGACCATCAAGATCTACGACACCAAGTCCACCGAGGCCGATGCGCGGGCGGCAGTGCAGCAGGCGGTGGCCGACGGGATCTTCGCCGCGGTCTCACTGGACCGGATCTCGGTGGAGGGCAAGCTCGTCACCGAGCTGCACAACGCGGGGGTGCCGCACCTGATCAACCAGATGCCGCACAAGCAGCAGATCCCCGACGACGGCTTCTACATCGGCACCGACCAGGTCAACAACGGCCGGCAGATCGCCAACTACATGCTCCACACGCTGAAGGTGAAGAACGTCGGCTTCGTCGGCGAGGCCGACCCGACGGCCTACCCCGCCCGGGAGGCCTTCGTCGCCGAGGCCAAGAAGATCGGGCTGAAGGTCGTCCACAACGAGGTCGTCGACGGTATGGCCAGCCAGTTCCTGGCGGAAGCACAGAAGCTCAAGGACGACAACGCGGAGGCCGTCTGGATGTACGTCGCCCCCAACAACGCGATCAACATCTCCAAGGAGACGCAGAACATCGGCTACCACCCGACCTGGGTGAGCAGCTCGATCGCGTGGGGCTTCAACCTCGCGCTGACCCCCGCCTCGGGCGGCCTCGACGGGGCGCGCTCCTTCAGCCCCTGGGGCGGCCTCGACGACCCGAGGTACGCCACCTTCAACCAGGTCAACACCGAGGGAAAAACCACGCAGGACAAGGACATCGGCCTGCCTGCCTGGGGCTACGGCCAGATCATCGCTGCGGCCATGAAGGGGGCCGGTCGCGACCTCGGGCGCAACAGCTTCCGGGCCGCCATGCAGAACCTCAAGACCGGCAGCACCGACCTGGTCACCGGCTCACCGATGTGCTGGCCGCCGATGGACTTCACCGGTGGCAAGAGATACGGCAGCGGTGACCGCACCATCGTGATGCGCGTGCAGGGCGCCGGAGCCACCGCCTCGTCGAAGTGGGTCACGGAATCCGACTACAAGTCGGTCTACTAGTGCTCGGCGAGATCGTCGTCGGGCTCGCTATCGGCTCGGCGTACTCGCTGCTCGCGGTGGCGGTGGTCCTGGTCTACAGCGGCACCGGAGTGCTGTCCCTGGCCATGGGCGAGATCGGCGCGTTCAGCCTCTACGCCGGTTTGTACGCCCACGACCACGGGATCTTCGGCTGGCAGCCGGGCGTCTTCGTCGCCGGGCTGCTGGCCGTGGCGGGAGGCGGCGTGCTGGGGCTGGTCGTCGAGCGGTTCGTCATGCGCCCCCTCGTCGGCCGGCCGGCGCTGGACGGTTTGGTCGCCACCTTGGCGGTCGCGCTGTTCCTCGCGTTGACCGAGCTCTACCTCTACGGTCTGGACCCGTTCGCGGCACCGTCCCCGGTCGGCGCCGGGACGATCGAGGTGGGTGGTGCGGTGCTCACGGCGACGGAGCTGGTGCTGTTCGGACTTGCCGCCGCGGTGGCCCTGGGTCTCTACCTGTTCCTCACCCGGACCAAATTCGGGTTGGCCACCCGGGCCACCACCAGCGACCCGGTGGTCGCCCGTCTGCTCGGAGTGAAGGTCAACCGGGTCTACGTCTTCGCCTGGGGCGTAGGCGGTCTGCTCTCCGGCGCGGCCGCCGCCCTGCTCGCCCCCATCAACGGCTCCCTCACCCCGTTCTCGCTCACGACCGCGCTGCTCAGCGCCCTCGCAGGAGCGGTGATCGGGGGTCTCGACAGCCTTGGCGGCGCCATTCTCGGCAGCATGCTGGTCGGGGTCGTGACCGGTGTGGTCGGCTCGCGTTTCGATCCCGCCATGAGTGCGGGCGTGGTCTTCGTCGCGGTGCTGGCGACGCTGATGATCCGTCCCCGCGGCCTGTTCGGGAGTCCCCGTGCAGCGACCTGAATCCCGTCACGCCGGCGCCGGGGTGCTGCTCGTCGGCGCGCTGCTCGCACCCCTGGCCCTGAATCTCCCGCAGACGTCGATCATCGTCACCGCCCTCTGCTTCGGCCTGGTGGCCCTCGGGCTCGACGTCCTCATCGGCTCGACCGGGCAGTTGTCGATGGCCCACGGCGCCCTCTACGGCGTCGGCGTCTTCACCGCTCTGGGCCTCGGCAGCCGGGGCGCCCCGTGGCCCATGGCCTTCGCGGCGGCCATCGTGCTGTCCGCCGTGGTCGCGGTGATCGTCGGTCTCCCGTCGCTGCGCATCCGCGGACTCCAGGTCGCCATCGCCTCCCTCGCCTTCCAGCTGTTCGCCCAGCAGCTCCCCAACACCTACAGCCAGGTGAAGTCCGCCGGACGCACCTTCGAGCGCCCCGGCTTCCTCGTGGACGAGACCCACCTCTACTACTTCGGCGTCGCCTGCACGGTCCTCGTGCTGGTGCTGCTCAACCGGCTGCGCAGCACCAGAGGTGGCCGGTCCCTGCTGGCAGTACGCGACGTCGAGGCGCGCGCAGCGGCCTTCGGCATCGACACCGGACGCACCAAGCTTTTCGCGTACGGCGTCTCGGGAGCCGTCGCCGGTCTGGGTGGCGCGTTGTTCGCCCTGCAGCAGGCCAGCGTCTCCGACCTGCAGCCGTTCATCCTGCGCGAATCGCTGTTGCTCGTCGCGGTCGTCGTCATCGGCGGAGCCCGCTCCGCGGTCGGGATCTTGTTCGCTGCCTTCCTGCTCAAGGGCCTCCCCGGGTTGCTGGGCACGGACGGCAACGTGGCCTTCCTCGGGGACGTGTCGCAGTGGCTGCCCCCGGCCCTGGCCCTGCTGCTCGTGGTGTCGGTGGTGTTGCAGCCCGCCGGGATCGGTGGCGTACTGCGCGATCTCAACATCCGACTCACGCCCAAGGGAGAGCGGCTGCCACCGCGCCCGCAGCCGACCGATGCGGCCCTCGCCACCGCTCGGGCCAGGATGTTGCGGGACGTGCCGCGCCCTCTGAAGGAGCGGCTCCCCGTCCCGGCGCTGCTGGTCGCCGACCAGGTCAGCGTCCGCTACGGCGGGGTGACTGCGCTCGACGCGCTGAACCTGGAGATCCGGCGCAGCGAAATCGTCGGGCTCATCGGCGCCAACGGGGCGGGCAAGTCGACGTTCTTCAACGCTGTCTCAGGTCTCGCGCCGACGACCGGGGTCATTCGCTACCGCGACCGCGACCTGCTGCTGTCACCTCCATCCTCCCGTAGCGCCCGGGGACTGGCCCGCACCTTTCAGGAGATGGGCCTGGTGCGCAGCGAGACGGTCCGCGAGAACATCCTGCTCGCCCAGACCTGGATGGCCGACTATCCCATGGCAGCAGGACTTCTCGCCCTCGGTGGGTCGGTCGGCACCGAGCGCGAGCTGCGCCGCCGCGCCGACCAGGCGCTCGAGCTGTTCGGCCTCCAGCACCTGGCGGGCGAGCGCCTCGGGGACCTGCCCTACGGCACGATGCGGATCGTGGAGATCGCCTCCGCGGTTGCCTCCGGGCCCGACCTCCTGCTGCTCGACGAGGCCTCCGCCGGTCTCACGCCCGACGAGGCGCATGCCCTCGGCGACCGGTTCAAGGCCCTGCGCGACGAGCTCGGGCTCACCCTTGTCGTCATCGAGCACCACGTGCCGCTCATCGCCGCCACCTGCGACTACTGCTATTGCCTGGAGTCCGGAGCGCTCATCGCCGAAGGCACGCCCGCCGAGGTCACCGCCCAGCCGCGCGTCATCGAGAGCTTCCTGGGCCGGGGCACCCTCCAGCCCGAAACCCTCCGGCCCGAGGAGGTGCTCGCATGACGCTGCTCGAGGTGCGCGACCTGTGCTCCGGCTACGGCACCCTGCAGGTGCTGTTTGGGGTGTCGCTGACCGTCGGCGAGGGCGAGGTCGTCGCCCTGATGGGTTCCAACGGGGCCGGCAAGACCACCACGCTGCGCACCGTCACCGGGCTGCTCAAAGCCATGTCGGGCACGGTCAGCCTCGACGGCGTCGAGGTCACCGGCAGCGCTCCCGAGAAGCTGGTGGCCAAAGGCGTCGTGATGGTGCCCGAGGGACGCGGGATGCTCCGCGACCTGACGGTCTCGGAGAACCTCGCCCTCGGCGCCTACGTCATCGACGACAAGCGCCAGGTCGCCGCCTCGCTCGACAAGGCCTTCACGACCTTCCCGATCCTCTACGAAAGGCGCGAGCAGAAGGCCGGCACCCTGTCCGGCGGCCAGCAGCAGATGCTCGCCCTCGGCCGCGCCCTGATGGCCTCCCCCCGGCTGATGCTCGTCGACGAGGCTTCGATGGGATTGTCACCGATCATGACGGAGCGGGCCTTCACCCTCATCGCCGACATCAACCGCACCGCGGGGGTGGCGGTCCTCATCGTCGAGCAGAACGTCCTCGCCCTCGACCTCGCCAACCGGGCCTACGTCCTGGAGAAGGGCCAGGTCGTGGCCACCGCCGAGGGCGCCGACGTGCGCCAGATGCAGGCCCGCCTCCGCGAGGCCTACCTGGGGACGGTGGACGCGTGAACCTCCTGCGGCGACGTACCCGCTCGACCGCGAGTTGGCGCGGGCGACGAGTGCTTCCCGCGGCCGTGTGCCTCGGCGTCCTCCTCGCGCCCGGCGTCGCGCACGCCGAGTGCCCAGCGCCCGAGCTGCCCGTCGTGGGTTGCGTCGTCCCCAGTCCGACGCCGACCCCTACGCCGACCCCGACCCCGACCCCGACCCCGGCGCCCAAGCCGAACGCGGACCCGGAGCCGGAGCCGGCGCCCAACTCGGCGGAGGCCCAGGCCCCAGCGCGCGCGGCCACTCCCGTGCTCACCAGCGCGCCGTTGGTCTCACTCGCCGAGCCGCTGCTTTCCGCGGTGCTGGCTCCCCTGCCTCAGGCCGCGCCGGCGCCAAGCAATGCGGCTCCGGTCGTCGCGAAGGGGCCGGCCGGACTCGCCAGCAAAGCGTCTGCCCCACAGGCGATCTCGGCGCTGCCCGGCACCCTCGCCTCCAGCTTCGCGCTGGTCGTCTTCGGATTGCTCGCCCTTCCCTTCCTGCTCGGCTTCCTTGCCGGGCTCCGCCCTGCTGCCGAACCTGTCGCCCCGTCGTACGGAGGAACCATGAAGACCACCCGCACCCGCCTGTGGATCGGACTCGGCGTGCTCGGCGCTGCCGCGGTGGTCGGAGGGGTGGGGTGGTACCGCATCTCGGGGGAGCCGCTGCTCAACCGGCAGATCCCGTTCCTCGCCAGCGCCGGGATCCTGGTGGTCCTGCTGTCCGTCCTCGGCGGGGCGCTCATCGTTGCCGAGCAGCTCCGAGGGGACCAGCACCGCATCAACGAGCTCGAAGACGCCGTACGCGCTCTCACCGAGGCGCTGTCGCCGATCATCGAGCGGCCGGCCCGGCGGCCGGAGCTGGGGTCAGAGGTCCTGCAGACCTGACCGGGCGATCGCGTCACGGCGACGACGGCAATAACGCACCCCGACCAGCCCGAGCGCGAATCCGTAGCCGCACATGACCAGCCACCAGGTGTGGATCTCGGTGCCGAAGGCCTTGAGCACGAGCAGCACGACCAGCGCGACCAGCCACAGGAGCGAGCCACCCATGACGATCTTCACGTCATCGGTCTCGAGGGGCGACGGGTCGGGGCGCTGAGGCACCCCCCGACGGTACCGCCCTCCTGAAGAAAGGACTTTCCTTAGCGAAGGTAATGACCTATGCTAAGGATATGCCCACCGACACCGCCCTCGCGTCCGAGCTGCGCACGACGGTCATGCGGCTCGCCCGACGGTTGCGCAGCGAGCGGGCCGACACCTCGCTGTCGCTCGGACAGCTCGCCGCCCTCGGCACCCTGGACAGGCACGGACCGCTGACCCCCGGCGAGCTGGCGGCGCACGAGCGGGTGCAGCCGCCGTCGATGACCCGCATCGTGGCCGCCCTGGAGACCGAACGCCTGGTCACCCGCACCGACCACCCCACCGACCGCCGCCAGGTGCTGGTCGCGGTGAGTCCCGCCGGCAAGGCGATGCTCAAGGACGACCGCAGGCGGCGGGACGCCTGGCTCGCCCAACGGATGCGCGACCTCCCCCCGCAGGACGTCGAGGTCCTGCGCCGGGCTGCCTCCGTCCTCGGCAGGCTCGCCGACTCGTGAGCCCCACCTTCCGGTCGTTGCAGGTGCGCAACTTTCGCCTGTTCGCGATCGGCCAGGTCATCAGCCTGTCCGGCACGTGGGCGCAGCGCGTGGCCCAGGACTGGCTCGTGCTCACCATCGCACCCAACCCCGGTATCGCCCTGGGCGTCGTCACCGCCCTGCAGTTCCTGCCCATGCTGCTCTTTGGCCTGTACGGCGGAGTCCTCGCTGACCGCTACGACAAGCGCCGGCTGCTCATCGGGGCACAGGTGTCGATGGGCGTGCTCGCCCTGGTGTTGGGCGTCCTGGATCTCGCCGGGGTAGTGCAGCTCTGGCACGTCTACGTCCTGGCCTTCGGACTCGGGCTGGCGGGAGTCGTCGACACCCCGGTGCGGCAGTCCTTCGTCAGCGAGCTGGTCGGACCGGAGGACCTGCCCAACGCGGTCAGCCTCAACAGCGCCACCTTCAACTCGGCCCGCATCGTGGGGCCGGCCCTCGCCGGACTGGCGATCAGCGGGGTCGGCACCGGGTGGGTGTTCGTCGCCAACGGCCTCAGTTATGTCGCGGTCCTGGTCGGCCTGCTCCGGATGCGACCGTCCGAGCTGCTCGCCACGGCCCGGCAGGTGCGGGCGAAGGGCCAGCTCCGGGAGGGCGTCCGCTACGTCCGGCAGCGACCTGCGCTCTACGTCCCGATGATGCTGGTGTTCATGGTCGGGACCTTCGGGCTCAACTTCCAGATCACCCTGGCCCTCATCGCCAAGCAGACCTTCGCGGTGGGAGCCGGCAGCTTCGGGTTGCTGACCTCGGCGCTCGCGGCCGGTTCGCTGGTCGGTGCCCTGCTGAGTGCGCGTCGCAAGGGCGCTCCCCGCACCCGCACGATGCTGGTCGCTGCCCTGGCCTTCGGGTTGCTCGAGGTCATGGTGGGGCTGGCGCCGAGCTTCGCGACGATGGCGGTGCTGCTCGTCCCGACCGGCATCGCCGTGCTGCTGTTCACGACCACGGCCAATGCCCTCGTGCAGCTCGGCTCCGACCCGTCGGTGCGCGGTCGGGTGATGGCGCTGTATGTCCTGGTGTTCCTCGGGGGCACGCCCGTCGGCGCCCCTCTGGTCGGGCTGGTGGCCGAGGCGTTCGGCCCGCGGGTGAGCCTGCTCATCGGCGGCGCGGTGTGCGCGATCAGCGCACTGGTGGCGGCTGTCTTCCTGACGCGGACCCGTGGTCTCACCCTGGAGCCCCACCTGGTGCGGCGTCGCCCGCACGTGCACGTGCGGCCCGCAACGTCGCGCCCGCTGGCTCGTTGAGCAGGCATGCGCCCGACGTCCTTGCTCACTGCTGCCCTGGTGGGCGCTGCCCTCGTCGCCCCCACCGCCACCGCCACTGTCACGGCCAGCATCGCTGCCCCGGGCACGGCCACGGTCACGGCCGCGCCTGACCCGTGCCGTCCCTGGACGGTCAACGTGTTGGCCACCGGACTCGGCAGTCTGGAGAACGTCGAGCCGGACCACCGCGGCGGCCTGCTGTTCTCGGCCTCGACCACCGGTGCCGTCCAGCGACTCACCCGCGACGGCAAGGTCACCACGGTGGCGACCGCGAAGAGCCCAGGTGGCCTGCGGGTCCGGGGCGACGCGCTGTTCTTCACCACCGGAGACAGTGCGCAGTCCGGAGCCCTCGGCACCGCGGACGGCACCATCGAGCGGGTCGACCTGCGCACCGGCCGCGTCACGACCTGGGCCCGCGGCCTGACGATGCCCAACGGGCTGGCGTTCCTGCCGGACGGCAGCGCCGTCACGAGCCGCGACATCACGGGGCTGTCCCCGACCGGCATCAGCCGGGTACGCCGGGAAGGCGCCGTACCGCAGGTGCAGTGGTCGGACCAGGCGGACAGCAACGGGCTCGCCGTCGACCCCACCGGGAAGTGGCTCTATTCCGACGAGACCTTCACCGCCGCCGCGAACGTGTATCGGACGGAGATCGCCCGCCCTGCGCACCGCGAGCTCGTCGCGTCACTCGCCCCGTCACCGGCGGGGGTCCCGAAGGGACTGGACGACCTGACCCTGAGCACCTCGAACCTGCTCTACCTGGCGGCCAACGGGTCCGGTGAGGTGCTGCGACTGGACCCGGTCAGCAAGCGCTCGTGCGTCATTGCCAGCGGGTTGCAGAGCACCAGCGCCGTGAAGCAGGGCCGCAACTCGGCGTTCCCGGCCAGCCGGCTCTACGTGAGCGGCTTCGATGGACGGCTGCTCGAGCTGGTGCCGCCGGCAGGGGTCCGGCCCTAGAACACCAGGTAGCGGGGGGCGGTCATCCGCATCACCGAGTAGGAGCGGCTGCCTCCGAGGTTGTACTGCTCGATGAGTGCCGAGCCATCGCCGTACACCGCAGCGACGTATCCGACGTGGCCGTAGCCACCGGCGGTGAAACGGCCGTTCGCGGTCGACGACCCGTCGGCATAGACCGAGCTGGACTCACCGGCGTTCCAGTGCGCGATGGCGCCGACCCGCGGGGTCTTGGTCATCGCGACGCCGCGGCGGGCGGCGGTCTCGTCCCAGTTCAGGGCGCTGTCCCAGTGCTGGCTGGCGTTGTCGAGCGCCTTGCCGTGCTGCGCGAGCCGGAAGGCGGCGAAGCTGACGCACTGGCGCTTGGTGAAGCCCCAGGTGTCCGGGTCGTTGGTGGTGGCGCTGCGCCACGGGTAGTCGTTGGAGGTGGAGGCCGGGCGGGGCGCGGCAACAGATGCCGGCTTCGGCGCGGGTTTGGCGGCGGGCTTGGCAGCGACCCGAGTCACGGTCGTGCGGGTCGCGACGCGGGTGGGGGCGACGCGGGTGGGGGCGACGCGGGTGCGGCTGGCCACCGTGCGGGTCGTGGTCGCGGTGACCGGCTTCACGACGGGCTTGACGGCCAGCAGCACGGGCCGCGTGACCTCGGCGGCGACGGCCGCCTGCGGGGCGGAGAGCTGGGGAGCCATTGCCTGGGACGGGCTCGCGGACGCGGTGAGCACCAGGGTGGCCACGACAGGTGCGGTCAGGGTCACGAGGGTCGCGAGGACAACCATCGGGCGGTGACTGGGGCGCAACGCGTTCTCCAAGCAGTGGGGGGCTTGACTGGTAGTTCGTCCTGACCAGCCGACTGCTTGAGAAAACGACGGACGGTACTAGTTCGTAACGCACATAGACGGCCGTTGACTGTCCGTAACCGGCCTTTCGGACAGATGCCGCACGTCACCCGGCGTACGTCACGGGGGTGACATCACTTCGGGTCACCCCGGCCCCGCCTGTGGCGTCAGGCTTTGCGGCGCAGTCGGCGGGCCAGGCGGCCGACCGATCCTGGCCGCGCCGCCGACATCAGACACAGCACAGTGAGCAAGGCGAACGGCACCGCGATCGCGACGAGCAGCGCCTGAGCCATAGCGGTAAGCCCACCGAGGTGGGTGAACATCGGCACCAGGAACATCAGGAAGAACGCCGCCAGCGCCACGTTGACGACGCGCGGCACCCAGGCCTGGGGGAGCTCGTCGTTCAGGAGAGCTGCTCCACGACGTGATCGATGCACGCCGTGAGCGCCTCGACGTCGGCCGGGTCGACGGCGGGGAACATCGCCACCCGAAGCTGGTTGCGGCCGAGCTTGCGGTAGGGCTCGACGTCGACGATGCCGTTGGCTCGCAGCTCCTTCGCGACCAGCGAGGCGTCGACCTCGTCGGTGAAGTCGATGGTGCCCACCACCTGGGAGCGCAGCCCCGGGTCGGTGACGAACGGCGTGGTGTACGACGTTTTCTCCGCCCAGGTGTAGAGCCGGCTGGACGAGTCCGCGGTGCGCGCCACACACCAGTCGAGACCGCCCTGGTCGTTCATCCACTCCACCTGGTCGGCGAGCATCAGCAGCGTCGCGACCGCCGGAGTGTTGTAGGTCTGGTCGAGTCGGCTGTTGTCGATGGCGGTCTGCAGGTCCAGGAACGGCGGCGTCCACCGGTCGGCGAGCGACGCCACCCGCTCGAGGGCGGCAGGGGACATCACGGCGAGCCACAGGCCACCGTCGGAGGCGAAGCTCTTCTGCGGCGCGAAGTAGTAGACGTCGGTCTCGGTGATGTCGACGGGCAGGCCGCCGGCACCGGAGGTGGCGTCGACGACGTGCAGCGCGTCCGGGTCCGCCCCGACGGGACGGGCGACCGGACGGGCGACGCCGGTGGACGTCTCGTTGTGCGGGGTGGCGTACAGGTCGATGCCGGCGGCCGGCGCCCAGGACGGGGCGCTGCCCGGGTCGGACTTGAGCACCACTGGGTCGCCGGTGAAGGGGGCGGCGGCGACACCCTCGGCGAACTTGCCGCCAAACTCCCCGAAGACAAGGAACTGCGCCTTGTCGCGGACCAGGTTGAAGGCGGCGATGTCCCAGAAGCAGGTCGAGCCACCGTTGCCGAGGACGACCTCGTAGCCCTCAGGCAGGTCGAACAAGGCCGAGATCCCGGAGCGGACCCGTCGTACGACGTCCTTGACCGGAGCCTGCCGGTGCGAGGTGCCCATGACGTCCGCTGCGGACAGCAGTGCCTGGAGCTGCGCGGGGCGGACCTTGGACGGCCCGGACCCGAACCGGCCGTCCTGGGGGAGCAGCGAGGAGGGGATCGACACCATCAGAGGAGGTTGCCGACGGGGAGCTCGCCGGTGGGCACGTCCGAGACCGGACGCGGGGCGGGGCCGACGTACTTGGCCGACGGCCGGATCAGCTTGTTGAGCTTCTTCTGCTCCACGATGTGGGCACTCCACCCGGCGGTGCGGGCACAGGTGAACATCGAGGTGAACATGTGCGGCGGCACCTGGGCGAAGTCCAGGACGACGGCGGACCAGAACTCCACGTTGGTGCGCAGCGGACGGTCCGGGTAGCGCTCGGCCAGCTCGGCGATCGCGGCCTTCTCCAGCGCCTCGGCGACGTCGTACCGGGTCGAGCCCAGCTCTTTCGCCGTACGGCGGAGCACGCGGGCGCGCGGGTCCTCGGCGCGGTAGACGCGGTGCCCGAAGCCCATCAGGCGCTCCTTGCGGTCGAGCAGGCCCTTGACGTACTTCACCGGGTCGCCGCTGCGCTCGACCTCGTCGAGCATCGTGAGCACCCGCGACGGGGCGCCGCCGTGCAGCGGACCGGACAACGCGCCGATGGCGCCGGAGATGGAGGCCGCGGCGTCCGCACCGGTGGAGGCGATGACCCGGGCGGTGAACGTCGAGGCGTTCATACCGTGCTCGGCGGCGGAGACGAAGTAGGCGTCGACGGCCTTGGTGTGGGCCGGGTCCGGCTCGCCCTTCCAGCGGATCATGAAGCGCTCGACGATTGTCTCGGCCTTGTCGACCTCGCTCTGCGGGATCATCGGCTTGCCGAGACCGCGGGCCGACTGGGCCACGAAGGACAGCGCCATCACCGAGATGCGGGCCAGGTCCTCGCGGATCTGGTCGACCTCGATGTCGAGCATCTGCTGCAGGCCCCAGGCCGGCGCGAGCATCGCGATCGCGGACTGCACGTCGACCCGGATGTCGCCGGAGTGCACCGGGAGCGGGAACGGCTCGGCCGGCGGCAGGCCGGGACGGAACTTGCCGTCCACCAGCAGGCCCCACACGTTGCCGAAGGAGACGTGACCGACCAGGTCCTCGATGTCGACGCCTCGATAGCGCAGCGCGGAGCCCTCCTTGTCGGGCTCGGCGATCTCGGACTCGAAGGCGACAACGCCTTCCAGACCCGGCTTGAAGGCGGTCTCGTCAGCCATGTTCGGTGCTGCTCCATCACTCGTTGGCGGTGTCCCGTTGGGGCCATTCTGCCGTGTCCGCTCCTGCGCCGTGCGAGAGGCTGGACAGATGGCCCCAGATCTCGCCTCCCTGCGGAGGGACTACGTGCGCGCCGGACTGGCCGAAACCGACCTCGCCGCGACCTGGCACGCGCACTTCCGCCAGTGGCTCCGCGAGGCCGCCGGGCTGCGCGAGCCGAACGCGATGGTGCTCGCCACCAGCGCCGGGGACGTGCCCAGCACCCGCACCGTGCTGCTCAAAGCCGTTGATGAACGCGGTTTCGTGTTCTTCACCAACCACACCTCCCGCAAGGGCCGCGAGATGGCCGCCAACCCACGGGCTTCGCTCCTGTTTCCCTGGATCGACCTGGAGCGCCAGGTGGTGGTCGACGGGTCGGTGGAACCGGTCGCTCGGGAGGAGACGGAGGCCTATTTCCGCACCCGTCCGAGGGCGGCCCAGATCGGTGCCTGGGCGTCCCACCAGTCCTCGGCAGTCGCCGGCCGGGCCGTGCTCGAGGAGCGCTTCGCGGCACTGGAGCAACGGTGGGCCGACCAGGAGGTCCCGGTTCCCGACTTCTGGGGCGGGCTACGCGTGCTGCCCGCGGCCGTGGAGTTCTGGCAGGGCAGGGAGTCGCGCCTGCACGACCGACTGGTCTACCGGCGTACCGACGCGGGCTGGGTCATCGAGAGACTGGCTCCGTGACGGAACAGATCGAGGAGCAGCTCGACGCGCCCCGTCGCCGCATCACCCTCGACCTCACGCCGGTCCGCACGTCCCGGCCGTTCCGGAACCTGCTGATCGGTGATGCGGTCAGCGTGATCGGCACGATGGTCACCGCGGTCGCCGTACCCCTGCAGGTCTATGCGCAGACCCGCTCGGCCGCCGCGGTGGGTCTGGTCGGCATGGCCGGTCTCGTCCCCCTCATCGCCTTCGGCCTGTACGGCGGAGCGGTGGCCGATGCGGTGGACCGTCGCAAGCTCGTGCTGGGGACCACCGCCGCCCAGGCGGTGCTGTCGGCGATCTTGTTCACCCAGGCGGCGGCGGGCGTGGAGTGGACCTGGCTGCTCTCCGCGATCGTCGCCGTGCAGTCCGGGCTGTTCGCCCTGGACTCACCGGCCCGGCAGGCGTTCGTCCCCCGCCTGCTGCCCCCGCACCTGCTCCCGGCCGCGAACGCCCTGCGGCAGGTGGAGTTCAACGTCGGGATGACCGCAGGGCCCCTGATCGCCGGGGTGATGGTCGCGACGTGGGGCTACAGCTCGGCCTACGCACTGGATGCGCTGTCGTTCTTCGCCTCGCTCTGGGCCGTCGCCTCCCTCCCGTCGATGGCACCCGAGGGCGGTGGGCGCAAGGCCGGGCTGGCCAGCGTCGTGGAGGGTCTGCGGTTCCTCGTCACCCGCAAGGTGCTGATGCTGACCTTCGTCGTCGACCTCATCGCGATGGTCTTCGGGATGCCCCGTGCGCTGTTCCCGTCGCTGTCCGTCGAGGTGTTCGGCGGCGGCGAGGCGGCGGCCGGCGCGATGTATGCCGCCCTCGCCGGTGGCGCCCTGCTCGCTGCGCTGTTCGGCGGCTGGCTCGGGCACGTGCACAAGCAGGGCGCCGCGGTGCTCGTCGCCATCGTGGCCTGGGGGGCCTGCATCCTCGGCTTCGGCCTGACCGGAAATCTCTGGCTCGCCTTGCTGTTTCTTGCCGGCGCCGGGGCCGCCGACATGATCTCGGCGGTGTTCCGGACCGCGATCCTGCAGACCGCCGCACCGGACGGGATGCGCGGCCGGCTCGGTGGGGTCTTCATCGTGGTGGTCGCCGGTGGGCCACGGCTCGGGGACGGCCGGTCGGGCGCCTTCGCGTCCTGGTTCGGGCTGCAGGAAGCCGTCGTCCTCGGCGGCATCCTGGTCATCTGCCTGACCCTGGTCGTCGCCGTCGTCGTCCCCCGCTTCGCCGCCTACGACTCGAGGCACCCCGAGGTCTGACCGGTCAGGTGATGGTGAGTACGGCTACCCGCCCGACTCCCCGCGCACCCGCCCGACTCCCCGGCCGATCTTCCCCTCGTGGTGGCCGACACGCACGGCTGCGCAGCAACAAGAGGTAGATCACCGCGACCCTCCGGCCGATCTGTCGTGGGTCACCCACCCTCCGCTCATGTCGCGAGTTCGAGACGCCTCCGGCTTGTTAAGCCGCACTCAGGTGATGGTGAGTACGGCTTCTAAGGTTCCTTTGTTGGGCCAACTCTCTGCCTCGCGTGCCATGCCGGTGCTCACACAGGCACGGGAGCGCCGGGCTACGCGTGCAGGCCGCTGAAGGCTGGGTGTCCGTGCGTCGACTCTTCTCAGGACGTGACGTGACGTGACGTGACGTGACGTGACGTGACGTGACGTGACGTGAAGGGTCAAGGTCGCGGAGCTCCCCGCCCGGCGCACCGATCAGCGGGGCCGGCCTGTCCGTAGCGCCTTCAACAACTACACCTGTGGCCCGTCGCGGTCCGATCTTGGCTGCCGGGCACGCAAGCTCATGAGCGGCGCTCGTCCAGCCGGCCGGACGGCCGCTGGCTTGGGGACGTCGTGCACCACTGGCGCTACCGGCGGCTCTCATGGGATCGGCCTGAAACTGAATCACCCCAGCAGCCCAGGAACATCTGGTGGCTCTCGCTGCCGTCGGGGAAGCGCGGCCTGGTCCAGGTGGTGACGTCGTCGACGACGATGCGCGGCGCGACGTGGGACCTGACCCTGCCTGAGCTGGCCGCGCTGCGGGGAGGGGGGCTCGCGCGCATGCAGGACACTCCGGCCGTGCCGCGTAGTTCGGGGGCTACGCGGAGTACGACGTGTGCGACGTCCATTTCGGCATGGGGCGTCTCACTGGCGGGTGTCCGTGGATGCGAAGGTGACGTGCCTCGACGTGGACGTGATCGACCCTGAGGCAGCCGCCCGATGGACGTGGCTCGACGGGGCCGAGGTGTTCGAGGTGCTGCGGCAGTCGATGCTGACCCGCGGCGCGCGCGAGTCGCTGCGCCTGGGCGACGAGACCTTGGGCCCGCCATGGGTGCCGTATCGGCCATTGTTCACCCGCCTGCGTGATCGGTGGCCGATGCGCGAGCGCAGCCACGGAGCGCAGGCCGGGTAGGTCCGCAGGCGCTGGGACGGCATCCCGAAGGGCTGCTCGGCGCGATCGGCGCCGTCGGTGAGCTGGATGGCCCGCTGCGCAGCGAGCACGGGTCGGACCCAACCGGGCACCGGACGCTCGAGTGTGTTCGACGCGATCCACGACGACCGACGCCGGGTCGCGATACGAGCACAGTTGCCCGCCCACACCTGCACGTCGGGGACGAAGCGGATGTCACGGTCTGGCTGCGGGGCGGTCAAAATGCCGCATACCTTCGGGGCGTTCAGTGGATTGGCGACAGCGGGTCGAAAGTCACCGGACCCTGCTGTACCGTCGCCATGGTGAGCGTCCTGACGCGCAACAACGTCGTCATCGCCGGTGTCCCCGACGGACAACCGATGGTGTTCTCGCATGGTTTCGGGTGCGATCAGCACGTGTGGCGGGGTATCGAACCCGCCTTTCGATCAAAATACCGCACGGTCCTGTTCGATCACGTTGGTGCCGGCGGATCGGACCTGACCGCCTACGACCGTGCCCGCTACGACTCGCTGGATGGGTACGCCGACGACGTCGTCGACATCTGTCGGGCTCTGGACCTTCGGGACGCGGTGTTCGTCGGGCATTCGGTCAGCGCGATGATCGGAGTGCTGGCTGCGATCCGGGCCCCCGAACGCTTCGCTGCGCTCGTCTTGATCGGTCCGTCCCCGCGCTACCTCGACGACGACGTCAATGGCTACGTCGGCGGGTTCGCCAAAGCAGACATCGTCGGCTTGTTGGAGGCGCTCGACAGCAACTACCTGGGCTGGTCGAGGGCGATGGCGCAGATGGTCGTTGGCCGCCCCGACCGTCCAGAACTGGTCGCGGAGCTGGAGCAGAGCTTCTGCCGCACCGACCCGGCCATCGCCGGACACTTCGCCGAGGTGACGTTCCTGTCGGACAATCGACAGGATCTCCTTCACGTCTCGGTCCCGACGCTCGTGCTTCAAGCCTCGGAGGACGCCATCGCCGGACCGGCAGTGGGCCAGTACGTGCACGAACTCATCGACGGCAGCGACCTCGTGATACTGAAGACCACAGGCCATTGCCCGCATCTGAGCGCTCCTGACGAGACGATCGCGGCGATGGTCGACTTCCTCGATCGGACGTGACCCCGACCCCTGCCCCGGCGCCGGACAGCGCCGAGACCTTCTACGAGCAGGCCCCTTGCGGCTTCTTGACCACGACCCCCGACGGCACCATCGCCAAGGTCAACACGACGTTTCTCGACTGGACGGGTTACCGGCGCGAGGACATTCTCGGTACGCGCCGGTTCGCCGAACTACTGACAGCCGGGGGGCGGGCGTACCACGAGACGCACTTCGCTCCGCTGCTGAGCATGCACGGCGCCGTGAAAGGCGTCGTCCTCGATCTCGCGTGCGCGGACGGGCACGTCCTGGCGGTCCTCGTCGACGCGGTCGTCAGAGTTGGGCCCGACGGCAGCCCTGTGCTGACCCACGTGGTTCTGCTCGACGCTACCCACCGTCGGGCGTACGAACGAGAGCTGCTGGCCGCCCGCAAACTCGCCGAGCGATCCGACCGGCGGGTGCGAATTCTGCACCGCGTCGTCGCCGAGACATTGGTCGGGGGCGACCGCGCCGCAGTGGTCGACACCCTCGTCCAGGTGCTGAGCGAGGTCTTCGACGGAGCCGGCGCGGCGATCTGGCTTTTCGACTCCGACGGGTCCACCCTCTCACTGGCCGGCGCCAACGACCTACCCTCGACGCTTACGCCCCAGCTGCTGCCCGCCGACGTGTTGCCTCCCGCCGCCGCTTGCCGGGAGCGCGAGCCAGTGACGGTCGAATCGCCCGAGCAGGCCACCCTGGAGTTCCCGCTCCTGGCGGGGCCGCTTGCCCATTCAGCGTTCGCGGCCGTTACTGCCGTGCCCATCGTCGTCGGGGAGGTCACGCTCGGTTCCTACGCCGTGTTTTTTCGTCGTCAGCGCTTCTCCGACGTCGAAGAGCTCGAAATGCACCGAACCCTCGGATGCCACGCCGGGCTAGCGATCGAGCGGGCTGTGCTCTATCAGGAGCTGCGGCACGTCGCGTCTCACGACGGCTTGACGGATCTTCCCAACCGGGCCCTGTTCGACGATCGGTTGGAACTGGCCCTGGCGCGCTCCGCCCGGTCCGCCCTGCCGCTGGCGGTCATGGTCGTCGATCTGGACGGCTTCAAGCTGGTCAACGACTCGTTGGGCCACCGCGCGGGGGACCAAGTCCTGACGGAAACAGCACAACGGCTGCGCACTGCGGTTCGTCCACACGACTCCGTGGCCCGGATCGGGGGTGACGAGTTCGCCGTGCTGTGCGAAGGCGTCGATCACATCGCAACCGAGCGCATCGCCAATCGGATCCGCGCGGCGTTGGAGCCCGAGATTCCCATCGGCAGCGACCTCGTGACAGCGACCGGGAGTGTCGGAGTTGTCGTCCACCGCCCAGGCCTCGGCGGGGCCCCGACGACGCCCGCGTAGTTGCTCCACGACGCCGACGCCGCCATGTACCGAGCCAAGGCGGCCGCGAAGAAGGGGCGGTAAACGACGATCGAGGGTGCTACCGCAGGCCAGCCCCGTAGCCAAACGAGGGGCTGTGTACGTGTCTCGGACAGGTCGGTCCGCCGGAGAGATCCCGGCCGACCAATCACCGCTCCGGACTGCTCAGGGACCCCAACGGTCGCCGCCGTTCACGCGAGCGAGCGATACACCGATCGTGTGAAGCCGAACAACGACACCAACCCCACGCTCGTGCACACACTGGCTGCCACCGCGCTTTGGACCGCGAGCAGCATGATCAACGTCCCCACCATCATGGTGCCCGTCAGGCACGGCCCAGCCGACTTCCACATTCGCGGGAACGGAGCAGCACGTGGCCGGATGCTGCGGACGAAGGACCGACCGCGACCGCCAACCAGCTGGGTCGGGACCGCAAGACGATCCGGGCCTAGCTCAACGGCGGCCGGGTCGTCGGGCAACGGGTCTGTTCGGTGCCGGTTCTGTTCGAGCCGTTCGCGGCGTACTGCGCAGCGCGGCTCGCCGAGGACCCACACCTGTGGGCGACCGCGTTGTTCGACGCGGTCGTCGAGCTCGGAATGACGCTGTCCTACCCGTCGTTCACCCGAGGCCTGCGGACCCGAGGACTTCGGCCGGCGTGCGAGCCCTGCCGCCCGGCGAAGGGCCGCCCGGTCGCGATCATCGACCACCCTGCGGGGGTCGAGACACAGTGGGACTGGCTTGAGCTCCCGAACCAGCCGGGCCACTGGGACGACTACCGGCGCAGCAAGGCGTTCCTGCTCGTCGGGGCGCTGTCGCACTTCGGGAAGTGGCGCGGGGCGTTGTGTGAGTCCGACGACCAGGCGCACCTGATCGGTGCCTTGCACAGGGTCGCGGTCAAGCTCGGTGGCCTCGCCAAGGAGTGCCGCTTCGACCGGATCCCTGTGCTCAGGTTGGGTCGAGATGGCCCAAACTCGGGAACCTTAGAAGCCGTACTCAGGTGATGGTGATCCAGGTGGCCTGGGCCACGGCGAGGACGCGCCCGCTTCCGTCGTACAAGGCACTGCCGGTGTGGACCTTGCGGCCCTCGCCTCCGGTGAGCCAACCCTGGACCACGTAAGGCGTGCCGACCTCGGGCAGAACGTCTATGCGGCAGGCCATCCGGCCCAACACCATCGGTCGCCCGACCAGGTCCGCCGACCAGCCACCGGGACAGTCGAGTGCCGCCCACACCATCACCGGCGAGCTCTCCGCCGGCGTCCACACCGCCGCGACCACACCGTCGCCCACCTGACCCGGCGTGAGGCCGAGCCCGTCGGTGTGCGCGGGTCCGCAGACAAAACAGGTCGGAAACGGATGGTCACTCAGACCCGGGTACGACGAAGTCGCCGCAGCGGCCTGCTCCACCGACACGGCCGGGGGAGGGGAGACCTCGACCGTGCCGGGGACGGCCTCGGCGACGAGGACGTCTCCGTCGTAGAGGCAGCCGTCGACGATGCGCATCGTGGTGTCGAGGGGCGGCGGTGTGCGCAGCGTCACCTGGACCTCCGCGGCCGCCAGGTGCTGCGCGAGCAGGCCGCAGGTGATGCCGCCGTTGGCCGAGCCGGGCGGGCCGTTGAAGCGTGCGCCGACGATCAAGGTGCTGCTCTCAGGAGGGGTCACCTGCGGGACCGTACCCAACGTGGGGCCGTCTAGGTTGGGTCGCATGACACGTCGCGCCCTGGTCCTGCTGGTCGCGCTCGTCGCTGCGATGGCGGGCCTGTCGGCGCCGGCCGCGGCGGCGGTTGCGACCACCGCGGGGCAGTCGACCTACCTGCCGCAGGCACCGTCGCGGGTGCTCGACACACGTAACGGGACGGGTGCCCGCCCCGGTGTGGTCGGTGCGGGTGAGACGATCGACCTCGTCCTGCCCGGCACCCCCGCGGGGGCCACCGCCGCGGTGCTCAACGTCACCGCCACGGCCGCGACGGGCACGACGGTGATTCGCGTCTACCCGCAACCCGCCGCAGACGGTGCGCCGCCGCTGGTGAGCAACCTCAACGTGGTGAGCGGCGGGACCGTCGCCAACCTGGTGGTGACCCGGCTCGGCGTCGGCGGTGCGGTGCGGCTGCACAACGGCTCGGCGACGGTCCACCTGATCGCGGACCTCGCCGGTTTCTATGTGGACGGCGGCAGTGGTGCCGGGTTCTCAGGGCGCAGCCCCTGCCGCCTGCTCGACACCCGCGGTGGCCAGCCGTTGCAAGCCGGTCAGCCGCGCACCCTCCCACTGACGGGCACCTGCCGTGATGGCGGCGTCTCCGGGGTGCCGGCCGATGCCTCTGCCGTTGTCCTGAACGTCACGGCCGTGGCGCCGACGGCCAACACCTTCGTGACGGTCTACCCCGGCGGGACGCGACCGATCGTCAGCAACCTCAACCCCTCCCGGGGACAGGTGGTCGCCAACCAGGTCGTGGTCCGGGTCGAGGACCTCAGCGACAGGGTGCAGCTCTACAACAACGCGGGGACGACGAACATCGTCGTGGACCTCGCGGGGTGGTATGTCCCCGGCAGCGGTGACGTCTTCCACCCGGTCGACCCGTTCCGGGTCCTGGACACGAGGCAGAGCTCACCCGTGGCCGCCGGTGCTCCGCGGGTGCTCGGCCTCTCCGGTGCGGGGGCGCTGCCCTGGATGGCGAAGGCGCTCGCCCTCAACCTGACGGCGACCCGGCCGACAGCGAACTCGCACGTCACCGCCTACCCGGCACAGAGCGAGGCGCCCAACCCGCCGGTGGCCAGCAACCTCAACTTCCTGCGGGGTCAGGACGTCCCCAACGCCGCGGTGGTGGCGGCCGGGGAGGACGGTGCCATCCGCCTCGCGGTCGGTGCGCAGACCGTCGACCTGGTCGTCGACGTCGCCGGGTGGTTCGGCCCGGCGGGCGACGGCTGGGACATCAGCTGGCCACAGTGCACGACCGCCGGCTCCACCACCAGCAACCACCCGACCGGCGGCGCGTTCGCCGTCATCGGCGTCACCCGCGGCACCTTCAACCTCAACAACAGCGGCAACACCTGCCTGGCCGACGAGTGGGCCTGGGCGTCGACCCTGAGTGGCGCCCCGAGTGCCTACATCAACACCGACGCCAACGTCGACAACCCGCACTGGGCCGACGCCGGTCCCAAGGCGGTCGACTGCAGCGCCAAGCAGAAGACCAGCGACTGCGGCTATAACTACGGCTGGAACCTCGCCTCCTTCGCGGCGCCGAAGATCCCGGCGGCGCCGGGTGGGGGCAAGCCCTTCGTGTGGCTCGACGTGGAAGGTCCCTATGCCGGCGGACCGTTCTGGACCGACAGCGTCGCCACCAACCGGGCCGTCGTGAGCACCGCGATCGCCCGGCTCCGGGGGCTTGGCTACCGGGTGGGCATCTACTCCGACCGGGCCAGCAGCACCGCGCCGGACTGGAAGCTCATCATGGGCGACTACGTCCGCACCGACGTCCAGAACTGGGTCTTCCGCGCACCCGATAACAACCCCGCCGCCCTCTGCGTCCCGGCCTCGTCGTTCTCCGGGGGGCCGGTCGTCATGGTGCAGGTCCAGCCCGGTCAGAGCGGTCAGGCCTTCGACGTCAACCACGTCTGCTGATCCCCGAGAGCGCAGCGCTGACCCGCGACACCGGCGGGTCGGCCGGTGAGTCAGGCGCCGAGGTCGAGGACGGCGGCCTGGGCGGGGGTCGGCGCGCCTCCGCCGCGGTGGGCGGGGACCCACCAGGCGCCCGGCTCGCCCGGCGCCGGATAGGCGTCCTGCGCCTGTTCGAGCAGCTCGCCCATGACGCGCTGCAGGTTGTCGGTCACGACCTGCGGATCGTCGTCCGGACCGACGTGGATCGCCTCCCCGAACAGGATCGTCACGGGCGCCCCCCACGCCTCGAGGAGGCGGGGTCTGCGGGTGCGGGTGAGGACGCGGTGGCTGCCCCAGATGACACAGGGGACGAGCGGAGCGCCGGACTGCGCCGCCATCCGTGCGGCTCCGTTCTTGAAGGGAAGCAGCGTGAAGCTGCGTGACACACGGGTCTCGGGGAAGACCCCGACGACCTCGCCGCGGTCGAGCGCCTTGACGGCATGCTGGTAGGCACCGGCCCCCGCTGTCCGGTCAACGGGAATGTGACCCATCGCGTGCATCAGCGGCCCGGATAGCCTGTGTTCAAAGGACTTCAGGGTGGCCATGAACCGTGTGTAGCGCCGCTGGTCGCGCCAGAGGGCCCACTCAGCCAGTGCGAAGTCGAGATAGCTGAAGTGGCTGAGCGCGAGCACCACACCGCCGGTGGCGGGCACGTGTGCGGACCCGAGGATCGTGCGACGCAGACCGAGTACGGCGAAAGCGCCCCCGCCGAGAGCAACGATGATCCGGTAGACACGGTTCTTCCAACGCACGGTCAGCCTCAGCGGGTCTTCTCGAGGACGAATTGGTGGACGTCAAGATATCCGGAGGAGAACCCCGCCTCGGAGTAGGCGAGATACAGCGACCACATGCGGCGGAAAGTCTCGTCGAAGCCGAGCGCCTCGACCTCCTCGGGCCGGCTCTCGATGCGGGCGCGCCACAGCCGCAGCGTCTCGGCGTAGTGCGGTCCGAAGGCGAAGCGGTCGAGGACCCTCATCGACGTGTGCTGAAAGACCGCCTGCTCGATCGCGTTGACCGAGGGGATGAGCCCGCCGGGGAAGATGTACTTGTGGATCCAGGTGAAGGTGTCGCGTGACGCGAGCATCCGGTCATGCGGCATCGTGATCGCCTGCAGGCCAACCCTTCCGCCCGGTGAGAGGTGGCGGTCCAGGACGGCGAAGTACTCCGGCCAGTAGCGGTGGCCGACCGCCTCGACCATCTCGACGGACAGCACGGCGTCATACCTGCCCTCCACGTCGCGGTAGTCGCACAGCTCGACCGTCACCAGGTCGGCGAGCCCGGCGTCCCGCACGCGGGACAGGGCCAAGGTGCGTTGCTCCTCGGACAGCGTGATCGAGTGGACGTGGGCGCCGCGCGCCGCTGCCCGGAGCGCCAACTCGCCCCACCCGGTGCCGATCTCCAGAATCCTGCTGCCGGCCGTGACTGCGGCGCCATCGAGTAGCCGGTCGATCTTGCGGTGCTGGGCGCCCTCGAGCTGCTCCCAGGTCGCCGCCGGTCGGCCATCGGGCTGTGCCGGCGATGCGGGGTCGAAGAGCGCGGAGGAGTAGGTCAAGGTGTCATCGAGGAACAGCGCGAACAGCTCGTTCGACAGGTCGTAGTGCCGCTCGATGTTGCGCTTCTGCTGCCGCTTGCTCTGGTTGTCGCTCGCCGGGTGGCGCAGCAACGCGAGGTCGCGCAACCGTTGCAGGGGCGGCGGAATCAGCTCCCCTACCCGGGCTGCAAAGACGGTGAGGACCCCCGCGAGGTCGTCGGTCTCCCAATCCCCTGCCATGTAGGCCTCGCCGAAGCCGACCAGACCGGAGCTGCCGAGGCGCAGGTAGAACGCTTCGGGACGCCGCATCCGCAGGACCGGACCGGCGAGACCGCCGGCACCGAGCACCCGGCCGTCGGGCAGCAGCACATGCAACGGGAGCGTGCGCACCACCCGCTCGAACAGCTGCTGAGCGATGCGCCCACGTGCCCTGTTGCCCGGGACGGTCGCGATGGCCGGCCACCTCGTGGGATCGAGGTGGCCGAGGGTCTGGACAGCCTCGCGACGACCGGTCTCGAGGACACTCATGGGGTTTGCTCCTTCGGGGGGCGAGGGACGACGGGCAGTCGTCGCAGGAAGAGCCGGATGCCCTGGACGCGGATGCGCAGGGAGACCAGTCGGGTGGAGCAGGCGAGGGCCAGCCGCACCCGGGGGGTGAGCGGTGTCCGGGTGCCGCGGACGGTGGCGACGAACGGCCGTGCCCCGGGTCGGTGGTAGGTCACGTCGAGGCGTACCTCGGACCCCGGCACCGGCAGGTGCATCTCGTAGTGGCCGTCGACCGGGTGGAACGGTGAGACGTAGAAGACCTTCTCGGTGCCGGCCCACCCGTCCGCGTCGGGGCGAAGCACGTAGGCGTGCCTTCCGCCGTACGTGTTGTGCACCTCGACGACGATGGCGACCAGTCCGCCGGTCGAGGACAGGCACCAGTGCACCGAGATCGGGTTGAAGACGTGACCGAGGGTGCGGGCACTGGTCAGCATGAGGATGCGGGAAGCGGAGATCCCCTGTGCAGCAAGCAGAGTGTCGAGGTTGGCGCGGATCGACAACGCCGGATCCCCGACGTGGTCCTGCGCGCGGAAACGGGTCGGCAGGGCGTCGAGGTCGACCAGCCACCAATAGCTGCGGTAGGTGAAGGTGTGGCGGATCGGCGTCTGCCGGGCGTGGTGGATGGTCGTGGCGTAGAGCGCTGTCACCAGGTCGCTCCCAGGGCGCGGGCGGCTTCCACGCCGGAGCGCGCGCCGTCCTCGTGGAATCCCCAGCCGTGGTAGGCCCCGGCGAAGGCGACCACCCCGTCGCTCAGCGCGGGTAGCCGGTCCCGGGCCGCTACCGAGGTCGGCGTGTAGCTCGGGTGCTCGTAGTCCATCCGGTCCACCACGGTGGCGGGGTCGATGCGGTCGAGGCCGTTGAGGGTCACGACGAACCGCTCCGGTGCGTCCAGCGACTGCAGCCGGCTCAGGTCATAGCTCACGAGCACCGACGCCGCGTCGCTGTCGCAACGATCCATCAGGTAGTTCCAGGACGCCTGCGCGCGGTTGCTGCGGGGCAGCAGGGAGGTGTCGGTGTGCAGCACCGTCGGGTTGGCCGTGTAGGTGATCGCGCCGAGCACCTCGCGTTGTTCCGCGGTGGGCTGGGCCAGTAGCGACAGGGCCTGGTGCGGATGGGTGGCGATGACGACCGCGTTGAAGGTCTGCACCTCCCCGTCGTCGACCTCGACGCCGGCCGGGGTCCGACGCACCGAGACGACCGGAGAGGACGTGCGCACCGCGCTGAGTTCCTTGGCCACCTTCTCGACGTAGGTGCGGGAACCGCCGACGACGGTCCGCCATTGGGGCGAGCCGGTCACGCGCAGCATCCCGTGGTGGGACAGGAAGGAGAACAGATAGCGGGCCGGGTACTGCCCGGCGGTGGCCGGTGGGCAGGACCACACGGCGGACACGACCGGCGTCATGAAGTGCGACCGGAAGTATGGCGTGAACCGGCCCCGCACCAGGAAGGCGTCGAGGGTCTCCTCGCTGGGGGGACCGGCGAGCGCGGCCCGGGCCCGGCGGTGGAAGCGCACGACCTCGGCGAGCATCTTCAGATACCGAGGGTCGGCAGCCCGGCGTACGGCGAACAGCCCGCCCAGGCCTTGGGCCCCTGCGTATTCCAGGCCGCACTCGTCGCAGCGGACGGACAGGCTCATGTCGGAGTCCTGGGTCTCCACCTCGAGCTCGGCGAACAGCCGCAGCAACACCGGGTAGGTGCGGGCGTTGTGGACGATGAAGCCGGTGTCGACCCGCTGGACATGACCGCGCCCGTCGAGGACGTCATGGGTGTCGGCGTGGCCGCCCAGGCGGGCGTCTTTCTCGAAGAGCGTGACCCGGGAGCCCGATCGCTCGAGCACATAGGCCGCGGTGAGCCCGGAAACTCCGGACCCGATGACCGCTGTACGACGGGGGGAACGCACCGCGCTTCGCCTCCGATCCGGGTAGTGGGGGCTACACGGTGAGCAGGGGAGCTCCGGTAGCGGCTTGTGCCAGGACGTTCGTCGCACGCCGTCCGACGGATGGGTCGAGATCCAGCCAGGACAACGGGAACCCGACGGCGAGGTCGGTCCACAGTCGCGATCGGCGGAGCATGAAGTGGCCGGTCCGCTGCACCCGCACGTAGGTCAGCGAGGTGGCCAGCGGTCGTGCCGCAGCGGCCCACGCGACCGACTCGGCGGGGCTGGTCCAGTTGTCGCCGACGGCGTGCGCGATGACGACCTTCCTGCCCGACACGCCGTGGATCGGCTCGTCGGGGAGCCAGGGGCACAGGGCGACCATCGCGATGACGGACGGGTCGTCGAGGACGTGCGCCGCGGCCCGCCCGCCCATCGAATGCCCGAGCAGCACGACGGGCACGTCGCCGTGCACGCGGCGCACTTCCTCGAGGGCCCACCGCGCGTCCGCGACCGGTGACCGCTCAGGGGCGTTCCAGCCGCGGACCCGGTAGCGGACCTTCCACACCGCCACGCCGTGCGCAGCCCCCCGCCGGTGCAGGGCCCGGGCGAAGGGGTTGACGCGGCGCGAGCTCAGGTGCCCTGGCTCCGACGACTCATAGCTGTGCTCCTTGCCGCCGTGGAGCACCAGCACGACGGCCCGGGTGTCGTGCTCCGCAGGGCGGATGGACAGACGCGGGTGAAGCGGACGCACGGGTGCTCCCTCGCGGGCTGGTGCCGGCCCGGCGCTCGGCGGCCGGTCGAGGTGGCCGACCGGTAGGCGTTCGCAGGTCGGGGTCTGACGGATGTTTCGGCAGCTGTGGTGCCCCCGGAGAGAATCGAACTCCCGACGCCCTCCTTAGGACGGAGGCGCTCTATCCACTGAGCTACGGAGGCGGGGGCAGAGGTCACCGCCCGCCCGGGGATCCTACTGGGCGCCCCGCCGGTCGCGAGAAACAGCCAGATGTGCCCAAGGGCGCCACGGGTCGCGGATGCGCGGGGGGTGACACTGGTGGGGTGACGAAGGAACAGCCCCGTAAGAGACGCCGTGCTGTGGGCCCGCCCGGGGCGGTGCCGCCAGGCGACGAACCTCGCCCCGACGTCGACGAGCCGAGGGCTGAGGACGAACGGCGTGAGGTCGAGCGGTTCCTCGCCGACCGCCCGCCCCACCACCGCGAATAACGAGGTGCCCTCCTCAGGCCACTACGCCGACATCTGCATCAGACACGGCTGGCGTGTTTGATGCAGATGTCGGAGAAGGCGGAGGCAGACGCCGGGGAGGTCAGGCGACGTCGAGCTGGTCGACGGTGCAGAAGGCGCAGCGGAGCGCGGCCTGCGGGATCTTCGACAGGCACTCTGGGCAGTCCTTGACCGGGGCGCCCGGCTCGGGCTCGGTCTTGAAGCGGTCCATCAGGTGCTGCACCGGCCGGACGACGAAGAAGTAGACGACTGCAGCGATGACGACGAACGAGATCGCGGCCTGTACGAACTCGCCGTAGGGGAAGACGACGTCCTTGTCGCCGCCGACGCCGACGGTGAACTCCCGCTTGCTGAAGTCACCGGCCGCTCCGGTCGCCAGCCCGACCAGGGGTGTGACGAAGGCCTTGACGAACGCGGTGACGACCGAGCCGAACGCCGCGCCGATGACGACCGCGACGGCCAGGTCCACGACGTTGCCGCGGAGCAGGAACTTCTTGAATCCGTTCACGAGACCTCCAGGCTGCAGGGATGTGATGCCCGATCCTTCCGTACCCAGGCCGGCGCTCGGTCGAGCAGGACCCCGGCGTTCAGTCGAGGAGGACCCCCGGGTTGAGGATGCCGGCCGGATCGAGGGCTGCCTTCGCCCCCCGGAGCGCGAGCCCGAACGGGTCGGGCCGCTGAGCGTCGTACCAGGGCCGGTGGTCGCGACCGACCGCGTGGTGGTGGGTGATCGTGCCGCCGGCGGCCGCGAGGGCGTCACTGGCCGCGGCCTTGATCTCGTCCCACTGGGCGATCTCACTGCCTCGCCGGGCCGGCGCGACCACGGTGAAATAGGGCGCCGCGCCGTCGGGGTAGACGTGGGTCAGCCGGACCCCGACCGCCCCACCGCCGCACACCCGCCGCAGCGCGTCGGTGACCGCGGCGGTGACGCCGGAGACCAGCGCGTCGAAGCGGTCCCACGTCACTGCGGTCTCAAACGTTTCGACCAGAATCCCCAGCAATACAAGGGATTCCCGCAGGTACGGCGCTCGGACGAACGTCGACCGCCAGGCCTCGCCGACTTCCCCGCGAGCGCCCTGCTCGAGGACCCGGAGGCCGTGGTCCTGCAGCAGCTGCAGGGCGTGCGCGATCTCGGCGTCGAGCGGCACGGCGAGCGACTCCAGGCCCAGGACGAGGGCCGCCTCGCCGGTGGTCAGGGTGCCGGACAGGCCGGCCTCGACCGGGTCGAGCAGACGACAGGTGGCGGGCGAGAGCCCGGACTGGACGAGGGCGCGGACCGCCTGTGCGCCCGACGCGAAGTCGGGCGCGGCCAGGGTGGCGGACCAGCGGTGGACGGGTCGGGGCTGGGCGCGGAGCCAGGCCTCGGTGACCACCCCCAGGGTGCCCTCGCTGCCGAGCAGCATCCGGTCGGGGGACGGACCGGCGCCCGACCCGGGGAGCCGGCGGGACTCCCACAGCCCGGCAGGAGTGACGGCTCGGACCGACTCGACGAGGTCGTCGATGTGGGTCAGCCGGGTGGAGAAGTGCCCGGCCGCGCGGGTCGCGACCCAGCCGCCGACCGTGGACTGCTCGAAGGACTGCGGATAGAAGCGCAGCGTCAGTCCGTGCGGTTTCAGCGCCGCCTCGGCAGCGGGCCCGAAGGTCCCGGCGCGCAGGCGGACCGCCCGTGAGGTGGCGTCGACCTCCACCAGCCCGGACAGCCGGCTCAGGTCGAGGCTGACCGCACCGGCCAGTCCGCGCGGCTCGACCCCGCCGACCACCGAGGTGCCGCCGCCGAAGGGCACGACCGGCACGCTCTGCGTCGTCGCCCAGTCGAGGACGTCCACGACGTCCTGCTCGGACTGCGGCCGCACTACCAGGTCGGGGACGTCGGGCAGCTCGCCGCGCAGCCCGCGGATCAGGTCGCGGTAGGCCCTTCCGATTCCGTGTCGCGCCCGGTCTGTCGGGTCGCCCGAGCCCAGGTGCTGCAGCGAGCCCGGCAGGTCCCGCCGGGGTGCCGCCAGGTCCGGCATTGCCTTGGAGCTCTCGGGGGCTTGTACGGCGATGCCGGTGGTGGCCGTGACGAACGGCGCCAGCTGCTCGAGGGACGCCGCCGTCGGCTCGTCGCCGGGCCCGCCCCACCCCCACACCGCGTAGGTCACAGCGCCACCACCGGACAGGCCGCGAAAGCCAGCACCGCGTAGGTCACGGCGCCAGCACCGTGATCGACAGCCGGCTGCCGACGGCCGCCGCGGCGAGCCGGGCCGCGGTGTGCGGGGTAGCGGCCAGCACCACGAGCGCTCCGTCCGGGTCGCCGGAACCTCCTGCGGGGACGGCGAGCACCTCCAGGCCGGCCGCCACCGTGAGGGCGGTGTCCTGGCGGCCGTCGGTGGGGGTGGCCAGCACGTCGACGCGGTCCCCGGCGTGCAGCAGGGCCGCCGTTGCGGGGTCGGCGAGCCGGACCGGCGCGGCCACCAGACCGCGACCACGTACCAGCCCGGATCCGAGCAGCCGGACGTCGGTCAGGGCCTCGCCGCGCCGGACCGCACCGGCCAGGGATCGCCCGACCGTCTGGTCCAGGTCGGTGAGGGCGCCCTCCGGTGCGAGCGCCCGCGGCAGGGCGACCGCGGTGAGGTCGGCGGAGGTGAGAGGCGCGCCGGGCAGCAGGTCGCGGCTGGCGGCCAGCACGGTGAGGGTGGGCGCCGGTTCGGGCGCGAGCAGCGGGAGGGCGGTCGCGACAGCGGCGGCGGTAAGGCCCGCGGCGAGCAGCGCGCGGTGCCGGCGGGTGGCCCGCGACACCTCGCGAAGCACGCGACCCCGGTCGGCGCTCACGCGAAAGCCCGGTGGAGGTTGAGCCGGAGTGCCTGGCGCAGGCCCGCACTCACGGCAGCACCAGGTCGAGGCCGACGGTGAGTGCTTGGCGCAGGCCCGCACTCACGGCAGCACCAGGTCGTGGTCGATGCCGTCGAGGGCGGCGCCGCACGGACAGGTGCGCTCGTCGGGGAGGCCGGCGAGCACGTCGTACAACAGGGTGCGCAGTCGCGCGGTGTTCTCAGCGAACACCCGGAACACCTCCTCCTGGGTGACTTCCTGGCCGCCCTCGACCCCGGCGTCGAGGTCGGTGACCAGGGCGAGCGAGGTGTAACAGAGGGCCAGCTCGCGGGCGAGGACAGCCTCCGGATGCCCGGTCATGTTGATCACGGAAAAACCCTGGGCGGAGTACCACTGCGACTCGGCTCGGGTGGAGAACCGTGGACCTTCGATGACGACCATGGTGCCGCCGTCGGTGACCGGCCAGCCCGCGGCGCCGGCCCGGGCGACGGCGACGGCCCGCCCGGTCGGGCAGTACGGATCGGCGAACGAGACGTGCACGGCGCCGGTGTCGTGGAAGGTCTGCACCCGGCCGCTGGTGCGGTCGACGAGCTGGTCGGGCACCACCAGCGCACCCGGGCCGAGCGAGGCCTTCAGGCCACCGACCGCGCACGGGGCGAGGACCTGGCGGACCCCGAGCGCGCGCAGCGCCCACAGGTTGGCCCGGTAGGGGATCCGGTGCGGCGGGAAGCGGTGGTCCTTGCCGTGCCGCGGGAGGAACGCCACTCGGCGGCCCTCGACCTCGCCCACGACGACCGGCCCGGAGGGTGCGCCGTACGGCGTGAGGACGTCAATCTCCTGGGCGCCTTCGACAAAGGCGTAGAAGCCCGAGCCGCCGATGACCCCGATGGGTGCTGCTGTCATGGGGGAAACCTAGGTGGCGCGTGCCCGGCGGGTGCCAGGCCGTCCACAGGACCGCCGGGTCAGGCGGCGGGAGTGGTGCTGCTGGCCTTGGAGCCCGAGCTGTCCGAGGACGAACTGCCCGAAGACGAGCCGGACGACGACGAGCTGCTCGAGCTGGTGGACTCGGACTTGGCAGCCGGGGTCTTGTCGGACTTCTTCTCGGCAGGCTTGTCCGAGGCGCTCGAGGCCTTCCGGCTGTCGGTCTTGTAGAACCCGGAGCCCTTGAAGACGACCCCTACGGCCGAGAAGACCTTGCGCAGCGCGCCCTGGCAGGCGGGGCACTCGGTGAGGGACGGGTCGGTGAACGACTGGACCGCCTCGAGCTGTTCCCCGCACGCGGTGCACGCGTACTGGTAGGTCGGCACGTCGGTTCCTCCTGGCTGGCACTCACAACTTCTGAGTGCCAATTCTGCCGTACGACGGCGCCGGCCGTCCAACCTGCCGCTCGGGCTCGCTGAGGTGGCCGCCTCCCTCGTCCGGGGCGGGTCACCGCAGTACCGTGAAGAGGGCAGTCCGGGGGGAGGCGCGACGCCGTGTCAGAAGCCGCGCTCGTGCCGATCGAGATCCTGCTGGTCGAGGACGACCCTGGTGATGCCGACCTCACCGTGCTGACGCTGCAGCAGAGCAAGTTGCACAACACCATCAGCCTCGTCAACGACGGTGAGCAGGCGATGGCTCGCCTGCGGCTCGAGGTGCTCGCCGAGGTCAAGCAGGACCCGTTGCTGCAGACCATTCCCGTGGTCGTGCTCACGACCTCGAACCGGGCAGAGGACATCCAGGGCGCCTACGACCTGCATGCCAACGCCTATGTCTCGAAGCCGGTCGAGCTCGATCATTTCCTGCAGGCGATCAGGGCCCTGGACGAGTTCTTCCTCGCCGTGGTCCGGCGCCCCGAAACCTGACCGGTCAGGCGCGCGGACTCGGGCGCAGAGTGGCGCGCCGGCGGGCGACGACCCCGAGGAGCAGGACGAGGCCGAGCAGGCCGGGCAGGGTCGAGAGGCCGGTCGCCGCGAGGCCCGTGGGTCCGCCGGCATCCGGGGTGGTGGGCCGCGTGTTCGGCGGGGTGACAGCGGACCGGCTCGCGGCGCGGTAGGCGAGCACGTTGTGCAGCACCTGCCCGCCGGCGATGGTGACGGCGTAGTCCGCGAGGCCCTCCGGGTGCGGCGTCTCGATCGACTCGAGGCTCTCGATCGGCTGCGGCAGGATCGCGCCGAAGATGGTGATCTTGCCCTTGCCGCGGGGAAGCTCGCCGAGCACGGTGCTGGTCCCGACGGTGCCGACCGTCGTGCCACCGGCCTCGGCCCAGGCGGCCGTGGTGATGCCGTGGTGCGGCGACTGGCTGGTGGCGGGGAAGCCGAGCGGGACCTCGTAGTAGGTCTGGCTCGGGACGCCGAACAGCCCTGCCTTGAAGGGATGCTCGCCGGTGATGAAGTCGACGTGGCCGGCGTTGGACCGCTGCAGGGTCTGCGCTGCCTCGTCGCCGACCCCGAGGTCGTCGAGCAGGGTCACCGCGCTGTCGGTGAGCACGAGCTGACCGCCGCCGTCGACGAAGGCCCGCAACGCCCGGACGTAGGCGGCCCGGTCGACGGGGCGACCCCGGGTGTCCTTGGGCACCTCGACGTCGGACAGCACCAGGCTGTCGAAGCCGCCCAGGTCCGCCGAGCCCACGTCCGCTGCGGCCAACCCGGGGATGGTGGCGCCGGTGTCGGTCGCGAGGTCCTGGAAGTAGGTGAGCCGGGAGACGTCGTAGGGCACCTGCCGCTCGCCGGCAACGAGGTCGAAGCCGGTCCCGTCGGCACTGGTGACCCGGGCCGGGTCGTCGACGTAGGCGACCTTGCCGAGGTCGAGGTCAGCGGTGACGTCCCGCTCCTTGAGGGCGGTGACGAGCAGCGCCTCCATGTTGCCGCGGACCGCCGCGATGTGGGCCTGCTCCACGGGGGAGGCCCAGAGCACGTTGGGGGCCAGGTGGGACAGGAAGTTCTCGACGTCGATCTCGACGACGCGACCGTTGTTGAGCCGCTGCATGGCGTCGCCCATGAACCCCGAGTCGTCATAGCCGACGACGTCGTAGCCGGTGGCGACGTTGGCCGGCCGTTGACCGATGGTCGGGCCGAACAGGTCGCCGAGCACGACCCCGTCCTCGTCGAACTTGCGCTCGACGGTGGCGATCATGTCCTCCGCGAGCTGCAGCTCCTTGGCCTGGTGGGCGGGTGACCACTGCCCGGCCGGCCACATGATGTCGCTGAAGGCGTTGTTGACGCTGGTGAGCTCGCCGTGGATGTCACCTGCCGACCGCAGGTCCGGGAGTGAGGCCAGTAGGCCGTACCAGAGCCGGGTCTCCGGCTGGTCCGCCATGGGTCCGCGCTTGCTGCCCGAGCCGCCCGAGGAGGTGCGGTCCACCCACCCCAGGGTGGGGAAGTCGCGGTTCAGGTCGGCGCCGGCGGAGTTGTAGCGAGGGGTCGTGGCCCCGCTCGACTGGTTGTCGTCGTCGAGGTCCTGCGCCGCCCAGCCGTCCGGGTTGGTGAAAGCGACGTAGAACTCGACCTGCTTGAACAGCGCCGACACGCTGATCGACGTCTTGCCGGCGTACAGCAGGTGGCCGGGGTCGGTGGCGAGCCAGGTGGCGAGGTCCTCGAGATAGCGCAGCGCGCCCTCACGACCCGCCGGCTCGAGGCCGTGCACGGACAGCGAGATCGCTGACTGGACCTTCCCCGCAGACGGCACCGTGGGGTCGGTGATCTTCACGACCCACAGGTCGCGCCCGCCGGCGCTCTTGCCGATGCTGGTGGGGGTGAAGAAGCCGTCCGGTGCGACGTCCGCGAGGGCACCCAGCGTGTCCGCGAGGTTGTCCACCGGCCCGTCGAACTGGTGCTGGCTGACCGACAGGGCTGCCTCCGGCACCACGCGACCACCGCAGGCGGTCCGGGTCAGCGGGTCGACGCAGGTCGGGGCGGCGAAGGCCGGAGCGGCTGGCAGCACCAGTGCGAGGGCGGTGGCGAGCCCGACGGTGGCAAGGGGGAGGGGGCGCATGCGGACATCCTTCGCCGGACCGGCCTCCGTTCCTGCCGTGGGGATCGCCGAAACGCCCGTGCAACGCCGACGTCGGGCTTGACCACACGGTCGGGCCGGGTTTCCCTCGACAGGTGACGCACACCGCGCCTGACCTCGACGACGCCACCCGGCTCCGGCTCAACCGGCTGGCCCGGCGGCTGTCGACCTTCGGCGTCAGCTACAACGTGTTGGAGGCGGTCGTCGCCCTGTCGGCGGGCGCGGTGGCAGGATCACGGGCCCTGTTCGGGTTCGGCCTCGACGCCACCATCGAGGTGTTCAGCGGGCTGGTCATCGTCTGGCAGTTCCGGCACCACCTGCCCGCCAGCCGCGAGGTGCTGGCGACGCGGCTGATCGGGCTGTCGTTCTTCGCCCTCGCCGGTTTCGTCGCCTACGACAGCACCTCCGCCCTGGTGCGCGGCGTCCACCCGGACCCGTCCACCGTCGGACTCCTGCTCGCCGCCACCTCCCTCACCGTGATGCCGGTCTTGTCGCGCGCCCAGCGCCGTACCGGCCGGGCTCTGCACTCCGCCAGCGTGGTGGCCGGCAGCAACCAGACCCTGCTGTGCACCTACATGAGCGCGGTCCTGCTGGGAGGGCTCGGCGTCAATGCCGCGTTCGGCTGGTGGTGGGCCGACCCGGTCGCCGGGCTGGTCATCGCGGCACTGGCGGCGAGGGAGGGCCGAGCCGCCTGGCGCGGCGACGGCTGCTGTCACTGATCAGCCAGCGGCACCCGGGCCAGCACCTCGTGCCGGGAGAAGTGGCTGCGCACCAGCTCGACCTCCGTCACCGGCCACGGCTCCCCGACATGAGCGGAAAGACCAGCCGGTACGGCGAGACGTCGGCCACGCGCCAGAGTCAGGTGTCCGTGGAAGGGCCGTTCCTCGACCGCGTCGAGGACCCGTTGCACGTCGGTGGCCAACGCCGACAGTGCCGGAAGATCGCCCGCCAGCCCGGCCCACAGCACCGGACCGCCGAACGTCCCGCCGCCCTGCAGCGCGAGGGAGAACGCTGCGTGCTGTCGCGCGACGCCGGCCAGCAGGGAGAGCAGGGAGTCTGCGTCGGGGCGTTCGCCGAGAAACGCCAGGGTGACGTGCCAGCGGGGATCGGGAGCCTGTCCCAGTGCGGCGGCGAGCGCCGTACACGCGTCCGGGGGTGGTCGGACCGCCACGAAAAGCCTCACCGGTCGAGGTTCCCACGAAAGGAATGATTGAACACTCAATGAAGTTATGCCAGACTGACACCCCCACCAACAGGGAGCCCTCGCGCTGGAACAGCCCGAGGTCGTGGTCGTTGGTCGAGCCGGGCGCCTGCAGGAAAGCGGCGCCGGGCATCGCGAGCTTGGTGCGGAAGCCGAGAACGCCGCCGTAGAAGGCGACGCTGGCGTCGACGTCGCGGACGTAGAGCACGGCGTGGTTGAGGCGGTGGATGGCCATCTGAGGCTCCCTGTTGGTGGGGGTGTCAGTCTGGCATAACTTCATTGAGTGTTCAATCATTCCTTTCGTGGGAACCTCGA
>JANOTZ010000168.1:0-2294 GCA_031416735.1 Frankiales bacterium
GCCGGGATCGGGGCGGTGAGCATCAGGATCGGGTCGTCACCGCGTACGGAGAGGTGGTGGATCCGGGCCCGCGGCGTCAGGCCGTGCTCGCGAAGGGCCCGCTCCGACACCACGAGCAGGGCAGCAGCCCCGTCGGTGAGCTGTGAGGAGACACCGGCGGTGACGCGACCGCCCTCCTGCAACGGCTTGAGCCCCGCCATCTTCTCCAGGGACGTGTCGGCCCGCGGCCCGATGTCCTCGGAAACCTCGCCCACTGGGGCGATCTCGGCCGTGAAGCGGCCTTCGGCGATGGCGGTCAGCGCCCGCTGGTGCGACTGGTAGGCCCACTCCTCCATCTCGACGCGCGAGATGTCCCAGCGGCGGGCGATCTCGTCGGCGGCGTAGAACTGCGACACCGGCTGATCGCCGTACCGCTTGACCCAGCCGACCGATCCGGAGAAGGGGTCGGTGAAGCCGAACTGCTCGGCGACCGTCATGGCGGCGGCGATGGGGATCTGCGACATGTTCTGCACGCCACCGGCGACCACGATGTCGGCGGTGCCGCTCATCACGGCCTGCGCGGCGAAGTGCACGGCCTGCTGGGAGGAGCCGCACTGGCGGTCGACGGTGGTGCCGGGCACGTGCTCGGGCAGTCCGGCGGCGAGCCAGCAGGTGCGGGCGATGTCGCCGGCCTGCGGGCCGATGGTGTCGACGCACCCGAACACGACGTCCTCGACGGCTCCCGGGTCGATGCCCGACCGGTCCATCAGGGCGTTGAGCACATGCGCACCGAGGTCGGCGGGGTGGATGCCGGAAAGCCCAGTTCCCTTGCGGGTAACGGGAGTGCGGACCGCCTCGACGATGTAGGCCTCAGCCATGGGTGCCTCCAAGTGCAGTGTGGAAGGCGGGCACTTCGCCCCCTCCGTCGACGAAAAGGTCCGCACCGGTGACGTAGGACAGCGCCGGTGCGGCCAGCATGAGGCAGGCCGCCGCGACGTCCGCGACCGAGGCGAGCCGGCCCATCGGCACGGTGGCCTCGACGGCCGCGACGCCCGCGGAGTCGCCGTAGGTCTCAGCGGTGCGCTCGGTGTCGAGCAGCCCGACGGTGACCTGGTTGACCCGCACCGCGGGGGCCCACTCCAGGGCGAGCGCCCTGGTGAGCACGGTCAGCCCGGCTTTGGCGGCCGCATAGGCCGCGGTGCCGGGGGCGGGGCGCACCGCGGCGACCGAGCCGATGTTGAGGATGACCCCCTCCGTCATGACGAGCCGGGCGGCCCGGGCGACATACAGAGGTGCCAGCAGGTTGAGGGCCACGATTCGCTCGGCGAACCGGGGGGAGGACTCCGCGACCAAGGCCGAGGGCGAGCCCCCGGCGTTGTTGACGACGACGTCGAGCCGGCCTTCGTGGGAAACGATGTCGGCGATCAGCGCGTCGACCGCAAGCGGGTCGCGCACGTCGCAGGCCACGAAGCGCCCAGGGCCGTCCCCTGCGGTGCGACCGCACACCACGACGTCATCGCCGTGGTCGGCGAAGGCCGTGGCGATGCCCCGCCCCAGTCCTCGGGTGCCGCCGGTGACGAGGACGACGCGGCTCAGCGCGGCACCTGCGCCATCGCGTCCGCGGCGAGCCAGCCGAAGGCCATCGCGGGCGTGATGCACGCGCCCGGGCCCGGGTAGGCATGTCCCATCATCGAGGCCATCGTGTTGCCGCAGGCATAGAGACCGGGGATCGGCGAGCCGTCCTCGCGCGTGACCTGGCCGCGCTCGTCGCAGACCAGACCGCCCTTGGTCCCGAGGTCGGACAGCACCACCTTGCCGGCGTAGAACGGGCCCTTCGCGAGGGGCGCCAGCGAGGGGTTCGGCCACTCGTGCGGACCCGCGATCCCCGGGTAGCGCTGGAAAACCGCGAGCAGCTGGCGCTCATAGCTCCCCTCGTCCCCCCGGCCGAAGTCCTCGTCGACGCCCTTTTCGGCGAGCACGTTCCAGCGCTCGGCCGTCTCGACCAGCGAAGGCGTCCCGAGGGCCGCGGCGAGCCCGGCCAGGTCGTCGGCCTGCACGAGCGCTCCGGCGGCGACCCACTCGGTCGGGTCCGCGCCGGGACGCAGACCACCGAAGCCGTAGGTGTCCAGCGCGTGCTGGTCGAAGACGTACCACGACGGGATGCACGGCACCCCCGCGTCGCGGGCCGCCAGCATCAGGTGCCCGAAGGTGTTGTACGGCGTGCCCTCGTTGAACCAGCGTCGACCGCCTTGGTCAACGATGATCCCGGTGGGTGCGGCCCGCTCCCAGAGCAGGAACGACGGCTGGCCGTCAGG
>JANOTZ010000169.1:0-3280 GCA_031416735.1 Frankiales bacterium
CCGCAACCTGTTCGCCTACATCGACGTCCGCGACCTGGGCCAGCTGGTGCAGCGCTGCCTCGAGGTCGACGGGCTGGGCTACCAGGTCTTCAACGTCGCCAACGCCGACCTGTCTGTAGCTGCGACGACCCAGGAGCTCCAAGAACGTTTCTACGACGGGGTGGAGGTGCGTCGGGAGATGGGTCGCGACGAGACCTTCTACGCCATCGACAAGGCACGCGACCTCCTTGGGTTCGCCCCGCGTCACTCCTGGCGTGAGGTGCTGGCTGACCCTGGGGCCGGGCACGACTGACGGCTCACCACCGTCGGATCCGACCTCAATAAGACCCGCGCTGCCCTCGCTCACACTGCCGACATCAACGTCCGCTTCTGCCGCTGGCCGTGTACGTGCCGGCTACGTCCGTGGAGAACGGTTCTCCTCCGCCAACATCGCCCGAGGCGGCCCTGCGGCGCCCCGTTGGGCTCCCGTCGGACCACTGAGCGAAGATCCCACATCCGCGAGGTCCGCGGGGACGGTTCGGTCGCTGCGTACCGGTTCGCGGAACGCCATGCAAGCGGGCCGGTAACGACAGTGATCCGAGGGCGCCATGCGCTGCGCATAATCCACGGTGCACGCTCGCGAGTCTGGCCCGTCAACCCTGGTAGCCCGTTTCAAGCCGAGCCCTGCTGTCACATTCCGGTGAGCAGCATCTCCAAGCGACGGTTGAGGGCGTCGAGGGTGGCGCGGATGACGGCCTGCCGGACGTCCTCGCGGACGCCGGCGGCACCGGTGAGCCGCTCGGTTCCACGACCGGTCAACAGGGTGAGGGCGACCAGCACGGTTCGCTCGCTGCCCATCGGGGTGATCTCGATGTGGTCGAGCTCAAAGCGCACCTGACCGTCGACGAGCTCCTCGACGGCCCGCAGCGTCGCGCTGGCCACCGCCCGGTGCACGCCCGACTGGCTTGCCGCCCCGCTGGCCTCACCGACGGCCACCCGGTCACCGCTCGACAGCGTCACGGACGCAGTCACGTCCAGGCCGGAGGAGACCAGGTGCATCCGGGCGATGGAGGGGCGCACCATGCGCTGCGCCGGTACGACAGCCCCGGAGGCGTGATCACCTTCCGGCGCCTGCGGGCCGTGACCCATGACCGCGTCCTCCACGATCTGGACCCGGTCGGCGTCCACACCGATGCCGAACTGCTCGCGCAGCACCCGTCCGACGCTGCTCGCCACGGCCGCCTCGTCGACGCCCGGTTCGAGGTCGAGCCGCAGCGTGCCCAGACCACCGTCGTCGTCGGGAGTGACGCCGGCATCGGTCACACCAGCGACAGCGCGCAGCGCCGTCACGAGTTCCCGGTGGTCCATGGTCGTCACTGACACTCCTGACAAGCGGACTGCGAGCGCAGACCTGTTGGACCAAGCATCGGCCATTCACCCCCGCAGCATGAGGGTCCGAACGGTAGGCCCAAATCGGGCACCCAGGCGCCCGTTTGGGCTAATCACCCGTGATGCCCGTCAGGCACGCTCACGGTAGCGGTCAGGCGCTCTTTCGCGAGGCTTCCTTCTTGGGCGCCGCAGCCCGGGCCGGCGCCTTCGTCGCAGGCCCCTTCTTCGCGGGCTCCTTCTGAGCGGGCGCCTTCTTCGCAGGCGCCTTCTTCGGCCCAGCCGTGCTCTCGGGCTTGCCGTCGACCTTGCCGGGAGTTGCGGCCTGCGCCTTCTTGGCGGCGTCGACGCTCGCGCGCAGGGCCGCCATCAGGTCGACGACCGTGCCCGAGGTGGGCTGACCGCTCTCGGGTTGCACGACCTCCCGCCCCTGCACCTTGGCGTCGATGACCGCCTGCAGCGCCTCGCGGTAGGAGTCGGTGTACTGGGAGGGGTCGAAGTCGCCGCTGAGCGTCTCGATGAGGCTGGCCGCCATCGCCAGCTCCTGCGGCCGCACCTCGATCTGCTCGTCCAGGAAGGAGAACTCCGGGGTGCGGATCTCGTCCGGCCACAGCATCGTCTCCAGCACGAACACCCCGTCGCGCGCCCGGAGGGTGGCGAGCGCCTCCCGGTTGCGTAGGGCCACCTTGACGATGGCGATCTGGCCGGACTCCTCGAGGGCCTGCCGCAGCAGCACGTACGGCTTGATGCCGGTCTTGTCCGGCTCGAGGTAGTAGCTCTTGGCGAAGTAGATCGGGTCGACCTGCTCCAGCGGCACGAAGGCGAGTACGTCGATCGCCTTGCTCGTCGTGAGCGGCAGATCCTTGAAGTCATCGTCGGTGAGCACGACGGTCTCGCCGGTCGGGAGCTCGTAGCCCTTGGCGATGTCGCCGTACGCGACCTCCTCACCGTCGACCGCCGCGACCCGCTTGTACTTGATGCGGCTGCCGTCGGAGCGCCGCACCTGGTGGAAGGAGACGTCCTTCTCCTCGGTCGCGCTGTAGAGCTTCACCGGGATCGTGACCAGCCCGAAGCTGATCGCGCCCTTCCAGATCGATCTCACGTCACGCCCCTTACCCACGTCGCTGGCGATCACGCTACGGGGAGGGCCTGGGCTGGTCCACACTGCAGGCGTGCTCCCCACGGGCCTGTCGCCGATGCTCGCCACCCCGGGCTCCTTGCCGCTCGGCGAGCAGTGGGCCTATGAGGTGAAGTGGGACGGGGTGCGTGCACTCGTGGCCGTCGAGGCCGGCCGGGTCAGGGCGACGAGCCGCCGCGGCAACGACATCACTGGCGCCTACCCAGAACTCGCCGCACTGCGCACCCCCGACGCCCTGCTGGACGGCGAGATCGTCGCCCTCACCGACGGTCTGCCCGACTTCGGCGCCCTGCAGACCCGCATGCACGTCCGCGCCCCCAGCGCCGCCCTGGTCGCCGCGACCCCGGTGACCTTCATCTGCTTCGACGTCCTCCACCTCCAGGGCCGCTCACTGCTCGGTCTCCCGTACGACGAGCGGCGGGTGATCCTGCAGGAGCTCCTGGCCGTTCCCGAGCCGTTCCTCGGCGACGGTCAGCTGCTGCTGGAGACGACCCGGACCCAGGGGCTCGAGGGCGTGGTCGCCAAGCGCCGGGACAGCCCCTACCTGCCGGGGCAGCGGAGCGACGCGTGGGTCAAGGTCAAGCATGTGCGCCGCCAGTCCGCCCTCGTCTGCGGCTGGAAACCAGGAGAAGGCGGCCGGACAGGTCAGCTCGGGTCGCTGCTGCTCGGGGTCCACTCCCCCGCAGGGCTCACCTACATCGGCCACGTCGGCACCGGCTTCACCGACGCCGGCCTGCGCCGGATCGAGGAGTTGCTCACCCCCCTGACCCGCACCGA
>JANOTZ010000170.1:0-17914 GCA_031416735.1 Frankiales bacterium
CTGCCCCCTTCGGGATGATCTACCTCTCGTGGTCCCCGCCACGCCTACGTTCGCGACCACGAGCGGTAGATCGTCGGTGACCAGCGGATGATCTACCTCTCGTGGTCCCCGCCACGCCTACGTTCGCGACCACGAGCGGTAGATCGTCGCTTTGGCGGTTGCTCAGTGGAGCCTGACTGGCGGCGGGGGATAAAACGCTGTCGGCCTCCTCCTCAGGCGTCGTCCACAGGTCCTGGGTGGTTCTCCACAAGCGGCCGGGGTGGTTGTCCACAGGCAGTCGGCGTGTCGCCCACAGATCTCGGCGGACCGTTGTAGAGGGCGTCCCTGAGGCCGTACAGTCCCGACGTCGCCAAGGGCACTCGGCGAGAAGTCGCATCAGCACTCAGTCACTAGAGAGGCACGTGGACTTGTGAGCATGTCGACAAAGGCATCGCCCTTGGTGGGGGAGATGGGCCCGACGGGTCGCCCCCTGCCGTTCCTGCCCGAACCGGCGCCGCTGGACCGGCACGGCCCGGCCCGCATCATCGCCATGTGCAACCAGAAGGGTGGCGTCGGCAAGACCACCTCGACCATCAACCTGGGGGCTGCACTGGCCGAGCAAGGGCGCCGGGTGCTGCTCGTCGACCTCGACCCGCAGGGTGCGTTGTCGGTCGGCCTCGGGGTGAACCCGCTCCAGCTGGACAGGACGGTCTACAACCTGCTCATGGAGCAGCACGTCGGGGTTGAGGACGTGATGCTCAAGACCAACGTGGCCGGCATGGATCTGCTGCCGAGCAACATCGACCTCTCGGCCGCTGAGGTCCAGCTCGTCACCGAGGTGGCTCGGGAGCAGACGCTGCTGCGCGCTCTCGGCCCGGTGCTGGACGAGTACGACTTCGTGCTCATGGACTGCCAGCCGTCGCTGGGGCTGCTCACCGTCAACGCACTGACCGCAGCGCACAGCGTGATCATCCCGCTGGAGTGCGAGTTCTTCGCCCTCCGTGGTGTAGCCCTCCTCATTCAGACCATCGAAAAGATCCAAGAACGGCTCAACCCTCAACTTGAGCTTGAGGGGATTTTGGCAACGATGTACGACGCACGGACCCTGCACGGCCGGGAAGTCCTGGCTCGAGTGGTCGAGGCCTTCGGGGACCGGGTGTTCCACACGGTCATCAACCGGACCGTGCGCTTCCCCGAGACGAACGTCGCCGGCGAGCCGATCACCTCCTACGCGCCGAGCTCCGGTGGCGCCACCGCCTACCGCGACCTCGCGAAGGAGGTGCTGGCCCGATGAGCCGCCGGATCGCCCTTCCGGGGGCCGACGAGTTGTTCCGCTCCACGGGGGAGAACAGCCGCAACGACGGCGCCCGCACTGACGGTGCCCGCACTAACGGCGGTCGCAACGAGGCACCTGCCCAGGGGCCGACGCTGGCCGTGGCTGCGCTGGCCGAGCCGGACTTGGCGCCGGTGCCCCTGGGTGCCGCCGACCAGGCGGACCTGGACGCCCTGGACGAGGTCGCGACCACTCCGCGCGTCTCCGCCCGGCGCCGTCCGCGGCCGGTGTCGGACCGTCGGCCTAGTGGCCGTGAGCGTCACGACGAGAAGATCACCGTCTACGTGTCCCCGGACGAGCTGATGGACCTCGAGCACGCTCGCCTCGCGCTGCGCGGCGACCACGGCCTGCCCGTCGACCGCGGACGGGTGGTCCGCGAGGCGCTCGCGGTGGTGCTCGCGGACTTCGAGGCCAAGGGCGAGGCGAGCATCCTGGTGCGTCGCCTGCGGGGCCGCTGACGTGCTCTACGCGCTCGCCAACCCGGCCTCGCTGCTCGTCCTGCTGATCTCCTTCGTGGTCGGCGTCACGCTGCACGGCTGGGTGCAGTCCGTGGTTGCGGATCGGGTGGGGGACCGCAGGCCACGACAGGAACACCGCCTGGAGCCTCACCCTCGACGTCACGTTGATCCGATTGGGGCGATCGCGGCTGGCCTAGCCGGCCTAGGCTGGGCCCGTCCGGTGGAGTTGCGCGACCGCCAGCACCGCTCCGCGGTGCTCGCCGTCGCCCTGGCCGGACCGGTGGTGAACCTGCTCCTGGGCGTCGGCCTGCTGCTGGCCTGGCGGTTCACCTACGGACCGGCGCCCTCGACCGGCCTGGCCTACCAGCTGCAGCACGGCATCCCCTCGGAGGCGGGCTCCTTCGGCAGGATCGCGCTCCTGCTCGCCGGTGCCTCGCAGCTCTACCTCGGCGCACTCAGCCTGGTGCCGCTGCCCCCGCTCGACGGGGGCCGACTGCTGTTCGCTCTCGCACCCCGCAGCTCCGGCTGGCAGCGGGCCGAGCACCACCTGGTGGAGCGCAACATCGGGGTCGCTGCCTTGCTGGTGCTGCTCCTGTTCCCGCTCGGCGGCAACGTGCCACCCCTCCCTGCGCTGCTGGACATTGTGCTGGCCCCGCTGCTGACGCTGCTCACCGGTGGCTGAACCCATGGCTGAGCCCGCTGAGGCGGTGACTGAGCCCGGGACGGAGCCCGGGACTGAGCCCGGGACTGAGCCCGCGGTTGCGCCGTCGACCGCTGCCGAGCGCCCGGTGGGCATGGCCGCCGAGGGTTTCCGGGTCCACCTGGACGTGTTCGACGGGCCGTTCGACCTGCTCCTGGGGCTGATCAGCAAACACCAACTCGATGTCACCGAGGTAGCGCTGTCGAAGGTCACCGACGACTTCATCGCGCACATCCGGGCGCTCGGCGCCGACTGGGACCTGGGACAGGCGACCGAGTTCCTGGTCGTTGCCGCCACCCTGCTGGACCTCAAGGCCGCGCGCCTGCTCCCCGGGACCGAGGTGGAGGACGAGGAGGACCTGGCGCTGCTGGAGGCCCGCGACCTGCTGTTCGCCCGCCTCATGCAGTACCGCGCCTACAAGCAGGCCGCCACCCATCTCGGCGGCCTGCTGGCCAGCGAAGCGCACCGGTTCCCGCGTCAGGTGGGACTCGAGCCGCGCTACGCCAGCCTGCTCCCCGAGGTGCTCCTCGGCCTGAGCCCGGCCGAGTTCGCCATGCTGGCCGCCAAGGCACTCACACCGCGCCCCGAGGAGCTGGTCGCGGTCGACCACGTCCACGGCGGCACCGTAAGTGTGCGCGAGCAGACCGCGCTGCTGCACGAACGGCTCCGCCGTACCGGGGGATCGAGCTTTCGCAACCTCACCGCCGACTGCAACGGCACCCTGGAGGTCGTCGCGCGCTTCCTGGGACTGCTCGAGCTGTACCGGGAGGGCCTCGTCGGGTTCGAGCAGGCGGAGGCGCTCGCCGAGCTGCATGTGCGCTGGACGGGTCCCACGGGCGAGCCTGGCGAGTCTGAGGAGATGGCCGCGGCTTCGGCCGCGGGAGCCGAGTGGGACGATGAGGGATCGGCAGAGCCCGGCGAGACCGAGGGGAAGACCTGAGCATGTACGGCGAGCAGGAGCACCATGAGGTCGGAGTGACCGACCCCGAGACTGCCGTGCCCATGCCCGCCCTCGACGCTGACCTGCCCGCCCTCGACGATGACCTGCCGGCCCTCGACGCTGACGTACCCGGGCTGGGCACGGACGCCTCCGACCCGCTCGACGCAGATCTCGACGCTGGGACTGAGTTCCCCGCCGACCTGACGCCTTTGCCGGCGGCGCTCGAGGCCGTGCTGCTGGTGACTGACGAGCCGGTGCCCGCGGTGACCCTCGCCCAGGTCGTCGAGCGGCCGACCAACGAGGTCGAGGCGGTGCTGCACGAGCTGGCCCAGGAGTACCTCGACGCGGGACGTGGCTTCGAGCTGCGTCAGGTCGCGGGCGGCTGGCGGATGTACACGCGGGCCGACTGCGCGCCGTACGTCGAGCGCTTCATCCTGGACGGTCAGCAGGCCCGCCTCACCCAGGCGGCGCTCGAGACCCTCGCGGTCATCGCCTACCGGCAGCCGGTCACCCGGCAGCGGGTGAGCGCGGTCCGTGGCGTCAACGTCGACGGCGTGGTGCGCACCCTGGTGGCACGCGGGCTGGTCACCGAGGCCGGGCCGGACGAGGACACCGGTGCGACCCGCTACCGCACGACCAACTATCTTCTAGAGCGACTCGGACTGCACTCCCTCGAAGAGTTGCCGTCCCTGGCTCCCCTCCTTCCTGAGCTCGATGAATTCACATCGGACTCACCCTCCAGTTGAGGCTTTGACATGAGCGACGAAGGTATCCGCCTGCAAAAGGTGATGGCAGCGGCCGGTGTCGGTTCCCGTCGAGCTTGTGAGGAGCTCATCGCTGCCCACCGGGTCAGCGTGAACGACAAGATCGTCACCGAGCAGGGCATGCGGGTCGACCCCGAGACGGCCATCATCCGGGTCGACGGGATGCGCGTGACGACCGCCGCCAACCAGGTCTACCTAGCGCTGAACAAGCCCAAGGGCATGGTCTCAGCCATGTCGGACCCCGAGGGCCGACCGACCGTCGGTGACCTGGTTTTCGACCGCAAGGAACGGCTCTTCCACGTCGGGCGCCTGGACGCCGAGACGGAGGGGCTGCTGCTGCTCACCAACGACGGTGAGCTCGCGCACCGCTTGTCACACCCGTCCTACGAGGTCCCCAAGACCTACCTGGCGGAGATCATCGGCCCGGTACAGCGTGACGTGGGCAAGCGGCTCCGAGCCGGCATCCTGCTCGAGGACGGCCCCGTCAAGGTGGACAGCTTCCGCCTCATCGACAGTGCCGCCAACAAGGTCCTGGTCGAGGTGGTCCTCCACGAGGGCCGTAAGCACGTTGTTCGTCGATTGTTGTCCGAGGTCGGCCACCCGGTGCAGTCCCTCGTCCGGACCGCCATCGGCCCGGTCAACCTGGGCTCGCAGCGGCCCGGCAAACTGCGCACCCTCACTGCCCAAGAGGTGGGGGAGCTGTACGCCCTCGTGGGCCTGTAGCTCTCCCCGGAGCCCTCCGCTCCTGCACCTAGCCCGACTCGCCGGCGACGCACCGCCTCATCCTCGGCTGGACGCACCAGTGGTCACTGCGCCCGACGCGCCATCGCGGTGTCGGCCGATCGGCACCTCTCGGGTGTGAGGTTGAGCTTCGTCGGCCACCCCAACGGTGATCAATGTCGGCGGTCGCGGGGGTCCGCGCTGCCAGCGGCGCGGGCAAGCCCTCGGCTCCAGTGGGTCACTTCCCGAGTAGCCGTGCAGATGGATGGCTACGTCCTTCAAGGCATCTAACGCCCTCTCTGTTAGTCGTTTCGTCGACAAACTGACTAGCAGCGAGACCGACAAGCCGAGATGCCGGGCTCAGACCGGTTCTCCGCCACGAGCTTGAACGCGCTGCGATATATCAGTTTGTCTACTTCCAGGGGAGGCCCCATGGCTGCCCTAGAAGTGGCTCAGACGACATCTCGTCAAATCGATAAGAGAGTTCGACGTTATATGGAGTTCTAGCCTTGACGAGCAAGAGTCTCGGCGACACACCGCCCTCTCGCTTCACGTCCTTTGCGCCACATAGATAGGGTGACCCGAAGTCGACAAGGAGGCAGGGTGGCGGTGCGGGCAGTACGCGGGGCGATCCAGGTCGATGTCGACGAGCGCGAGGCGGTCCTCGAGGCCAGCACCGAGCTGCTCGCTGCTGTCCTGGATCGCAACAACCTGGCGTCTGCGGACCTCATCAGCGTCCTGTTCACGGCCACCCCGGACCTGCGCTCGGAGTTCCCGGCCTACGCCGCCCGCCAGATGGGGATCACGGACGTGCCGCTGCTGTGCGCGACCGAGATCGACGTTCCAGGTGCCATGCCTCGCGTCCTCCGGCTGCTGGCGCACGTCGACACAGACCTGGCCCGTGAGCACATCAGGCACGTCTACCTGCGGGGCGCCGCAGGACTTCGCACAGATCTGCCGCAGTAGGCCATGACCGATGTCCTTGTGTTCGGCAGTGGCCTCATCGGCACCAGCATCGGACTCGCCCTGCGGGATGCCGAGGGTTTCCGGGTGCTGGTCCATGACCTGGACCCAGCAGCCCAGGAGCTCGCGGTGGCTCGGGGTGCGGGGGAGGGCTGGGACGGCGGCAGCAGGGTCGACATCCTCGTCGCAGCCGTCCCGCCGGCCAACATCCCTGGTGTTCTGAAGGAAGTCCAGGCTTTATGCCTCGCGAAGACGTATACACACGTTGCCTCGGTCCAGTCTCAGGTTCAGCGCGAGGTCGAGGCCCTGGGTTGCGAATTGTCGTCCCTGGTGGGTAGTCACCCGTTGGCGGGGCGCGAGTCTTCCGGCCCTGGGGCGGCGTCCTCAGACCTGTTCGTCGGGCGACCGTGGGCGCTGTGCCCCTCGGCAGCCTCGCGCCCCTTCGCTGTCGACCAGGTCCGGGGACTCGTCCTGGCGTGCGGCGCCACGCCCCTCGTTGTCGGGGCGCAGGCGCACGACGAGTCGGTGGCCCTGCTGAGCCACCTGCCGCAAGTGGTGTCCAGTGCCCTTGCTGCCTTGCTCGACCCTCCGGTCCGCACCGAGCTGTCCGGAGGCGGCCTGGCCGACACCACCCGACTCGCGGCCAGTGACCCTGGCCTGTGGACCGACATCTTGAGCGCCAACGCCGCCCATGTCGCGCCGGCGGTGCGGGCCCTGGTGACCCTCCTGGAGGACCTCGCTGCGGACCTGGAACGGCTCGCGCCCCACGAGCAGGTGAACGGGGCGCAGGCCGCAAAGGCGAGGGCCGATGCCTTGACGGGGGTCACCTCGCTGCTGGAGCACGGCAACCGTGGGCGGGCCCTGGTGCCGGTCAAGCGGGGTGTCCGGGACGAGGCGTTCGCACGGGTGGCGGTCGAGATGGACGACCGTCCTGGCCGACTCGCGGCGCTGCTCGGTGCCGCCGGGGATGCGGGAGTCAACGTGGAGGATGTTCGCGTCGACCACATCCCTGGTCGTCCCCGGGGAGTCATCGAACTTCTCGTCGCCACCGAGGCCGCCAGGTCGCTGGAAGCCGTGCTCACCGCTGAGGGCTGGCTCGTTCGGCCGACCCAGTAGGATTCAGTCATTTGGCGATAAAGATGTTTCTCGACAAGAGGATCCAACCCTCTTTCGGAGCGCGGACACGGGCGACATGTCGAGATAAGGACAACCGCGGCAGGCTGCCGACTACGCTGAGGCAGGCAACTAGGCGGGTGCTGGCAGCCAGACACCAGCCAGCCAGACACCAAGCCAGCAGCCAACAGCCAGACCAGCCAGCCAGACACCAGCCCGGACGCAGGGGCCAGCAGAGACGAGCAGGGGGTAGCCGGTGAGTGATGTAGCCGGCCCGCCGACTCCCTCACCCGCGGACCTCGTGAAGGTCGTCGCCCTCGACGGTCCCGCCGGGAGCGGTAAGAGCACGGTGGCGCGGAGGGTGGCGCAAGCCCTCGGCTGGCGCTTCGTGGACACCGGCGCGACCTACCGGGCCGTGACCCTGGCCGCACTCCGGTCCGGGGTCCCGCTGGGAGACGGCGAAGCGGTGCTGGCTGCGGCCAGAGCGGCAAGGATCGAACTGAGCACCGACCCAGCCCACGCCTTCGTCAGGCTGGACGACACAGATGTGACGGCGGAGATCCGCGGCCCTGCGGTCACCTCCCAGGTGAGCGCGGTCAGTGCGTTCCCTGCTGTCCGGGAACTCCTGGTCGACCTGCAGCGACAGGCGATGGGGACTCAGGGCGCGGTCGTGGAGGGCCGGGACATCGCCACCGTGGTCGCTCCGCAGGCCGCGGTGAAGGTCTACCTGGACGCCGAGCCGGCAGTCCGGGCTCGGCGACGGGCCGGTGAGGCGGCGTCGACCGGACTCACCTCCGCAGAGCTCGAGAGCGCCGTGGCTGAGGCAATTTCCGCCCGAGATGCGCTGGACCACCAGACGAACCGGCTTGAGGTGTCTGATGGTGCCGTTCACCTCGATACAACACACATGACGCTGGACCAGGTCGTTGGCGCCATCGTGCGACTCGTCGAGGCTGCTGGGCTGGCCCGCACGTGAGTAATCGGCGGCGTGCCACCGGAACCCGGAAGGCCTGGCTCGTGACCACCAGCCGCCCGTTCGGCGTGGGGCTGTTCCGCAGCCTGTTCCAGGTGCGGGTCATCGGTGCGGAGCACGTTCCGCGCCACGGGGCCGTCCTGCTGGCGGGGAACCACACCGGACTGCTCGACGGACCCCTGGTCTACGCCCTGAGCCCACGGTCGGCGACCTTCCTGGCCAAGTCCGAGTTGTTCGTCGGTCCGTTGGCCCGCGCGCTGGGCTGGCTCGGACAGATCCCGGTCCACCGCGGCCGACCCGATCGGACGGCGCTCCGCGCCGGACTCGCGGTCCTCGAGCGTGGAGAGGCCCTCGGGGTCTTCCCCGAAGGCACCCGTGGCACGGGGGAGCTCGACAACGTGTCGGACGGCCTCGCCTACCTGGCGCTCCGCAGTGGCGCCGTGGTCGTGCCCCTGGCCGTACTCGGGACGTCACAAGCGTTGCCCAAGGGGAGCAGGAAACCACGGTTCCGCGCACCCGTCACGCTGGTGTTCGGGCCGGCGATCACCGTGTCGGTCGAGGGCGACCCACGCGCACGCCGTACCGTAAGAGCAGCGGCAGAGCAGCTGCGGCTTGCTCTGGTCGCACATCTAGCCGCCTCGTCGAGCGCGCACAGCCAGATCGGACGCGCCGTCGCAGCGCTGGAGAGGGACGTATGAGCACCAACGAGAGCGACCAGCCGGTCCTGGCGGTCGTCGGAAGGCCCAACGTCGGAAAGTCGACCTTGGTCAACCGGATCATCGGCCGCCGCGAGGCGGTCGTCGAAGACGTTCCTGGGGTCACCCGGGACCGGGTGACCTACGACGCCGTCTGGCGCGGACGACGCTTCACCGTGGTCGACACCGGCGGGTGGGACCCCGACGCCGTCGGGCTCCAGCTCGCCGTCAGTGCCCAGGCGGAGATCGCCGTCGCCGCGGCTGACGCCGTGATGTTCGTGGTCGACAGCACGGTCGGTGCGACCGATGCCGACTAGGCCGTGGTGAAGGTCCTCCGCAGGGCCGGCAAGCCCGTCGTACTCGCTGCGAACAAGGTGGATGACGAGCGAGGTGAGGCGGACGCCGCTGCGCTGTGGTCCCTGGGCCTCGGGCAGCCGTACGTCGTGAGTGCGCTGCACGGCCGGGGGAGCGGGGACCTGCTCGACGCCCTGCTCGACGCCCTGCCGGAGACTCCCGCGGAACGGTTCGAGCAGGAGACGGGGCCACGTCGCGTCGCTCTGCTGGGCCGCCCGAACGTCGGCAAGTCCAGCCTGCTCAACCGCCTGTCCGGCGAGACCAGGGTGCTCGTCGACAGCGTCGCGGGCACCACCCGGGACCCCGTCGACAGCCTGGTACAAGTCGGTGGAGAGACTTGGAAATTTATCGACACGGCAGGTCTCCGCAAGCGTGTGACGCACGCCAGTGGTGCTGAGTACTACTCCAGCCTGCGCACCCAGAGTGCCCTGGACGCCGCCGAGGTGGCGGTCGTGCTGCTCGACGCCAGCGAGCCCATCAGCGAGCAGGACCAGCGGGTCATCGCCATGGTCGTGGAGACCGGCCGGGCCCTGGTCATCGCCTTCAACAAGTGGGACCTCGTTGATGAGGACCGCCGGTACAGCCTCGCGAAGGAGATCGACCGCGAGCTGGCCCGGGTCGCCTGGGCCCCGACCCTCAACGTCAGTGCCCTGACCGGCCGGGCCGTGGACAAGCTCGCGGTGGCCCTGCACACCGCGCTCGACGGGTGGGAGACCCGCATCCCGACCGCCAAGCTCAACTCCTGGATCTCCGACCTGGTCGCCCAGACTCCGCCGCCGGTGCGTGGCGGCAAGCAGCCCAAGGTGCTGTTCGCGACCCAGGCCGGCACCCGCCCCCCGCGCTTCGTGCTGTTCACCAGCGGATTCCTGGAGGCCGGCTACCGCCGGTTCATCGAGCGTCGGCTCCGGGAGGACTTCGGCTTCGCGGGTACGCCGGTGGAGGTCAGCGTCCGGGTGCGCGAGAAGAGCAAGAAGTCCTGACCCCCGAGCCAGGGGAACCCCACCCCTGAGCGCACCCCCGGTTCCTTCCGCCGAGCCCGTAAACGTGGTCAACTGACCCCGTACCGTGTGCACGTCTTCAGACCTGGGGGTCAGATGGTGCGGACCGTCGAGATCGATGCCTGGCAGGAGTACAAGCAGTCCGGCGACGCCGAAGTGCGCGAGCGGCTGATCCTGCACTACGCCCCCCTCGTGAAGTACGTCGCGGGGAGGGTCGGGGCGGGCCTGCCCCCACACGTCGAGCAGGCCGACCTGGTCTCCTACGGCATCTTCGGGCTGATCGACGCCATCGAGAAGTTCGACGTCGGACGTGACATCAAGTTCGAGACGTACGCGATCAGCCGGATCAAGGGCGCCATCATCGACGAGCTCCGTTCGATCGACTGGATCCCGCGGTCCGTGCGGCACAAGGCCCGGGAGGTCGACCGGGCGCACGCGGCACTCGAGGCGCGGCTGCATCGGGCGCCGACCGAGGTCGAGCTCGCCGAGGAGATGGGCCTCACCGTCGAAGACCTGGCGGCGATCTTCAGCACCCTCGCCCTGTCGAACGTCCTGGCCCTGGACGAGCTGCTCACCGGTGACAAGGGCGACAACGCCTCGATCGGTGACCTGCTGGCCGACACCCGGGCCGAGGACCCAGGAGCCGCCTACGAGGCCGAGCAGACCAAGTACCACCTCGCCACAGCGATCAGCGACCTCCCGGAGCGGGAGCGGATCGTGATCACGCTCTACTACTACGAGGGGCTCACCCTCGCGGAGATCGGACACGTCCTCGGGGTCACCGAGAGCCGCATCTGCCAGATGCACACCAAGGCGGTGCTGGACCTGCGTGGCTGCCTGGCCGGTCAGGACCTGCTGAGCTCCGCCCGGTAGGCGGTCGGCACTGGGCACCGCCGGTCCTCACGCTGCTAGTCTCTGGGCGTTGCCGCGACGTACGCGTGAACGGCAGCGGGCTGTGGCGCAGCTTGGTAGCGCACTTGACTGGGGGTCAAGGGGTCGCAGGTTCAAATCCTGTCAGCCCGACAGAAGAATTCGCACGTCAGCAGGGGTGTCGTCCGCGAGGATGACACCCCTGCTGCATGCTGCTCCCTAGGCCCCGCCTGTAGGGTCACCGACAAGGGCGCCGGACGAGCGGAGGTGGGCTGTGACAGCACAGCAGGAGACCGCCGGAGATCGAATCTGGACGATCCCCAACGGATTGTCCATGCTGCGGTTGCTCGGGGTGCCCGTCTTCCTGTACTGGGTGCTGCACGCTCCGTACCACGACGGCTGGGCGATCTGGCTGCTCATCGCCGCGGGCATCAGCGACTACCTCGACGGCAAGATCGCCCGCCGGTACAACCAGTTCTCGCGGCTCGGCCAGCTGCTCGACCCGGCCGCGGACCGGCTCTACATCGCGGCGACGCTCGTGGCGCTCGTCGTCCGGGACGGGCTCCCGCTGTGGTGGGCACTGGTGCTCATCGGGCGGGACGTGGCCCTCATCCCGACCCTGCCCATCCTGCGCCGGCACGGCTACGGGCCGCTGCCCGTGCACTTCCTGGGCAAGGCGGCCACCTTCAACCTCCTGTACGCCTTCCCGATGCTGCTCGCGGCCCTGCCCGGCCGGGACGACCTGCTCTCGACGATCTTCCGGCCGATGGGATGGGCCTTCGCCGCCTGGGGCAGCGTGCTCTACCTCTGGGCCGGCGTGCTCTACCTGGTCCAGGTGAGGCAACTGGTCCTGGCGGACCGCCGTACACCCTGGGAGGGTGCACAAGCATGAGCGGCAGGCCTCACCGGTGAGCCCCCGGTGAGGGCCGTCGTGATGGCCGGGGGCGAGGGCACCCGGCTGCGGCCGATGACCGCCAACCAGCCCAAGCCTCTCCTGCCCGTCGTCAACAAGCCCATCATGGAGCATGTACTGCGGTTGCTGAGGCGGCACGGCTTCGATGAGACAGTCGTCACCGTCCAGTTTTTGGCGTCCCTGGTCCGTACCTATTTTGGGGACGGTGACGAGCTCGGGATGCACCTGTCGTACGCGACCGAGGACACGCCGCTCGGTACCGCGGGGTCGGTGAAGAACGCTGAGGCCGCGCTGCGGGACGACACGTTCCTGGTCATCTCGGGGGACGCTCTCACCGACATCGACCTAGGGGACCTGGTCCGGGCGCACCGTGAGCGTGGCGCGCTGGTCACGGTCTGCCTCAAGCGGGTCCAGGATCCGCTCGAGTTCGGCATCGTGATCACCGACGAGGAGGACCGGATCGAGCGGTTCTTCGAGAAGCCGACCTGGGGGCAGGTGTTCTCCGACACCGTGAACACCGGGATCTACGTGATGGAGCCTGAGGTGTTCCGCCACGTGGCTGCCGGCGAGGTGGTCGACTGGTCCAGCGATGTCTTCCCCGACCTGGTCGCGTCGGGGGCGCCGGTCTTCGGTTATGTGGCGGAGGGCTACTGGGAGGACGTCGGCACCCACGACAACTATCTACGGGTGCATGCCGATGTCCTTAACCGTCAAGTAGACGTCGAGATCGATGGCTTCGAGGTGTCGCCCGGTGTGTGGGTGGGTGAGGGGGCTGAGGTCGACCCGGAGGCGGTGATCAAGGGACCGGTCTGCATCGGGCGCTACGCCAAGGTCGAGGCCGGGGCGGAGCTGCGCGAGTTCACCGTCCTCGGCGACAACGTGATCGTGAAGGGGGGCGCCTTCCTGCACCGAGCGGTCGTCCACGACAACGTGTTCGTGGGCGTCCAGGCGAACCTGCGGGGCTGCGTCATCGGGAAGAACACCGACGTGATGCGCGCAGCCCGGGTCGAGGAGGGCGCGGTGATCGGGGACGAGTGCGTCGTGGAGGAGGAGGCCTTCGTCTCCAGCGGCGTGAAGGTCTACCCGTTCAAGACCATCGAGGCTGGCGCCGTGGTCAACAGCAACGTGATCTGGGAGTCCCGGGGCTCGAGCTCGCTGTTCGGCCCGCGCGGCATCAGCGGGCTGGTGAACGTCGAGATCACCCCTGAGTACGCCGTGCGGCTCGCCTCCGCCTACGCCACCACGCTCAAGAAGGGCAGCGTGGTCACCACCAGCTGCGACGCCTCCCGTGCCGCGAGAGCCTTCAAGCGGGCGGTGATCGCGGCCCTCACCAGCTCGGCCGTCGAGGTCCGTGACCTGGAGGTGGTGCCGCTCCCTGTGACCCGCTTCGAGACCGCACGCAGCTCGGCCACCGGTGGGGTCGTGCTGCGCACCACGCCGGGGGACCCGCAGTCCATCGACATCGTGTTCCTCGACGAGCGAGGCGGGGACGTCTCCACGGCGGCCCAGCGCAAGATCGAGCGGACGTTCAGCCGGCAGGAGTTCCGGCGGGCCTTCCCGGGTGAGATCGCCGAGCTGTCCTACCCCTCCAGACTGCTCGACACCTACGCGCAGGATCTCCTGGCGGCCGTCGACACCCGTGGCATCCCCGAAGCGGACCTGAAAGTGGTCGTGGACACCGCGGGTGGATCGGCGTCGCTCGTGCTGCCCCTGCTGCTGGGACGCCTCGGGGTCGAGGTGCTGACGGTGAACAACCGGCTCGACGAGGCCAGGACCACCGAGAGCCTGTCGGAGCACCTCCGCGACCTCGATCGGCTCGGGGAGCTCGTGTCGAGCTCCCGAGCCGCCTTCGGGGTCCGGTTCGACCATGTGGGGGAGCGGCTCGCTCTCGTCGACGAGCGCGGTGAGCTGGTGCACGACGACCGGGCCCTGCTGGTCCTGCTGGACCTGGTGGCCGCCGAGTGCGGTCGCGGGGCGCGGATCGCCCTGCCGGTCACCACCACCCGGGTGGCCGAGCGGGTGACCCAGTTCCACGGTGCCGAGATTGTGTGGACCTCGACGAGCCCTGATGACCTGTCGCGTCGTGCCGCCCAGCCAGGGGTGGTGTTTGCCGGCGACGGCCGCGGGGGCTTCGTCGTACCGGAGTTCATGGCGGCGATGGATGGCCTCGCCGCGTTCGTGCGGCTCCTCGGCCTGGTGGCCCGCACCCAGCTCACGCTCTCCCAGATCGACGCCCGGATCCCGCAGGCTCATGTTGTGCGGCGCAGCGTCCCGACCCCGTGGGCGGTCAAGGGCAGCATCATGCGGCGGGTCGTGGAGGGGGCCGGCGGGCGCGAGATCGACACCACCGACGGGGTGCGCATCGTCGAGGCGGATGGCAGCTGGGCGCTGGTGCTGCCTGATCCCGCCCAGGCGGTGACGCACTTGTGGGCGGAAGCCAGCGAGGCGGGGGCGGCTGCGGACCTGCTCAGCGCCTGGACCGCCGTCGTGGAGCGGCACGACCAGTGACACGACGACCGAAGGGTCCCGCGCCGCGCGTGGGGCAGGATGGGCCCATGTCCACGTCGACCCGACCCGAGTCTCGGATCGATGGATCGATGAGTCTGCTTGTCGACATGCAGGTGGCGGCGCTCGACCCGTCGTACGCCGATGCGGCGGCCCGTCGGGCCGGTGGGGGCGTGGCGGCCGCGTCCGGCGCGCCCCGCGGACGCCGTCAGGTGTCCCTTCCGCTGATCGCCATGCTCGTCGTGGTGGGACTGGTCACGGGGGTGGCCGTGGCACAGGTGCGCCGCGACGCAGATCGGGGCAGCACGGTGCGGACCTCGCTGGTCGAGGACGTCCGTCGGCTCACCCGGGAGACCGACCTGCTGGCCGCGTCGGCCGCGCAAGGCCGGCAGGAGGTGGCCGCGGTGCGGGCTCGGGCGCTCGGCGAGGACGCCCAGGGCCGCGCGGCGGCTGAGCAGATCGAGGCCCTCGAGCTGGTCACCGGCGGGGTGGCGGTGCGGGGCCCCGGCCTCGTGGTCACCCTCGATGACGCTCCGGAGGTCGCACCCGACGCCGGCTCGGCCCGTGGGGGGCAGGTCAGCGACGGCCGGATCTACGACAGGGACCTCCAGGACGTGGTGAACGCCCTGTGGCTGGCAGGAGCCGAGGCGATGACGGTCAATGGGCTGCGCCTCACCGCGCAGACCGCGATCCGCTCGGCGGGCGAGGCCGTGCTGGTCGACTTCCGGCCGCTGTCGCCGCCGTACGTGGTGCGAGCGGTCGGGGACGTCGACCGGATGGAGCCGGCGTTCGTCGACGGCCCCACGGCCCGGCGATTCCAGACCTGGACGTCGCTGTACGGACTTGGTTTCACGATCTCACGCGCCAAGGACTTGCGGCTGCCCGCGGCGGCCGCGCCGGACATCCGTCTCGCTCGCCCTGAAGGGAACACATGATCCCCGCTGTCGCCCTGGCCCTGGGACTCGCCCTGGGTCTGGTGCTGCAACCCACCGTCCCGGAGGCGCTGCAGCCGTATCTGCCGATCGCCGTCGTCGCCGCCCTCGACGCGGTGTTCGGCGCCATCCGGGCGCAGCTCGACGGGATCTTCGACGACCGGGTTTTCGTGGTGTCGTTCGTGAGCAACGTGCTCGTGGCCGCGCTCGTGGTGTTCCTCGGCGACCAGCTCGGCGTCGGCGGCCAGCTGTCGACCGGCGTGGTCGTCGTCCTCGGCATCCGCATCTTCACCAACACGGCCGCAATCCGTAGGCACCTGTTCCATGCGTGACCTGTTGACGTTCCTGCGTCCGCGCGCCCGCCGCGTCGACGTGCTCGTGGCTGCCCTGTTGCTGCTGCTCGGGTTCGCCCTGGCCGTGCAGGTGCGCTCCACGCAGAGCGACGGGTTGCTGGCCAACGCACGCCAGGAAGACCTCGTCCAGATCCTCGAGGAGCTCAACAACCGCGGCGACCGGCTACGCCAGGAGGTGGACAGCCTCACCGCCGCCAAGCAGCGGCTCACCTCCGGGAGCGGTGCCAGCGGGGCGGCGCTCGAGGAGGCCCGCCGCCGCACCCAGGTGCTCGGCGTCGTGGCCGGCACGGTCGCGGCGACCGGACCGGGGGTGACGGTCCGGATCAGCGACCCCCAGGTCAAGGTGAGCGCGTCGGTGCTCCTGGACGCGCTCGAGGAGCTGCGCAACGCCGGCGCCGAGGCGATCCAGCTCGAGGGGACCGGCCCGACGGGTCAGATCACGGCCGTCCGGGTCGTGGCGCAGACCGCGCTGTCCGACATCCCCGAAGGCATCGTGGTGGACGGGACGCAACTGATCGCGCCGTACCGGTTCGTGGTCGTCGGCGATCCGTCGACCCTGGCCGGTGCGATGGCCATCCCTGGCGGGGTCGAAGACGCCGTCCGGCTGCAGGGAGGCACCACCGAGGTGACCCGGTTGCCCCGCGTCCGGGTAGGCGCCTTGCGGGTCGTCACGGCACCTCGTTACGCTCGCCCGGAATGAGCCACCGCTGCCACCGCAGCGTCCTGTCGACCGAGAGGCACCGGTGAACCCCACAGATCTGAAGTACACCGCCGAGCACGAGTGGGTCCGCGCCGCGGGGGAGTCCCTGCGGATCGGCATCACCGACTACGCGCAGGAGGCGCTCGGCGACATCGTCTTCGTGACGCTGCCGGCCGTCGGGACCGAGGTCACCGCGGGCCAGGCCCTCGGTGAGGTCGAGTCGACCAAGAGCGTCTCGGACATCTACGCGCCGCTGAGCGGGGTCATCACCGCGGTCAACGACGCCCTCGATGCCAGTCCGGAGCTCGTCAACAGCGACCCCTATGGGGAAGGCTGGATGGTGGAGCTGGCTCCGACGGGTGGTGTCGAGGTGGCGCTCACGCACGCGACCCTGCTCGACGCGGCGGCTTACGAGGCGCTCCTCGCCCCCTGATCCCGCAATGTAGACGGTGTGATCAGTAAGGCCTCGACCTCAGGTCGAGGCCTTACTGATGTGAAGGGTCGAGGTGCGGTTGACCCTCGGTCCCCGGACACGTTAGGTTGCTGCGACCCCACGCACCCCGACGCCCGCTTCCCCGGCTGTCAGGGTCCACTGGAGGGTTCACGGCCCCCGGATCGCTCCGAGTCGTCATAACCCGCCAGGTCCCTGCGTTCGAGCAGGTGGTGCGAGGGGCACATGTGCAAGCAGAACCAGCCGATCGGACCCACCCGCGGCACCTCCACGGTGCCCGCTACAGCTCTGACGAAAGGGGCGGCAACGCGTGTTCTGCACCCAGTGTGGCCAGCAGAATCCTGAGGACAGCCGCTTCTGTGCCCGGTGTGGCGCTCCGGTGAGCGGTCCGGCGGGCGACAACGGCCTCGGGGTCGACTCGACCTCGACCATCTCCCTCACGGCACTGGACGGCGCGCTCGACGCCGACGCGCCCCCGGACGACAGTGAGCATGAGGGCTCCGGGGCGCTCGAAGCGCTTCCGCCGGGTTCGGCCCTGCTCGTGGTGAAGCGTGGACCCAATGCGGGTTCCCGCTTCCTGCTCGACGCGGACGTGACCACCGCCGGACGCCACCCGGAGAGCGACATCTTCCTCGACGACGTCACCGTGTCGCGTCGGCACGCCGAGTTCGCCCGGGAGGGCGGCGGGTTCCTCGTCCGGGACGTGGGCAGCCTGAATGGCACCTACCTCAACCGCGAGCGCATCGAGGTCGCTGGCCTGGCCGGTGGCGACGAGGTGCAGATCGGGAAGTACCGCCTGGTCTTCCTCACCGGCCCCCGTGCCGGAGAGGGGACCTGAGGTGGCCGCCGCTACCCAGGGGATGCCGTCGCGGGCCTTCATGAGCATCGGCGAGGTGCTCAGTCAGTTGCGCCCCGAGTTCGCCGACATCACCATCTCCAAGATCCGGTTCCTCGAGGACGAGGGGCTGATCAAGCCCGAACGGACCTCCTCGGGTTACCGCAAGTTCTCCCGGGAGGACGTCAGCCGGTTGCGCTACGTCCTGGCCGCCCAGCGTGACCACTACCTGCCGCTGCGGGTCATCAAGGAGCACCTGGACGCGATCGATCGTGGCCTGGAGCCGCCGGGCCTCGGTGGAGGTGGACCCAAGGTGCCGCGGGCGCTGGTCGCTGCCGAGGGAATGCCCGGACCCGACGCGTTCC
>JANOTZ010000171.1:0-1865 GCA_031416735.1 Frankiales bacterium
CGGCGCCTCGCGGCGGTCCGCAAGTCGGGCGCTGTGCCGTACCTGCGCCCCGACGGCAAGACCCAGGTCACCATCGAGTACGTCGACGGCCGGCCGTTCCGCCTCGACACCGTCGTCATCTCCTCCCAGCACGCCGAGGACATCGACATCGCGTCGCTGCTCACCCCCGACATCGCCGAGCACGTCGTGGCGCCCGAGCTCGAGGGCCTCGGCATCGACACCGAGGGCTACCGCCTGCTCGTCAACCCGACCGGCAAGTTCGTCATCGGCGGCCCGATGGGTGATGCCGGCCTCACCGGTCGCAAGATCATCGTCGACACGTACGGCGGCTACGCCCGCCACGGTGGCGGGGCCTTCTCCGGCAAGGACCCGTCCAAGGTCGACCGCTCCGCCGCCTACGCGATGCGCTGGGTCGCCAAGAACGTCGTCGCTGCCGGCCTCGCCACCAAGTGCGAGGTCCAGGTCGCCTACGCGATCGGCAAGGCCGAGCCGGTGGGCCTGTTCGTCGACACCTTCGGGACCGGCGTCGTCGAGGACTCCGTCCTGCAGGCCGCCATCACCGAGGTGTTCGACCTCCGCCCGGCCGCGATCATCCGCGACCTCGATCTGTTGCGCCCGATCTACGCGCAGACCTCCGCCTACGGCCACTTCGGCCGGGAGCTGCCGGACTTCACCTGGGAGTCGACCGAGCGCGCCGAGCTGCTGAAGAAGGCCGCCGGTCAGTAGTTCCACCCGCTTGCCGCCAGCCCCTCGCCCCTCCTGGGTCGAGGGGCTGTCGTGTTTCCGCACCGCCCTCACCCGCCCCCGCCGGAGGGTCGCGGTGATCTACCTCTTGTTGCTGCGCAGCCGTGCGTGTCGGCCACCACGAGGGGTAGATCGGCCGGAGGGTCGCGCCGGCGCGCGGGGAGTCGGGCGGGGCGGGGAATCGGGCGGGGCGGCAGGCCCTGCACCTGCACCTGCACCTGCACCTGCCTGCCGCTCTTGTCTGACCTCTGCATGAGACACGCGCTGCGTGTTGCATGCGGGCCTCGGACAAGAACCCCGCTCGGGGCGCTGTCGGGTCGCTGCCGGGTCGGGGCGCTGTCGGGTGACCTTGCCTCGCGGCTGTGACAGGTGCAGCAGGGACCGTCGGCGGGGTGACCTAGCCTCGCGGCTGTGAGAGGGGGAGCAGTGACAGGGGCAGAGGTGGCGATGATGGGCGAGCAGCTCAGCATGGGGCCGGCGCCGAAGGGGCAGCCCCGGGTCGCGAAGCTGCGGGACCTCACCACGGACCGGCCGATCGCACGGGTCGCCGTCGACACCGGCGTGGCGCACCTGGACCGGCCCTTCGACTACGCGGTGCCGGAGCAGTTGGCCGCCGCCGAGCCGGGCTGCCGCGTGCGGGTGCGGTTCTCCGGCCGACTGGTCGACGGCCTCGTCCTGGAACGGCTCGAGGTCTCCGACCACGAGGGCGCGCTCCAGCCGCTGCAGTCCCTCGTCAGCCCCGAGCAGGTCCTCAGCCCCGAGGTCGCCGTGCTGGCCCGAGCGGTCGCCGACCGCTCCGCCGGCAGCCTGTACGACGTGCTCCGGCTGGCCCTCCCGCCCCGCCACGCCCGCGTCGAAGCCGAGCCCCGCCCCGCACCCGAGCCGCCAGCCGCCCCTGTGCCGCCCGCCGCCCCCGAACCGCGGCCCGCCCCTGTGCCGCCAGCCGCCCCCGAACCACGACCCGCCCCTGTGCCGCCAGCCGCCCCCGAACCGCGCCCCGCACCCGAGCCGCCAGGGCCGGAGGTGCCGGAGGTGCCGGAGGTGCCGGAGGTGCCGGCAGCCGGGTCGTGGGAGCGCTACCCGGCCGGACCGGGGTTCCTTGCCGCGCTCGCCGACGGGGC
>JANOTZ010000172.1:0-2721 GCA_031416735.1 Frankiales bacterium
CATAAACACGTCGGTCAGCTGCTCCTCACCGCCCTCCCTGACGATTCCGAGCTCGTCGGCCGCGGCCACGTAGCGGCGGACCGTTGAGAGCGGACACGGGATCCTCCCGGTGGGCGGACAGATGACTCCCGGCTGACGGACACGAAATCTCCTGGTCGGCGGACACGAGATCTCCGGGTCGATGTCCACCGCAATGCCCCGGTTTCTCGGTGGGCTCGTGGTTCATCCACGAGCTCATCGGAGGGGCGTTGACGAAGTCGAGCAGGGAGATCATGGAGATTCTTGAGGCGTATGACCTGACCAGGTGCGCCTGGTCAGCGGCCGAGCTGGCTGGTTGTGATGCGAAGACGATCGCTCGGTACGTCCGGGTCCGGGACGCGGGCGGTGACCCGTACGCGCCGACGCGGCGGACGCGACTGATCGATGCCTATCTGGACAAGCTCGAGGGTCTGGTCGAGGACTCCGAGGGCAAGGTTCGGGCCGACGTGGTGCATGAGCGCCTGGTCGCGATGGGCTTCGGCGGTGATGAGCGCAGCACCCGGCGGGCGGTCGCGGAGGCGAAGGCGGCGTGGTGCGACGGGCACCGCCGCAAGTACCGGCCGTGGGTACCCGAGCCCGGGCTGTGGCTTCAGTTCGATTGGGGCGAGGGCCCGCGGATCGGGGGCCGCCGGACGAACCTGTTCTGCGCCTGGCTGGCCTGGTCCCGGTTCCGGGTGATCATCCCGACTTGGGACCGCACGATGGGCACGCTGGTGTCGTGCCTGGATGCGACGTTGCGGCAGATCGGTGGGGCACCGACCTACCTCCTGACCGACAACGAGAAGACGGTCACGATCGAGCACGTCGCGGGCATCGCGATCCGGCACCCCGAGATGGTCGCGGTGGGCAGACATTACGGCTGCGTCCTTCACACCTGCGTCCCGTATGACCCGGAGAGCAAGGGTGGGGCGGAGTCGACCGTCAAGGTCGCGAAGCGCGACTTGGTCCCGACCAAGGCGAACTTGCTCGAGGCCTACATCCGGTTCGCGGACCTGGCCGCGGCCTGCGTGGCGGTCTCGGCGATCCTGAACGGGCGGGTCCATCGGGAGACCTCCCGGGCCCCGATCGACATGCTCGCGGAGGAACGCCACCGGCTGCATGTGCTCCCCGTCGAGGCGCACACCACCGCGTTGGGTGAGACCCGCGGCGTCGATGATGACCAGACCATCCGGTGGGGGTCGGTGCGCTACTCCACCCCGGACGGCTATCAGGGCAAGCCGGTGTGGTGCCGGGTCGTCGGAGACGAGCTGGTGATCGTGGCCCGCACCCCCGGAGGTCTGAGCGAGATCTGTCGGCACCAACTGAGTACCCCCGGGCATCCGCAGATCGTCGACGCGCACTACCCGGGCCACCCGGTGGGGAACGGCCCGCGTCCACCCAAGCCCAAGCCCCGGACCGCAGCCGAAATCGCATTCCTGGCGCTCGGGCCGGGTGCGGAACGGTGGCTGATCGAGGCCGGATCGGTTGGGGCGCAACGGATCCGGAGCAAGATGGCGAACGCCGTCGAGCTCGCGGCGGTGGTCGGAGCCGGGCAGATCGACGCCGCCTTGATGCTCGCCGCGGCGGCAGGCCGGTTCGATGAGGGCGCGCTGGTGTCGATCACCGATCACCTCGCGGCCGGTCGCCCGCAACTCGAGCTGGTCCGCGCCGATGAGGGCCACTCCGCTCAACCCGGCACCAGTTCCTGGGACGTGGTGAGCTGATGCGCCGTTCCCTGATCCGCGCGAGCACGGTCACGCTGGGCATGAACGACGCGATGGAACTGTCCGAGCTGCTGGACTACCTCGCCCAGTGGCTGACCCAGGCCGACGAGCACGTCCGGGTTGATCTCGCCAAGTTCGCCTGGGACGAAGGAGCGATGCCGCTGGTCCGGGAGAACCTGACCAGCTTCGCCCGGCTGCTGGTCTTCGGGCACGCCCACTTCGCCACCGACGACCTCTACGGCGACAACACCAGCGACGCCAAAGACGGTGTCGTGAGCGGTGTCGACCGGGGAGACCTGTGGTGAGGCCACCAGCACCGCCAGCGCTACCCGAGGAGCTCCTGGTGGTGCTGCGCCGGATGCGGCTGCCCTACGTCCGCACCGCGGCCCCGGAAGTCCTGGCGACTGCCCGGGCGCAACGCTGGGACCCCGCCGAGGTCCTGCGCGTCCTGCTCATCGAGGAGGTCAAAGGACGGGACGCCGCGACCCAACGGATGCGCCGCAAAGCCGCCGGCTTCCCCAGCGGGAAGACCTTCGATTCCTGGCGAGAGCAAGACTCCTCGATCGAACCGGCGACCCAATCGGCGCTGCGGACCTTGGAGTGGGTCGGTCGGGCCGAGAACCTCTCGGTCAGTGGCCCGAGCGGGACTGGCAAGTCGCACTTCGTGGAGGCCCTCGCGCACGCCGCGATCGACGCCGACCTACGCGTTTCCTGGTTCACCCTGGAGTCCCTCACCGCCACCATCGGGCGGGCCAGGGTCGACGCCTCAATAGCGAAGGTCGTCGCCCGGATCTGCCGCAGCGACCTCATCGTGATCGATGACATCGGCGCGCTCCCGGCAGGCCAAGACGCCGCCGAAGCCTTCTACCGAGTCATCGACGCCGCCTACGAACGACGATCCGTCGCCGTGACGTCCAACATCAAACCGTCCGGCTTCGACACCATCATGCCCAAGACCCTCGCCACCACGACGGTCGAC
>JANOTZ010000173.1:0-3464 GCA_031416735.1 Frankiales bacterium
GCGCTGGCCCGACCAGATTCACTATTTTGGTCGCCGCTCAGCTCGCCTGTCCGCCTGACGCGACGCAGGACGGGCTACACGCCCCGTTGAATTTCGTGCCAGATACGTGCCAGATGAGGCGGCTCGAAGGGGGCTGCGCCGGTTAACCTCGGTCACCGCTCATTTCGACAGATCCCCTGCTGTACAAGGGTTCTGGCGAGTTTAGGCGGGGTACGGCGAAGTCTCGAAAAGGCGCCCGATCAGATTATGAGTCCCCTGCTCTGACCAACTGAGCTACCGCCCCTTGGGGTGCATCGTCGCAGGAGAGAGGGGGTGCGTGCGACACCGGCCAGGAGCGAGCCAGTCTAGGTACGTCCTCGTGCCCATTGCGTGCCCGCAGATTGTGCAGCGCCCGTGAGTCCCCTGCCCTGACCTAGGAGCACGACAGTTTCGGTGCATGGGTGGGATCTCCTCGGTTTCCGTCAAGCTGCTCGTCATGGCGAGCTGTGGCCGGCCCTTCTCGTTTCAGATCCGATAGCCTAGTATCGTTTACGACATGGACCTATCTGATCCGACACGAGCGGTCACGGCGACCTTGGACGGGCCAGTCCTCGCGGTGATGGCGAGCGCCGGGAAGCCGCTCACCGTCGGGCAGGTCGCCGGTTTGGCCGTCCGCGGCTCAGAGATCGGGATACGCCGCTCTCTTGACCGACTCGCCGGCCAAGGGATTGTCCGCGCCACCATCATCGGCCGGACCCAGGTCTACGAGCTCAACCACGACCACCTCGCAGCACAGGTCGCCTTCGCTCTGGCGGGTCTTCGGTCAGAATTGTGGCGGCGACTTCGCGAAGAGATGAGGGGCTGGACGGTCCAGCCGTTGTACGCGGCCGTGTTCGGGTCCGCAGCCCGTGGCGATGGTGACGAGGCATCCGACATCGACCTCCTGCTCGTCCACCCGCCGTTTCCGGACGAGAAGCCACCCGGCCGCATCCCTAGGTCCGGACTTCAGCAGGTTCAGGATCTGATCACCCGAGTCGCGAATGGACCCTCCGAACCCGACCCGCTCCGGACGTGGGAGAGGCAGCTCGACCAACTGCGGGACCGGGTCGAAGCTTGGACCGGGAACCCCGCGCAGCTCGTCGACCTCACCGCGTGGGAGTGGCGCTACCCCCCCGAAGGCCATCAGCAACTGCTCGCTGACATCGACAGAGACGCGGTCGAGCTCATCTCACCCGCGCTGCCCATCCTTGCCGGAGCCCGACGTGCCCGGTAGGCAACGCACCGCTTCGACGGATCGGCAGGCCGCCCGCGTGCGGCAGCAGACCGCGGCCGCCTACCTTGAGGTCGCGTACGCCGTTCTCGGCGACTCGCGCGGTGCGATGCCGGGTGTCGCCGCAGGGCTCGCAGTGCTGGCGGGGATCGCCGCCTCAGACGCGATCTGCGCCACCGGTCTCGGGCAGATCCATCGAGGCGACGACCATCGAGCTGCTGCGGATCTGCTCGCCGGCGCCGTCCCTGACGGAAAGAAGCTCGCGGCCACGTTCAAGCGGCTGATCGATGTGAAGGACGAAGCGCACTACGGGCTGACGTTCGTCCCAACTGCCAAGGCTCGCAACGCCGTCCGCTGGGCGACAACGCTGGTGGACCGGGCACAAGCGGAAGTCGAACGATGACCGCTCGGCACTGCACAGGGCGGCGGGCCAGAGGGCGGCCGGCCACACGGGGACCAGCAGCCATCACCCGACCTTGGGCCAGATGCAGCTCGGGCACGACCACGGGGCAGCAGACGTCGTGCCCACTACGTGCCCAACCGCTCAGTCAGTCGCGGCTACGACCGGTAAATCTTGGCGAGACAACCAAGGCCACTTCGCTGAGAAATAAGGGATCTGGCGTCCTCCCGCGAAATTTGAACGATCGTCGATAGCGCCTAGATCGGACTATGAGTCCCCCGCTCTGACCAGCTGAGCTACCGCCCCGGTGCGGGGTCTAGGGAGGTCGACTCTCAGCGCGGAGGCGGTTCCAGCAGCAGCAAGGGGATGCGGCGGCGGGTCTTGCTCTGATAATCGGCGTACGACGGAAAGGCCGTGCAGGCCCGGGACCACCAACCGGATCGCTCGGCGCCGAGCAGCTCCCGGGCGGTCAGCGCGTACGTCAGTGGTCCGTCCCGCAGCTCGGCCTCGGGGTGCGCGAGCAGGTTGAAGTACCACTGCGGATGTCGCTCGGCCCCGGCCATCGAGGCGACCACCGCGTAGGTCCCGGCATGCTCGACCCGCATCAGCGGGGTCTTGCGGAGCTTGCCGGTCCGGGCCCCGAGCGTGGTCAGCAGCACCACCGGCCGGTCGTGGAAGGCAGAGCCACCGGTGGTCTCGATGTGCTCGACCTCGGCGCGCACCCAGTCCACCGGGCTGGCTTCGTAGTCTCCGCGCAAGGTCACCCACCCAGTGTCCCGCACGGTGGCAGTGCGCTCTCAGCGCACCAAATCACAGATATGTCATTCATTCACCCGTTTGGCCCTATGGAACTCTCAAGTTCCGGTCGAGACAGGGCTATGACCGTTCTTCCCCGCTCCGGTCCGTCGCTCGCCCTGCGCCTGCTCGCCGACGGCATCCCGCCCTCGCTGCTCATCGACCTGCTCGATCCCGAGGGCATGAAGATGGCCCTCGCGAGCGAGCTCACGAGCTCGGACGTGGCCCTCGCACCGGCGCCGCCGGTGGCTCGCCGGGCGCTGCGCACCGCCTGAACCGGGCGCCAGCCTGCACTGCGGCCTTCAGTTGAGCGGACGGGTCCCCTCGGGGAGCGCGCCGCCGGCGAGGACCGCGGCACCCAGGTCGGCGAGAGCCGTCAGGGCGACCCGCTGCGACCACGGTCCGAGCGACACCCGCTGCACCCCGAGCGCCTGCATCTGCTCCAGCGGGATCGAGCCGGGGCTGGCGATCAGCGACACCGGACCGATGCCCTGCACCAGCGCCTCGACCTCCCCCGCGGTGAGCTTCGCCGGGACGAACACGACGGACGCACCGGCCGCGACATAGGCCTGCCCGCGGGCGATCGCGTCGGCGAGCACCTCCGCGCGCGGCCGGTCGCCGGCGCGGACAAAGGCGTCGGTGCGGGCGTTCAGGACGAACGGCACGCCCTCGGCCTCGGCCGCCTTCACTGCGGCCTCGACCATCGCCACCGATTCGGCCAGCGGTCGCATCTGGTCCTCCAGGTTGGCCCCGACGACGCCCAGGGAGATGGCCTGCCGGACGGTCTCGCCGGCTTCGCCGTAGCCCGCTTCGAGATCGGCGCTGACCGGAAGGTCCACCGATGCGGCGATGCGCCCGACCATCTGCAGCATCTCGGCGCGCGGGATGTGCTCGCCGTCCTCGTAGCCCAGGGTCGCGGCGATCGAGTGGGACGCGGTCGCCAGTGCCTTGCACCCGGGGAGGTCGGCGACGACGCGGGCGCCGATGACGTCCCAGACGTTGATGAGCACGAGCAGCTCG
>JANOTZ010000174.1:0-14110 GCA_031416735.1 Frankiales bacterium
CCTCTCGCGGTGGGACCACGGTTTCCCGCTCCCAGGCTGTCCCGGTCCGCGCCGGAGGTGAAGAGCCGAAGGTCCCGAATATGCGGGGCGCCGGACCTCAGGTCGGCCGCGCGACGGGAAGACCGCCGCTCCCGGATCCGCTCGCGGACGTCGTCCGGGACAAGGTCGCCGAAGGCCTCGAGCGCGTCGAGCCTGTCGTCCCACAGCTGCTCGGGTGCGGGTGATCTCCGATGCAGGTCGGCCACCTGCGCGGCGACCAGCCGGGGAGCGTCGTCGACGTCCGTGCCCGCCGACGTCTGACAGCCGACGCCGAGGTAGACGTCGGGGGACGGCCGCTGGTTCAGCCGCACCTCCTCACGGCATCCGACCAGCCGCGCCACCCGGGTGCGGAAGTCGCAGAAGCCGAGGTCGAGGGTCCGCCTCTGCTTGCAGACCAGGTCGTCGACGAAGAACAACCTCGACGAGTGCGTCTCGACGACCGACGCGCTCACGGCTGCTCCGCGTCGTCGTGGGGCAGTTCGACCTCCGCCGTGCTGACGCCTGCGGGGCTGTCGCTTCGCTGGTACGGCGCTCCGGCGTCGGTGAGTAGGTCCGCGACGTCGAGGTTGTCGGCGAAGAACTCGGCCGTGAACCGCCGGATCCCGTTCTGCATCGCCGCGGCCGCGAGCAGCTGGACGAGGACGGTCGCGAGACCTACGTGCCGCCAGGCCCGGTCGACGGTGACGGCGACTTCCGCCGTGTCGGTGTCGCCGACGGCCTCGTACCGCGCGATCCCGACGCCCTGCCCGTCGGCACCGAGGGCCGCCACGGCAAGGCGCCGGTCGTAGTCGACGCACACCAGGTGCTCGAACTGTTGGTCGGTGCGGGGCGGGCGCGCCCCCAGGAACCGCCTCCGGAGCGTCTCGGGGTCGGTGTGCTCCACGGCGCGGCGCAGCTCGGCCGCGTCGCTGGGCAGGATCGGGCGGAGGTGGACCTCGCGTCCGTCCTGGAGGGTGACGTCACGTACGAGCCATGCGGGGTATCCGGGAGCTGCCTCGGCGTCGGCAGCAGGTGCGTGGTGCCATCTTCGACTGACCGGACCGTTCACGGGCGCTCCTGCGGTTGCCTCGCGGTCACCTGCCGCGTACTCCACCCTGCCGTGACGGGTGGGGGGCGGGCAGAGGCCATGGTCCCACCGGGCGGGGGACCAGCGGCCCGGTGGTCCCGCATCCTTGTGACCTTCGTCCCTCAGCCCGGTGCCCTGCGGCCCTGCACCGCGGGTGCCCGATCCGTATTTGATCGACCCTACGTCGAGGGGGGGAGGGCCCGGTGATCCGGATCCAGCGACCGAGGAAGACCGTGCGTCGCGGTGTGCCGCCGCTCGACCTGCGAACCCCCTTGGGACGACTTCTGCCCTCCTGAGCCGCAGCGACGTGCGCACCGGCTCAATCACCCGCGCCTGAGTGCGGCGAATGAGCCGGATGTGATGGGCCCGATCGGGCAGCGGCTGGGTTCCACTTCGGAAATCCCAACGTGATGACGCCGGTCTGTTCCCTCCGCATCTTTCCGGCGGCGCCGCAGGGCACTTCGCTTGGCGGATGCACGCCCTCGAGGTCGCCTTGCTGTCACGTCACGCTCAGCGAGACGGCCGAGAACGCTCACCGGCCTGCACGGACCAGACTGCTGAGCGGGATCACGACAGTGCCGACGGCGCGGCCGACGTCGAGGTGAGCAGCCGACGGGCCTGCCGGGCCATCTCGAGGTCTTCCCTGGAGGCGACCACCAGCACTCGTCCGCCGGTGCCGGAGGTGACGTCGGTGTCGGGCTGGGCATCCCGGTTCCGATCGGTGTCCAGGCGCAGCCCGAGGAAGCCGAGCCCGTCCACGGACAGCTCACGGACCGTCGCGGAGTTCTCCCCGACACCCCCGGTGAACACGCACGCGTCGACGCCGCCGAGCGCGGCTGCCATCGCCGCGATGCCCGCTCGCAGCCGGTGGAGGTAGACGGCCACCCCGAGCCTGCTGTCCTCGTCGGCTCGGTCGAGGACCACACGCAGGTCGGCGGAGCCAGTCAGGCCGAGCAGCCCTGACCGGTGCTCCAGGGCGTCGGAGATCTCCGGTTCGCGCTCCGCCAGCCACATCACGAGGCCCGGGTCGACCGAGCCGCTCCGGGTCGCCATGACCAGCCCCTCGAGGGGCGTGAAGCCCATCGTGGTGTCGATCGAGCGACCGTCGAGCACCGCGCAGAGGGACGCACCCGCACCGAGATGGCAGGTCACGACGCGTCTCGCGCCTGGGGCCATCTGCCCGGCCCGCCGGGCGGACCAGGCATGCGAGAGGCCGTGGAAGCCGTACCGACGGATCCGGTACCGGTCGATCCACTCCTTGGGCAGGGCGTAGGTCGCTGCCGGAGCGGGGATCGTGGCGTGGAACGACGTGTCGAAGCAGGCGACGTGCGGGACATCCGGCAGCGCGGCGCGTACGGCGTCCATCGCCGCGAGGCTCTTCGGTTGGTGCAGCGGGGCGAGCTCGGTGAGGGCGTGCAGCCGCTGCTCGACGTCTGCGTCGACGACGACCGGATCGTGGAAGGCCACGCCGCCGTGCACGATCCGATGGGCCACGGCATCGATCGGCGGGAGTGGGTCCGGTAGCTGCTCGTACGACGCGGCCAGGACGTCGCCGTCGGCGATGACGCGCAGCTTCAGGCTGCTCGAGCCGGCGTTGACGGTGAGGATGCGCACGGCCCTAGCCGTCCCAGGTCCACGTCGCCACCTCGGGGCTGTCCTCGCCGTGCTCCCTCGTCCAGGCCCGGGCCTGCAGGCGGGCATCGGCCATCCGCTGCCGGAGGCCGGCGGCGTGCTCGCCCAGGTCTGGTGTGCGGTCGATGACGTCCATGACCAGGTGGAAGCGATCCAGGTCGTTGAGCATCACCATGTCGAACGGGGTGGTGGTAGTGCCTTCCTCCTTGTAACCGCGGACGTGCAGGTTGCTGTGCCCGTGCCGGCGGTAGGTGAGCCGGTGGATCAGCCAGGGGTAGCCGTGGTAGGCGAAGATGACGGGCTTGTCGGTCGTGAACAGCGAGTCGTACTCGCGGTCGGAGAAGCCATGCGGGTGCTCGGTGTCGGGCTGCAGACGCATCAGGTCGACGACGTTGACGACCCGTGTCCGCAGGGTGGGCAGCTCGCTGCGCAGGATGGCGGCCGCGGCGAGGGTCTCCCGGGTGGGCACGTCGCCGGCGCAGGCGAGCACGACGTCGACGTCTCCGCTGTCGCCCTCGGTTCCCGCCCACGGCCACATGCCTGCGCCGCGGGTGCAGTGCAGCACCGCGTCCTCGATCGACAGCCACTGGGCGGCTGGTGCCTTGCCGGCCACGACGACGTTGATGCAGTTGCGGCTCCGCAAACAGTGATCGGTTACCGACAAGAGCGTGTTGGCGTCCGGCGGCAGGTACACCCGGACCACCTCCGCTTTCTTGTTGACGACGTGGTCGATGAACCCAGGGTCCTGGTGGGAGAAGCCGTTGTGGTCCTGATGCCAGACGTGGCTGGACAGCAGGTAGTTCAACGAGGCGATCGGTCGCCGCCACGGCAGCTCGCGCGAGACCTTCAGCCACTTGGCGTGCTGGTTCAGCATTGAGTCGACGATGTGGATGAAGGCCTCGTAGCAGTTGAACAGCCCGTGCCTGCCGGTGAGCAGGTAGCCCTCGAGCCACCCCTCGCACAGGTGCTCGGAGAGGATCTCCATCACCCGACCGTCAGGGGCGAGGTGGTCGTCGCCGGGAACGGTGGCGGCACCCCAGGCCCGGTTCGTGACATCGAAGACTGCTGACAGCCGGTTCGACGCCGTCTCGTCCGGACCCATCAGCCGGAAGTTCGTGGGGTTCTCGGCGATCACGTCGCGTAGGAACGCGCCGAGCACCCGGGTCGGCTCGGCCGTCACGGTGCCGGCCTGCGGCACGTCGACGGCGTAGCTGCGGAAGTCGGGGAGCTCGAGGTCGCGCAGCAGCACGCCGCCGTTGGCGTGCGGGCTCGCGCTCATCCGGCGCGGCCCGGACGGTGCCTGATCCAGCACCAGTGGCAGTGGGATGCCGTGGCTGTCGAACAGCTCATCAGGCCGGTATGAGCGCATCCAGGTCTCGAGCAGTACCAGGTGGTCCGGGTTGTCCCGTACCGCTGCCAGCGGCACCTGGTGGGCCCGGAAGGTGCCCTCGACCTGGACGCCGTCGACGACCCCGGGCCCGGTCCATCCCTTGGGGCTGCGCAGCACGATCATCGGCCATCGCGGTCTGGGTGCCGTACCGGCCTGCTTGATACGGGCGATGTCGTCGAGCGCGGCGTCGAGCGCCTGTGCCATCAGCTGGTGCATCGCAAAGGGGTCGTCGCCGGAGACGACGTACGGCTCGTGACCGTAGCCGCGCAGCAGGTCCAGCAGCTCCGCCTCGGGGATCCGTGCCAGCACCGTCGGGTTCGCGATCTTGTAGCCGTTGAGGTGCAGGATCGGCAGCACCGTCCCGTCCCGGGCCGGGTTGACGAACTTGTTCGAGTGCCAGCTGGCGGCCAGCGGCCCGGTCTCGGCCTCCCCGTCGCCGACGATGCAGGCGACAAGCAGGTCCGGGTTGTCGAAGGCGGCGCCGTAGGCGTGCGCGAGGGAGTAGCCCAGCTCGCCGCCCTCGTGGATCGAGCCGGGCGTCTCGGGAGCCACGTGACTGGGGATGCCGCCGGGAAAGGAGAACTGCCGGAACAGCGCGCGCATCCCCGCCTCGTCGCGGGAGACGTGCGAGTACGTCTCGCTGTAGGTGCCTTCGAGCCAGGCTGCGGCGACCAGGCCCGGGCCCCCGTGCCCCGGTCCGATGACGTACATCGCGTCCAGGTCGCGGGCGCGGATCAGCCGGTTCAGGTGCGCGTAGCAGAATGTCAGCCCCGGCGTCGTCCCCCAGTGGCCCAGCAGCCGCGGCTTGACGTGCTCGCTGCGCAGCGGCTCGCGCAGCAATGGGTTGTCGAGCAGGTAGATCTGGCCCACGGACAGGTAGTTCGCTGCCCGCCACCAGGCGTCCAGGTGGGCGAAGTCGCTCTGCGCCATCGTTTCTCCCTATGTCGTCAGTGCGCCAGGAGGATTCCCAGGAACAGCGCTGCCAGCGCCGACAGGCCGCTGACTGCACCAAGCAGCGCCACCCGTGTGGGGGTGCCTGCCCGCATGTGCCAGAAGGCGGCCAGCCCCGACAGCAGCACGACAGCGGCCTTCAGCGTGAACGTGGCTGCGTACCGCCCGTGCAGTTCCTCGCGCTCGACGTAGGCGTTCCACGCCCCCGTCGCGACCAGTACGACGAAAGCCGGCCATGCGAGGAGGTTGAAGCGGTGGGCAGCCAACCGCGCGGCATCGGGATGGACGGAACGCAGCACCGGGACGAGCCCGGCCAAGGTCAGCTGTCCGCCGACCCAGATGGTGGCGGCGAGCACGTGCAGGAACAGTCGAACCGTCGACGCGTCGGTCTCAAGCACCAGGACACCCTCGCAGGTCGGTCATCGGTCCCACACCTGGTCGGCCGGCAGCCTGGGCGTGACGTGCGCGATGCCGGCCCACCCCAGCTCCAGCACCATCTGCGGGTGGCCGCCGAGCAACAACCGGTCCCGTAGTGACTGGCGTAGGTGCGGCACCTCCAGGGGCATCGTGGCGTAGGTCGTGAACACCCAGTGGCTGGCGGCGCGCAGGAGCAGGCGTTGCAGAGCCTGCCCTGCTTCCAGCCAGTCGACCACCCGGTCGTCGTCGGTGACGGTCACGGCGATCCGGCCCGCCTTCCGTGGGCGTGCCTCGGTGGGGGGTGCGGCCCGGCCGGTGACGAAGCTGTGGCCCGGAAGCCCCTCGTGGTCGCCCTGCCGCGGGGCCGGAGGAAGCGCCGTGAGCGGTGTCCGGTCCCGGCCGGCGTGGTGGGGCAGCACGGGTCGACCGGCCTGGTCGCGCAAAGGGGCCGGCATGGTCTCGATACCGACGCGGTGGACGCCGGTCGGGGCGAACAAGCTGTCGACCGCAATGTCCGGTGTCGCGGCGGCAGCGGTGTGCGATGGCACCCCCGGCGTCGCGGAAGACGTGGAGCATCCCGACGTTCTCGATCAAGGTCTCCGCGACGAACCGTGCTATGCCCTGGGCGGTGGCCACGGTGACGACCCGTCCGGCGAGCAGAACCTGGAGCGCGGCGTGGTGCTGCGGGTCGTGCCGGATCAGATGGGCGACGTCCTGGTCGGCGGAGGTCCGGGCTGCGGTGAAGAAGCGCAGGTAGAGCGTCCTGTCGGACAATCGCTCGTAGAGGGCGTGCAGCGAGGCTTCGTCCTCGGGGCGAATCGGCCGGATGTGCGGGATCTCGCCGTCGAGCAGGAGCACGTCGGCTTCGGTCGGGATGACGGCAGCCCGCATGTGACCTCCTCCAGCAACGCAACGGCCCCGCCGGTTCGCGGCCTCCAGCGAGGCTAGGGACAGCGGCGGGGGAGAAGGCAGCGGCAGAAGACCCGCGACGGACGGACCTTGGTCCCTTCCGGGCCTTCCGCTGAGGCCCTTCCCGGGACCTTTGCCTCTGCCGCAGCCGGGGGCGGTTGCGCAGGCTCACCTTGTCGAAGCAACCGGGAGGCATCATGCAGGCGTCTGTGGGTGATCGCATCATCGTCAGGGCAACTCATGTCGGTGGGCCGAACCGGGACGGCGAGATCATTGAGGTCCGTGGTTCCGGTGGCGGGCCGCCGTACGTGGTTCGCTGGTCCGACGACGGCCATGAGGGTCTGTACTTCCCGGGCACGGACGCCGTGATCCACCACGACGAGCCGACGGGAGCCGGCGTCGAGTAGGTGCTCATCGAAGGAAGGGGTGTGCCATGCGCGACCAGGATGTCGACTTTGCCTGCATCACCGAGGAGGGGGATGAGCTGCGCCCCCTGCGACTGCGTTACGGCGTCACCCCTGAAGAGGCCACGCACCGGGAGCCGCTCGACGTCGCCTTGAGCCAGGAGGAGGCGGACCAGGTCGTGGGTGAGGACGGGACCTGGGACGAGGTGGAGCCCGAACGCCCGATGGTGGTCCGCAGCCATCCGTCAGGTGGTCCGGACGACCTCGACGAGGAGAGTGTCTCGACGGCGGCCGAGCAGGACGCCATGCACAACGTCTGAGGCACGCGTCAGAAGCTGTCGACGCGGACGAAGGCGAAACCGCGGTCGCGCAGGGCGTCGAGTACCGCAGGGAGGGCCCGAGCGTCGGTCGAGGCGGCGCCGACATGCATGAGGACGATCGCCCCCGGTGCCGCGGCGCGCACGACCCGACCGGTGACCTCATCCGGGGGAAGGTTTTTCCAGCCCAGGGAGTCGACGGTCCACATCAGTTCGTAGCGGTACCCGATCCGGGCGGCGTCGAGGTCCACGCCGACGTCACGGTCGCCGTCGAGCGGCCCGTGAACGACAGATGCCTGTCGGTGTGGTTGACGACCTGGTGTCCCTCGGTGACGATCCGCCGCGCCAGCGTCGGGTTGGCGCGCACCCAGGCTCCTGTCAGTCCGAAGGTCGCGAGGACCTGCCGGGACCTGAGCAGGTTCAGCACCTGGGCTGTGTTCCCGGCGCCGGAACCGGCGTCGAAGGTCAGCGCGATCACACGGCGGCTGATCTGCCCCCGCCAGATCACGAGCGCCGCCGCAGGCGAGGGACGGGGCGTGCTCGCACGCGGCGCGGTCGGGGGCTCACGGGGCCATGGGGCGGCCGAAGAGGAAGCCCTGAACTGCGTCACACCCCCACACCTGAAGCCGTTACTGCTGGACCGCCTGGGTCACCCCCTCCGCGATGACGCTGATGCTGAGTGCATGGGCGAGGGCAATCAGCCCCTCAGACAGGGTCTCCGACCTGGGGTTCGTCCCGATCCCCGCGACCAAGCAGGTCCCCTCGGCGACGGGCAGGAAGGCGGCCGGTGCGCTGGGCCAGCTGGGAGTGCTGGTCGGCGGAAGGGCGGTCGGTGCTCAGGATGGCGAACTCGTCTCCCCCCAGCCGTGCCGGCGCGCGAGCTCGAGGTCCGGCCGGTGAAGCAGGACACGCCGGAGGGTGCCGACCTCGGACGGCACCGACAGCGTGGGCATGCTCATCCGCCTCAGTGCCGGAAGAGCGCGACCTTGATCGCCTCGCTCTCCGCCGCCCGGGCGAAGACGTCGTAGGCGTCCATCATCTCGCCGAGCCCGAACCGGTGCGTGACCATGCCCTGAGGGTTGAGTTGTCCGGCCGCCATCATGCGCAGCAGCGTCGGGGTCGAGGAGGTGTCCACCAGACCCGTGGTGATGGTCAGGTTGCGGATCCAGAGGTCCTCCAGGTGCAACGTCGCGGGCTTGCCGTGCACGCCGATGTTGGCGACGTGCCCCCCGGGGCGAACCAGCCGGGTGCACAGCTCGAATGTCTCGGGGATGCCGACGGCCTCGATCGCCACGTCGGCGCCGAGCCCGTCGGTGAGCTCGAGTACGGTGGCCATCGCGTCGTCGGCGGCCCCCAGCACGACGTCGGCGCCGAGCCGATTGGCGGCGTCCAGGCGTACCGGTGCGGTGTCGACGGCGATGATCACGCTCGGCGAGAAGAGCTTCGCGGTCAGGATGCTGGCCAGGCCGATGGGCCCGGCGCCGATGACCACGACGGTGTCGCCCGGCTGGACCTGCCCGTTGCGGACGCCGACCTCGTAGGAGGTGGGCAGGATGTCGGCGAGCAGCAGCGCGTTCTCGTCGGAGACCGAGGCGGGAAGGACGTAGGTCGAGGTGTCCGCGAAAGGCACCCGAACGGTCTCGGCCTGGACGCCGTCGATCCGGTGCCCGAGGACCCAGCCGCCGTCGCCGAGGCACTGGCCGTACACGCCTTCCCTGCAGTAGCGGCAGGATCCGCAGGCCGAGATGCACGAGATGAGGACCCGGTCCCCGGGCGATCTGTGGTGTACGCCCGGACCGGCCTCGAGGACGGTGCCGACGGCCTCGTGACCGAGCACCCGGCCTGGAGCGCAAGTCGGGACGTCTCCTTTGAGGATGTGCAGGTCGGTGCCGCAGATGGTGACCGCATCGACGCCGACGATCACGTCGCGGTCGTCGACGAGGGTGGGTGAGGGAACTTCCTCCCACGAGTGCCGCCCCGGTCCGTGGTAGACGAGCGCCTTCATGGTTCCTCCAGGTGTCAGGCAGGCGGACGGGTCAGAGTGCGGGTGGGCGCGTCGTGTCGTCGACCAGCCGGTGCCACGTCGGCGACGTCGGGGTCGCTCTCGAGGCGGGAGAAGCTGGCCAGCGCCACGATCTGGCCGCCCACCTGTCCGGCGAGGGCGTCACCGGTTCGCGCGGTGCGCAGCACGTGATCGACGTACCAGTCGCCCGGCCTGTCGCTGACGCGGAAGTAGCGCAGCATCTTGGTACGCATGGAGACGCGGTCGTTGAGAGCCCGCAGCGCCGCTTCGTCCGCGGCGCTGACCGGGCGCACCTGTGCCATCCCGCCGTGCCGCAGCAAGACGTCCAGGACCGGCCCGGGGTCGGCGTGTGGCTCACGCACGGCGGTCAGATCGGTCATGTCTCGACGCTATAGACCGGCGCCGGGCACAGCAGGAGTCTTAGGTCCCACCGGGTTCGGCGCTGGACCCTGTCTGTCACCCCAGACCGGGGACCAAAGACTCTGGTGTGGCCCCGTGCGTGGTCACAACGTGACCGGATGGTTACGAGGAGCGGACCCCATGCGGTCACCTTCCTCGGCGGGGCGGGGACGGTGACCGGAAGCAAGACGCTCGTGGAGTCCGGGAACCACCGCCTCCTCGTGGACTGCGGTTTGTTCCAGGGGAGCGCGACCTGCGCCGACGCAACTGGGCACCGCTCCCGCTGTCCGTGGTGGTGGAGTCGACGCACGGCGACAGGGCCCACTCGAAGACCCGGTCAGGCGAACAACGGACCATCCCGATAGCACCGGTTCTGGTGGTTGCGTCCAACTGGGGCGTGATGTTGACTCGGACCACTTCGACGCGTCTGACGCGTCGCCTGTCCGGGAGGTGCCCCGTGCGCCGATGTAACGGATCTGCCCCAGCCCGGTCGGGGTGGCACTGGATTCTCGCGGCCCTGGTGTTCGTCCTCGCCTCGGTGCTGCCCGCCGCGCCCGCCTCGGCCGATGGGGAGGATGAGACGAAGGTCGCGTACGTCCTCGTCGTGCAGGCACTCGGCCACCTGGCGCACGATGCCGGGCACGTCGGCATGGACGCGGCGATGGAGAAGATCGGTGACGCGCTCGAGACCACCGACAACGCCGGCGTCGACCTCGTCCTGGTGAAGCAGGCCATGGCGGCTCTGGAGGCCGAGGACATCCCGCAGGCCCGGGCTCTGCTGCAACAGTCGATCCAAACCGCGACCCGCGACCTTCCGCCTGCGACGGGCGAGCAGACCGGCACCACGGTGGTAGTCCTGCCGCTGCCGGGCCGCGGAAGCCTGTCGGGCCAGGACTGGGCGTTCGGCTTCGGCTCTTTGGTGTTGCTGCTGGTGGGCGCCGCGCTGGCGTTCCGGTTCCGACCGCACGACACCGTCCGCCAGCTGCGCGCCACCCTGGCGGCCGGGCCATCCCGCGTCGGCGGCGAGGCAGAGGAGGCTCAGCGATGAGCGCGACCCACGCAGCCCCCGCGCACGTCCTTCGGGCGCAGGGGCGGGGCAGGCGGGCGATCGACGCGATCGACGAGCGGCTTGGGATCAGGGCGTTGGAGTACCCGGTTCCCGAGCACGCGAACAAGCTCGCCTGGAGCCTCGGCGGGGTCACGGCAGCGGCGCTGCTCATCCTCATCGTCACCGGGATCGTGCTCGTTCAGTTTTACAACCCGGTGCCGGAGTCGGCGAACGAGTCGGTGCGCCACACCGTGACCGACGTGTGGGGCGGACGCTTCGTGCGCTCCCTGCACTTCTGGGCCGCGCAGGCGATGTATGTCACCGCCGCGTTGCACATGATCCGGGTGTTCCTGACCGGGTCCTACAAGCGGCCCCGGGAGGCGAACTGGCTGATCGGTGTGGCCATGTTCGGGCTGGTGTCGCTGGCGCTGTTCACCGGCACGGTCCTGAAGTGGGACCAGGAAGGCTTCGAGGCCCTCGGCCACAACCTCGAGATCGGCAAGCTCCTGGGCGGGGCCGGCCTGTGGTTCTCCCCGGACTTCGCCGACCGGGTCTCGATCCTGGTGCGGCTGTACGCCGCGCACGTCGTCATCATCCCCGGGCTCATCGTCGTGCTCGCCACGCTGCACGCGCTGCTCGTCAAGCGGCACAAGATCTCCCCGCACCCTGCGTTGCCCACCGACGAGACCGGCGACCAGGCGCCGGCCGGTGAGCCGACCGAGCCCTTCACCCACCACCTGCGCCGGATCGCGGCGTTCGGGCTCGTTCTGCTGGGCGTGCTCGGCGTCGTCGCGGTGATCTGGCCCCCCAGCGTCGGGCAGAGCCCGGTCGAGGGCATCGAGGTGACTCGGCCGCCTTGGAGCTTCTGGTGGATGTTCACGCTCGAGAACTGGTTCGGTCTCAAGGGCATCCTGTACGGCGAGCTGGCCTTCTTCGCGTTGCTGCTGGCGTTGCCGTTCGTGGACCGCAACCCGCAGCGGTTCTGGCGCCGGCGCCCCGTCGCCATGGTGCTGGGGCTGGCTGTCCTGGCCGCGGTCGTGACCCTCACGATGCTGATGGCTGTCACCCCGGCCAAGCAGCACCTGGGGATGTAGCGGTGCCCGTAGCCAGCGCGTCGCCGCCCCGCGCACAGCGTGCGTTCTGGACGCTGACCGCCGTCGCGCTGCTGGCGATGGGAGCGCTCAGCACGGCCCTGGCGGCTGCCCCTGGCCCGCTGACCGGGCTGCTCGTCGTCGTCGCGGGAACCGTGCTCGTCGTTGCGCTGGCACTGGCCGCCCGGGTGCGGATCGCGCTCGATCGGGCTCGGCGCTCACCTGGACCCCGCCAGCCAGGGCACTGACCGCACCGGACGCGACGGGCGTACGGCCGCGGTCACAGCGTGGTCAGGAACCCGGCCGTCCAGACCCGGAGCGTGATCGTCAGCTGCTGCCACAGTCCGGTCACCAACAGCAGGCCTATCGTGACGAGCAGCACGCCGCCGAAGCGCGTCACGAGCCGAGCCGAGCCGAGCCGAGGCTGGCGACAGCGACGACTAGACGGTGATCGCTGGCCGCTATCTGGCGGACCGTCAGCGCACGTAGCTGACCTTGGTCATCATGCCGACCTCGGCGTGGTAGATGTTGTGGCAGTGCAGCATCCACTGGCCCGGGTTGTTGGCGACGAAGTCAAGCGTGATGCTGCCCATCACCGGCACCAGGACGGTGTCCTTGCGCGGGCCGGGCGTGGAGCCGGTGCTTACCTGGAAGGTGTGACCGTGCAGGTGGATCGGGTGCGCCATCATCGTCATGTTCGTGATCATCAGGCGGATCCGCTCGCCCTCCCGAACCGGCATCGTCACACCACCTGAGGTCGGTGCCGAGATGCCCCAGTCGTACCCGGACATGCTGCCAGTGAGCCGGACGCGGTAGGTCCGGTCAGGGCTGCCTGCAGGCAGGTCGTCGGCGGTCGTCGTGTGCAGATCGGTCAGCTTCAGCAGCCGGCCCGTGAGCTCGGTCGGCTGCACGTCCGCCATCGGCATCTCGCCGCGGCCGGCTCGGAGCACCGCGAGTGCCTGCCCGGTCTTGCCGTCGGCCACCGCCACGAGCGGCAGCACCCCACCGGTGCGCGGCACGGTCAGTTCGACGTCGTAGCGCTCACCCATCGCGATCTTCAGCGTGTCGACGGTGACGGGCTGCACGGGGAAGCCGTCGGTGGCGACGACGGTCAGGCGACTGCCGCCGACCGCGACCCGAAACGTCGTGTCCGCACCGGCGTTGACCAGGCGCAGCCGAACACGCTGTCCCGGCTGGACGTCGTACTCAGCGGGGGCGTCCGGGGTGCGGCCGTTGGCGATGTATGCCGGGTAGGCGACGTCACCGGTGTCCGTCCCACCGGCGCCGTTGCTGCCCATGTCCTGGCCGGCGGGGCCGCTGCTCATGTCCGTGCCGCCCATGTCGCCCATGCCGTGGCCGGACGGGCTCGAGCTGGCGGAGCCGGCCCGCAGCCGCGCCAGGACTTGGTCGGGCGTCTCGCCGAGACCGTCGGTCCAGTCGTCGAGCAGTACGGGGATGTCCCGGACCGTTTCGGTTGTGCGTTCGGTGACCACGAGCGCGCCGTACAGACCACGGTCGAGCTGGACGCCGGTGTGCGGGTGGTACCAGAATGTGCCGGCGTCCGGGACGATGAAGGTGTAGGTGAACGTGGCGCCCGGCGCGATGGCCTTCTGCGTGACGTCGGGAACGCCGTCCATGTCGTTGCGCAGCGCGATGCCGTGCCAGTGCATCGACAGCGGCTGCGGGAGTTTGTTGACCACGGTGGCCTTGAGCGTGTCCCCGGCTGCGAGCCGGATCTCCGGCCCTGGAACGGTGCCGTCGAAGGCCCACGTCTGAACGGTCCGGTTGCCGAGCCGGACCGTCGTCGGGGCGGCGGTGAGCGTCACCGACGTGACCGCCGAGCCCGACACCTGCCGGGCAGCCTCCGCAGCGGCCACCGCCGCGTCGGTCGGCTGGACCAGCGTCAGAGCCTCGGCGGACCGGCCGAACGTGAGCCAGGCCGCAGAGCCGGCGAGCGTGACAGCCACGGCGGCGAGCAGCGACAGCGAGCGCTTGGACATCCATCTTCCTTCGCGGTGGGAAACCGACCTCCCACATCTTCGGTGCCGCTGATGGCGCAAGAGCAGGGAAATCCATGAAGGTTCGATGAAGGTCGCCGCAATCGGCAGGATGTCCCCATGAGCAGTGTGCTGGTGGTGGAGGACGAACCGGATCTCGCGCGTCTGGTGAGCGACTACCTGACCCGGGACGGCCACACGGTGGTCGTGACGCGTGACGGCCTGTCGGCGCTGGAACTGGCCCGTTCCACACGTCCTGACGTGATCGTGCTGGACCTGGGTCTGCCTGGGCTCGACGGCATCGAGGTCTGCCGGCAGGTGCGAACTTTCTCGGACTGCTACATCCTCATGCTCACCGCCCGCGCGGACGAGATCGACAAGCTGATCGGTCTGTCGGTCGGCGCGGATGACTACCTGACCAAGCCGT
>JANOTZ010000175.1:0-14592 GCA_031416735.1 Frankiales bacterium
CGAGCCCGAGGCCGGCACCGACCTCGCGAGCCTGAAGACGACAGCCGTAAAAGACGGCGACCACTACGTCATCAACGGTCAGAAGATGTGGACGTCGCTGATCCACCACGCCGACTACATCTGGCTGGCCTGCCGCACGGATCCCGATGCCAAGCGCCACAAGGGCTTGAGCATGATCATCGTCCCGGCCGATGCGGAGGGCTTCTCCTACACGCCGGTGCACACGATCGGCGGCGGCTACACCAGCGCCACCTACTACGACAACGTGCGCGTGCCGGTCACCAACGTCGTCCTCGGCGAGAACCGCGGCTGGGAGCTGATCACCAGCCAGCTCAACCACGAGCGCGTCTCCCTCAGCAGCGCAGGGTCGGTGCAAAGAAGGATCAACGACGTCCGCACCTGGGCCCAGGAGACCAAGCTCGCCGACGGCCGCCGGGTCATCGACCAGGAGTGGGTGCAGACCACCCTCGCCCGCCTCACGGCCAAGACCGAGTTCCTCAAGCTGCTCAACTGGAAGGTCGCCTGGAGCGTCAGCCAGGGGACCCTCAACCCGGCCGACGCCAGCGCCGTCAAGGTGCACGGCAGCGAGTTCTACATCGAGGCCTACCGGGCCCTGATGGAGGTCATCGGCCAGTCCTCGACCCTGAGCAAGGACTCGGCCGGAGCGGTCCTCGGCGCCGACCTCGAGCGGGCCATGCGCAACACCCTCGTCCTGACCTTCGGCGGCGGCACCAACGAGATCCAGCGCGACATCATCGCGATGGTCGGTCTCGCCATGCCCCGCGCACCGCGCTAGCCGTCCCGAGAAGCAGGAGCACCGCAGTGGACTTCACCCTGAACGAGGACCAGCAGGCCCTCGTCGGCCTCGCCACCCAGATCCTGTCCGAGCAGTCGACGCAGAAGCGCCTCGATTCCCTTGATGAGCAAGGGATCTGGTTCGACGCCGATCTCTGGAAGCGACTCGCCACCGCCGGCATCGTCGGGGCGCCGCTGAAGGAGGACGTCGGTGGCGGCGGCCTGGGCTTCACCGAGCTCGCCGTGCTGCTCGAGCAGATCGGCGCCCACGTCGCCCAGGTCCCGCTGCTCGAGACCGTCCTGTGCGCCGCCCTGCCGATTGACGAGTTCGGCACCGAGGAGCAGCGCCAGCGCGACCTGCCCGACGTCGCAGCCGGCACGGCGCTGCTCACCGCGGCCCTGGTGGAGAGCGGTCGCGACGACCTCCGCCGACCCACCACGACGGCCAGCCCGGACGGCTCGTCGTACACGCTCCATGGGCTCAAGAGCTGCGTGCCGCTCGCCGATCTGGCCCGCCGGATCCTGGTCCCGGCGACCACCCAGGACGGCAGCGTCGTCCTCACGCTCGTCGAGCCGACCGCCCAGGGCGTGACCCTGCGAAAGGGCACCGGCACCAGCGGGATGCCGCTGTGGGAGGTCGAGCTCGACGGCGCGATCGGAGAGGTGCTCGTCGGACCCGAGCAGGGCTCCGTCGCCCTCGACTGGATCCTCGACCGGGCCCTCACCGGCCTCGCCGCACTGGCGCTCGGGGTGAGTGGCAAGGCCCTGAAGCTGTCGGCGACCTACACCACCGCGCGTGAGCAGTTCGGCCGCCCGATCGCGACCTTCCAGGCGGTCGGGCACCGGCTCGCCGACGCCTACATCGACGTCGAGGCGATGCGGCTCACCACCCTGCAGGCCGTCTGGCTGCTCGACGCCGGGCTGCCCGGCCACGACGAGGCACGCGTCGCGAAGTGGTGGGCGTCCGAAGGCGGCCACCGGGTGGCGCACGCGTCACAGCACGTGCACGGCGGGGTCGGCATCGACATCGACTACGTGCTGCACCGCTATTTCCGGTGGAGCAAGCAGATCGAGTTCACCCTGGGCAGCGCCCAGGCCCAGCTGCTCTCCCTCGGCGCCGCCCTGGCCGCCGAGCCCGTCTGAGAGGCCGCACGTGTCCGTCAGTCTGCAAGGCAAGTCCGCCCTCGTCACCGGCGCCGGCGCCGGTCTCGGCCGCGCCGAAGCCCTGGCGCTCAGCGCCGCGGGAGCCGCCGTGGTCGTCAACGACTACGACCAGGACGCGGCCCACGCCGTCGTCGAGGAGATCACCGCAGCGGGAGGCCAGGCCACGGCGGCACCCGGCGACGTCAGCAGCTGGGCCACCGCGCAGGAGCTCGTCGAGACCGCGGTCAGCACCTACGGCCAGCTCGACATCCTCGTCAACAACGCGGGGGTGCTGCGGGACCGCACCATCTTCAACATCTCCGAGCAGGAGTGGGACACCGTTATCGCCGTACACCTCAAGGGGCATGCGGGGACGAGCCGGTTCGCCACGGCGCACTGGCGCGACCGGTCGAAGGCAGTGGGGGAGCCGGTCTACGGCCGGGTCGTCAACACCTCCAGCGAGGCGTTCCTGTTCGGCTCGGCCGGGCAGCCCAACTACGCCGCGGCCAAGGCCGGCATCGTGGCGCTGACGCTGGCCATTGCCAAGAGCTGCGAGCGGTACGGCGTGCGGGCCAACGCGATCTGCCCGCGGGCCCGCACCGCGATGACCGCGGCGGTCTTCGGCGATGCCCCCGAAGGGCTGGACCCGCTCGGGGTGGAGCACGTCGCGCCCCTGGTCGCCTACCTCGCGAGCCCGGCCGCGGACGCCATCAACGGCCAGGTTTTCGTCGCCTACGGACCGATGGTCGCGCTGGCCACCGCCCCCGGCGTCGAGCAGCGGTTCGACGCCCCCGGGGCCGCCTGGACCCCGGAGGAGCTCGCCGCGACCCTCGGCGGCCATTTCACTGACCGGGATCCGGCCCTCACCTTCAGCGCGGATGCGTTCCTCAAGCTCTAATTGTCCGAATTGATGCTGAATGGGTCTCGACACGAGGCCGCAACCAATCGACGATGAGGCTCGTTGTGACGTATGACACATCAGCACATGTCGCCCTCCTGACCCGGGGCGAGGCCCCCAGCAGCCGAGCCCCTGGAGTTCGCGTGCCCGCGCAAGCCGGATCCGTGTGGTGGGCCTCGTGACGCAGTGGCTCGCCTTCACCATCATCGGCATCGTCGTGGGCTCGACCTACGCGATCGCGGCCAGCGGCATGGTGCTGACCTACGCCACCTCCAACGTCTTCAACATGGCGCACGGCGCGGTCGGCATGGTGATGGCCTTCCTCTACTGGGAGGTCCGCGTCAACCAGGGTTGGCCGACCTGGATCTCGCTGCTGTTCGTCCTGGGCTTCGCGGCGCCGCTGTTCGGGGTGATCCTGGAACGCACCATGATGCGACGCCTCACCGAGGCGCCGGTGGCCATCGCGCTGGTGGTCACCGTCGGTCTGCTGGTGGCCTGCATCGGCGCCGCCCAGGTGATCTGGAAGCCCGAAGGCCGTGACATCCCGGAGTTCTTCGTCGGCCGCGCCGTCGACGTCGGACCGGTCCGCGTCACCGTTCACCAGCTCATCATCTTGGGCACCGCGCTGGTCGTGGCAGCTGGCCTTTACCTGCTGCTCAACCGCACCAGGATCGGTACGGCGATGCGGGCCGTCGTCGACAATCGCGAGCTGCTCGCCCTGCACGGCGCCCGCCCCAACCAGCTCAGCGCCTTGTCCTGGGCGATGGGCTCCTCGCTGGCGGCGCTGGCCGGCATTCTCATCGCCCCGCAGATCAGCCTCGACTACATCACGCTGACCCTGCTGGTCATCAGCGCCTATGCCGCCGCCATGGTCGGCCGGCTCAAGAACCTGCCCCGCACCTTCGTCGGCGCGCTCGTGCTGGGCCTGATGACCGCCTACTCCCAGTGGGGCGTCTCGAAGATCAGCAAGGAGACCTTGGAAGCCTCGCAAGGGCTGATCCAGGGCGCCCGGATCGCCTTGCCCACCCTGTTTCTGCTGGCCGTGATGCTGGCCCTCCCGCAGGAGAAGCTGCGGGTCGGACGGCTCACCGGCACGACGCTGCCGCCGCTGCCCAGCTGGCGCAAGACGCTCGCCTGGTCGGGCGTCTTCCTCTCGGTCGTCTACACGCTGTCGGCCAACATCAGCAACGCCAACAACTCCCGGTTCGGCCAGGCCCTGTGCCTGTCGCTCATCATGCTGTCGCTCGTCCTGCTCACCGGCTACGGCGGCGACGTCTCGCTGTGTCAGCTGAGCTTTGTCGGCGTCGGGGCCCTCGTCACCGGCAACCTCGTCGGGGCCATCAACCCCCTGTCGATCACGTTGGCCTTCCTCATCTCAGGAGGAGTGGGGGTCCTGATCGCCGTACCCGCTCTGCGGTTGCGGGGGCTCTATCTCGGACTGGGCACGCTGGCCATCGCCTCCGCCATGGACACCCTCGTCTTCGAGACGAAGATCTTCGGCTTCGGGGCGCGCGGGGCGAGCTTCGACATCGCGCGACCGGGCTGGCTGGAGAGCGAGCAGTCGTTCGTCATGGCGGTGGCGGTGGCCTTCGTCGCGATGTCGATCGTGGTCCTCGGTGTGCGGCGCGGAAAGTACGGCCGCATCCTGCTCGCGACCCGCGACAGCCAGGCGGCCTGCGCGACGCTCGGGTTCAGCACCACCGCGGTGCGGATCGCGGTCTTCGGCGTCAGCGCCGGCCTCGCGGGCGTCGCCGGCGTCTTCTACACCGGCATGCGGGTGTCGGTGAGCACTGAGGACTTCTTCTTCTTCAAGAGCCTGCCGTTGCTGCTGTTTGCCGCTGTCGCCGGACTCACCTGCGTCAGTGGCGCGCTGCTCGGTGGCCTGTTCTACGGCGCCCTGCCGTTCCTCAACGACCGCTATCCATCCGTTGCGACGCTGGTGGCGGGCCCCGGGCTGCTCGCCGGAATCCTGCTACTCGGCGGCAACCCCAACGGGGTCGTCGGCATCGTGTTCGGGCTGAGGAAGAAGCCTTTCGTCCCACCGGAACCTGAGGCGGTGAGGGCAGTGGAGCTGCCTGCCTACCCGACCCGTTCCCTGGCCGAAGAAGGTGTCGGCGTTGGCTCTGCTTGAGATCGAGGAGGTCGAGGTCCGCTTCGGGGGAGTGGTCGCCGTCAATGGCGCCTCCTTCGACGTCGAGGAGGGCAAGGTCGTGGGCCTGATGGGGCCCAACGGCGCCGGCAAGACCACGTTGTTCAACGTCATCACCGGGCTGCAGGACCCGACCCGCGGGCGGGTGCGCTTCGACGGTCAGGACATCAGCAAGGTCGCCCCGCGGCAGCGGGCGCTGCGCGGGATCGGCCGCACCTTCCAGCGACTGGAGGTGTTCGGGTCGCTGTCGGTCGGCGACAACATCCGGGTGGCTGCGGAGATGCGGGGCCTTGACCACCCCGACCGGATCCGGGACGGGCTGCTGGAGCGGGTCGGTCTGCGGGCCTTCGCCGACGTCCCCGCGGACGCGGTGCCGACCGGGATCGCTCGGCTCACCGAGCTGGCCCGGGCGCTCGCGTGCGACCCGCGCATGCTGCTGCTCGACGAGCCCTCCTCCGGGCTGAACGAGAACGAGACCGAGGACTTCGCCGTCCTCGTCCGGTCGCTCGCCGAGGACGACGGGCGCTCGGTCCTCATCGTCGAGCACGACGTGGAGCTGGTCCTCGGGCTCTGCTCCACGATCCACGTCCTCGACTTCGGCACGATCATCGCGAGCGGTCCGCCCTCGGTCATCAAGGCCGACCCGAAGGTGCAGGACGCCTACCTCGGCGCCGACACGGGTGCGGCCGACGAGCTCGAAGAGGTGCTCGCATGACGACCGCCCCCGCTCTGGAACTCCTCGACGTCACCGCGTCCTACGGCCGGATCGAGGTCCTGCACGGGGTGAGCTTCGCGGTGCCACGAGGCTCGGTCGTCGCCCTCCTCGGCCCCAACGGCGCCGGCAAGACCACCACGCTGCGCTGCATCAGCGGGCAGATGGATCCGACCGGCGGCCACCTCCACATCGGGGGCCACCACCTCAACGGGGCCGCCTCGGACCGGCTCGCCCGGGCGGGGCTGTGCACCATCCCCGAAGGGCGCGGCATTTTCCCCAACCTCTCGGTCGAGGAGAACCTGCGGCTGTTCGCCTTCACCACCAAGGCCTCCGACAAGGAGATCCGGGAAAGGACGTTCAGCCAGTTCCCTCGCCTCGGCGAGCGCCGTACCCAGCTGGCGGGACGGCTCTCGGGGGGCGAGCAGCAGATGCTCGCGATGGCCCGGGCCCTCGCCACCAGCCCAGCGGTGCTCCTGCTCGATGAGCTGTCCATGGGGCTCGCCCCCAGGATCGTCGAGGACCTGTACGGCCTGGTGACCGAGATCGCCCGCACCGGGGTCTCGGTGCTGGTCGTCGAGCAGTTCGCGCGCCGGGCCCTCGCCGTTGCGCAGTACGCCGTCGTCATGGTCGGCGGTCGGGTGACCGCAATCGGTGAGCCCGCAGACATCCAGGACGAGCTGTCCGCCGCCTACCTCGGAGGTGCCGCATGACCGCACGACGAGCACGATCCCTGCTCACGGTCGTCGTGTTGACCGGTGCGATGGCCTCGATCGGGGCACCCGCCACCGGCGAGACCATCCGCACCGACACGACGCTCGGCGGGTTCAGCGTGGTGGTCGACGCGGCGCCCTTCAAGGTGCTCATCGACGACGAGACCCTCCCGATCCCACGGCCAGAGGACACTGCGGTCCTGGAGGCCGATCCTGCCTACACCGCCGCCTACCTCGACACCGGACCCAACTCCCGGGCTATCGCCAGCTCGCTGTGGCCGGGCGGTTTGTTCGGTGAGGGCCTGCCTCAGGTGTCCGACGGCGCGCCGGAATATCCCATCCAGGCCTCGGCCCGTTATCCCGACAAGCCCTACACCGCGACCGCCCAGGGTGACACCAACGGCACCTTCATGAAGGCCGAGGCATTGGGTCTCGACGTCCGTGGGACGGCGCGCAGCGTGCCGCAGCCAGCCCCCGGCCAGGTCGAGATCGGCGCGGTCACCTCGGTGTCCACCGCGACGGTGACCAAGGACGTCGCGGTCGGCACGTCGGTCAGCAAGGTCACCGACATCGACCTGCTGGGCGTCATCCACATCGGGTCGGTGTCCACCACCGTGACCACGACGAGCGACGGCAAGAAGCCGACGTCGACCGGGTCGACCGTGGTGACCGGCCTGACGATCGCAGGGCAGGGATTCTCGGTCGACGACAAGGGCGTCCACCTCGCCGGTCAGAGCCAGGCCCTCCCGCCGCTGGCCGCCGAGCAGCTCAAGGCGACGGGCATCACGATCGAGGGCATCACCCAGGAGCGCAACACTTCCGGCGACACGGCGTCCCGCGTCGCCAAGGGCCTGCGCATCACGGTCGACACGACGCCGCTGCGCAAGGCCCTGTCACCGGTCACCGACCCGCTCAACGCTCCGCTCGGCACGATCATCTCGCAGCTGCCGAAGGAGATGCAGTCCAACCTCTACTACCTGGTGTCCGCCACGCCGAAGATCACGTTCATCCTCGGTGCCGGCTCGAGCACGAGCGCCGCGGTGCAGGCGCTCAGCTTCACCTTCCCGCCGCTGCCGGACTTCGGGGCGGGGGGTGGTCTCCCGCCGGTCACCTACCCGAACAACCCGGGGATGCCCGAGGTCGTGACCGGACCGCTGCTGCCAGGGATTGAGAGCACCGTGCCCGTGACGGACAACCCCGTCACCAGCAACCCCGACCTCGCGACGCAGTCCGCCGCGGGTCCGCCCGACACCCCCTTCAAGGGTGTCAGCGCGCTCTGGCTGCTGGCAGCGGCGGTTCTCGCCGGCTTCGGGGGCTGGGGTCTGGTGACCGTCCAGGGACTGGCCCTGTCCGGAGGGCTGCTCGGCCCAGGCTGCCGGCTCGGTTCCCCCGCCTCTGTCCCTGACCTGCGTGGAGCGTGACGTCGTGACCCTCACCCCAAGTGCTGCCCCCGCCACCCCGCGTCGTACCCGCGGCTTCGACACCGTCCTCGGTGCCGTGGCCGCCGTACTCCTTCCCCTGGGCCTGCTCGTCATCGGCCTGGGCTGGTACGGCGCGGCGCACACGCCGTACCTCTTTGAGCAGGTTCCCTACCTGATCTCCGGAGGTCTCATCGGTCTGGGTCTCGTGCTCACCGGCGGTCTGCTGTACTTCGGCTCCTGGATCGCCCGGGGCGCCGCCGCCCAGCAGCAGGCGAGCCAGGAGCTCGCCGGTCTCCTGCGCGAGATCCGCGACGAACTGCACGCCCGTCCGGAGCCCGCTGCCCCGCGGGGGCGCAAGGGGAGCAACGGGGACGGCTCCTTCGTCGCCACCTCCCAGGGCTCGATGCTGCACCGTCCCGACTGCACCGTCGTGCTGGGCCGCGAGGACCTGCACGCCGTCGGCGCCGAGGGATCGGGTCTGCAGCCCTGCGGTCTCTGCAACCCGCTCGGCGCGACGCAGAGCACGGCTCGTCCATGAGCTCCGGGATTTCCATGAGCTCCCGCATTTCCATGAGCACGGCCCCGTCAAGGAGGAACCCCATGCGCCCCACCCAGCGGCTGGCTGCAGCCCTGGCGATCGCCGGTCTGCTCACCACTGCCTGCGGTGCCCGGCTCACGCCGGCGCAGCGCACCTCAGCGCTGTCCCAGGGCGGCGGCACGGGTGCAGTCCAGGGTGACACCACGGGCGGCGACACCACCGGCACCGGCAGCACGGGCAGCGGCACAACGGGCAGCGGCACGACGGGCAGCGGCACCACCGGGAGCGGTACCAGCCCCGGGACGACGGGCACGTCCGGCACCACAGGGAGCGGCACCACGGGCACGTCCGGCACCGGCAGCAGCACCGGGACGTCGGGCACGGGTGGGCCGACCACCGGCGGCTCGGCTGACTTCCGGCAGGCGCCCGCCGGGGGCAACGGCGGGAAGACCGATGTGGGCATCACGGCGGACAGCATCACCATCGCCAATATCAGTGACGTGAGCGGCGCCGTACCCGGCCTGTTTGAGGACGCCAGGTTCGCCACCCAGGCCTATGTGAAGTACTTCGCCGCGCGGTACGGCACCATCTACGGCCGCAAGCTGGTGCTGAAGACCTACGACTCGCAGCTGGACTCCGGGGCCAACCGCAGCGCCACCATCGAGTCGTGCGACGTGGCCTTCGCCGGCGTCGGCTCGGTCTCGGCGTTCGACCAGGGCGCCGCCGAGCCGACCCGCAAGTGCGGCATCCCCGACCTGCGTGGCCTGGCGACGACCGACCAGATGAAGGCGGTCCCGAACGTCTACCCGATCAACGCCGCCGGAACGGGCGGCAAGCGCTCGATGGGCGCCTTCGGCTGGGCCGCCGAGAACTTCCCGGAGGCGGTCAAGAAGGCCGCCTACATCTACATCGACGGTGACGTGACCCGGCAGCTCGAGCAGCAGGACGCCGAGGGCGCCAAGAACCTGCTCGGCTTCACCTGGCTCGCCGAGACGGCGATCGGCATCACCGAGACCAACTATGCGTCGGTCGTCCAGGACCTCAAGACCAAGGGCGTCCGCTACGTCACGTTCGTCGGCGCCTACCAGCAGGCCGCCCGGTTGGCGAAGGAGTTCGTGACGCAGGGCTTCAAGCCCGACGTCTTCCAGCCGACGGTCACCGCCTACACCCCCAACTTCATCAAGCAGGCCGGCTCGGCGGCGGAGGGGGTCTACGTCGCTGTTGCCCCCTCGCTCGTCGAGGAGATGGAGGGCAACGCGGAGCTGCAGACCTACGCGCAGTGGCTCAACCAGGTGAAGCCGGGCGCCACCCCCACCGCGATCGGCCAGTACTCCTGGGCGGCGGCCGCCCTGTTCGTGGAGAAGATGATCGAGCTGGGACCGAAGCCGACCCGCAAGGGTCTGCTCGCGCTGATGCCGAAAATCCGTTCCTACAACGGGAACGGGCTGTTCCCCCCCAACGACGTCGGCGGTCGGGAGCTCACCGACTGCACGTCGGTGGTCCGGGTGAAGAACGGCAAGTTCGTGCGGTTCCAGCCGACGGCTCGGCGCAGTCTGCGCTGCGGCAAGGACGGGGTCTGGAACACCAGGACCAAGAAGGGGGAGCAGGCCTACCCGCGGAGCTGAGGCGGGGCCGATCGGGTCAGTCGCGCAGGACGAGGCTGATGGCTTGGTTGATGTCGCGCCACACGTCGGCGGCGTCGATGCGCCCGCCCAGCCAGGCGATCTGCCGGGCGAACCACACGTCCTGCAGGATCGCGGCGAGGTCGACGTCGTGCTCGGTCGCCGGTCCGCCGCCGCGCATGGCCTGGACGATGAGGTCGGCCATGCCGGTGCGTACGGCGACGACCTCGGCGGCCACGCTGGCGTCGGCGGCCATCATGGCCCGGATCATCGCCTCGGTGAGGAGCGGGTCGCGTTGCAGGGAACGGGTGGACCGCTCCAGGACAAAGGCCACCCGCTCTGCCCTGGTCTCCCCAGGGGCCTGGCGCTTCTGCAGTCGGACCGACAGCCGCTCCACCTCAGACGCCATCGCCGAGACGAGCAGGTGCACCTTGGAGGGGAAATAACGGTAGAGCGTCCCGAGGGCGACCTCGGAGCGCTCGGCCACCTCGCGCATCTGCACCGCTTCGTAGCCACCGCGCGCGGCCAGGGCCAGGGTCGCGGTGAGAATGCGTTCGCGACGGGCCCGCTGGGCCGCGGTCTCGGAATCGGCGGGGAGCGCCGGCGGCTGGGCCGTGGTGGTCACAATCCCTACCTCTCCTGCAGAGTCGACGCCGAAACTAGCATCGGTTCTAGTTTTGCGAGCGCTCCTACGCGAACATGACAGGTGCGAATAACAGGAACGTGTTCTAGTATGCCAGCCATCTGACCGGAAGGCACCTGCACATGACGATCGGTGTGAGCGAGGACCACGAGGCGCTGGCGTCCTCGATCCGTGGCTGGGCCGAGCGCGCCGGTCTGCGGGCGAGTGCCCGGGCGGCCCTCGAGGGACCGGAGCAGCGCCCGCAGTGGTGGTCCGCCTTCGCCGACCAGGGGCTGCTCGGGCTGCACCTGCCGGAGGAGTCCGGCGGCTCCGGCGGCGGCGGGGTGGAGCTCGCGGTCGCCGTCGAGGAGCTCGGCCGGGCCCTCGCCCACGGACCGTCGCTCCCTACCGTCCTGGCTTCCCTGGTGCTCTCACACATCGGGGGTACGGCGGGCAAGGAGCTGCTCCCGTCGCTGGCCGACGGGACGTCCACGGCCGCGGTGGCGCTGGAGGACGGGTTGGTCGCGACGCCGACGGCCGACGGCGTGGTCGTCTCCGGAACCGTTGCCCACGTGGTCGGTGGGGCTGTGGCCGACCTGCTGGTGCTGGGCGCCGACGGCACCTGGTTCGTCGTCGAAGCGGCGCAGGTGACCGTCACTCCCCTCGCCGGCCTGGACGCCACCCGGCGGCCGGCGACGGTCGAGGTGCACCAGCTCGCCGTACCGGCTTCTCGGGTGCTTGCTGGGTTGACGCTGCGACAGGTGCGGTCACTCGTCGGGGTCGTGGTCGCGGCCGAGGCCGCCGGGATCGCCGGCTGGGCACTGGACACGGCGGCGTCCTACGCCCGCACCCGGGAGCAGTTCGGCAGGCCGATCGGGGCATTCCAGGGCGTCAAGCACAAGTGCGCCGACATGCTGGTGCGGTTGGAGCAGGCCCGGGCGACGGTGTGGGATGCGGCGCGGGCACTGGATGAGCCCTTCTCGGACGAACGCGAGCTGTCGGCCGCGATCGCGATCTCGGTGGCCGTCGACGCTGCGGTCGCCAATGCCAAGGACGCCCTGCAGGTGCTCGGCGGCATCGGCTACACCTGGGAGCACGACGCGCACATCGTGCTGAAGCGGGCTTTGTCGCTGCGAGCCTGGGTGGGGGAGCCGTCGGAGTGGCGCGCACGTGCCGCTGACCTGGCGCTGGCCGGTGCCCGACGCAGGCTCGAGTTGGACCTCGGTGACACCGCGGCGCTCCGGGCGCAGGTGCGGTCCTTCCTGGCCTCGCTGCCGTCGGAGGACCGCGAGCGCAAGGTCGCGATCGCCGACGCCGGCTTTCTGGTGCCGCACTGGCCCGCGCCGTGGGGACGGGATGCCTCGGCCGTGGAGCAGCTCGTCATCGACGAGGAGTTCGCCGCCGCCGGGGTTCGCCGGCACGACCTCATCATCGGTGGCTGGGCCGCGCCGACGATCGTCACGCACGGCACGCCTGAGCAGCAGGAGCGCTTCGTGCGCCCCACCCTGCACGGCGAGATCGTCTGGTGCCAGATGTTCTCCGAACCGGGGGCCGGTTCTGACCTGGCTTCCTTGCAGGCCAAGGCTTCTCGGGTCGAAGGCGGCTGGCTCGTCAACGGCCAGAAGGTCTGGACCTCGATGGCGCAGGTCGCCGACTGGGCGATCCTGCTGGTGCGCACCAGCGGCAGCGGCACGGGGGCGGACCGGCACAAGGGGATCACCTACCTGCTCCTCGACATGAGGTCGCCCGGGGTCGACGTGCGGCCGCTGCGCGAGCTCACCGGTCACGCCGCTTTCAACGAGGTGTTCCTCGACGACGTCTTCGTGCCGGACGACTGCGTCGTGGGTGCGGTCGACGGCGGCTGGCCGCTGGCCCGGACCACGTTGGCGAACGAGCGGGTGGCGATGAGCTCGGGCTCGCCGTTCGGTCGCGGGGTCGAGGACGTGCTCGCCGACGTGCTCGCGCTCGGCACCGTGGATCCGCTGCTGCGGGACCGGGTCGGTCACCTGGTCTGCGAGGCGCACGGCCAGGCGCTGCTGGCCTTCCGTACCACCCTGCGCCAGCTGTCGGGCGCCGACCCCGGCTCGGCCTCCAGCGTCCGCAAGCTGGTGGGGATGAGGCACCAGCAGGACGCCGCCGAGCTCCGCTTCGAGCTGCTGGGCGCGGCCGGACTGGCCCGCGAAGGTGCCGCCGACAAGCTGGCGCACACCATGCTCAACACCCGCTGCCTCACCATCGCGGGCGGCACCAGTGAGGTCCTGAAGAACGTCGTCGCCGAACGGATCCTGGGGTTGCCACGTGACTGATCTCAAGCTCGGGCTGATGCTCGGCTACTGGACGGGTGCGGGACCGGGGGACGTGATCCCCACCGTGCAGGCCGCCGAGGCGGTCGGCTTCGACTCGGTCTGGACCGCGGAGTCCTACGGCAGCGACGCCTTCACTCCCCTTGCCTGGCTGGGTTCTCACACCTCACGCATCAAGCTCTCGACCGGCCTGGTGCAGATGTCGGCGCGCACCCCGGCAGCGACCGCGATGACGGCCCTCACCCTGGACCGGATGTCCGGCGGGCGGCTGCAGCTCGGCCTCGGCGTGAGCGGCCCCCAGGTCGTCGAAGGCTGGTACGGCGTGCCGTTCCCCAAGCCGCTCGCCCGCACGCGTGAGTACATCTCGGTCATGCGTGACATCTGGGAGCGCTCCGGTCCGGTGACCAACAGCGGTGAGCACTACCCGCTGCCCTATCCGGGAGGCACCGGGCTGGGCAAGCCGCTGAAGGCCAACATCCACCCGCTGCGCCCCGACATCCCGGTGTTCCTCGGCGCCGAGGGACCGAAGAACGTGGCCCTCGCTGTCGAGATCGCCGACGGCTGGCTGCCGATCTTCTTCCACGTCGACAACGCCCCGGCCGTTTATGCGGAGGCGCTGTCGGTCGCCAAGCCCGGCTTCGAGATCGCCTGCCCTGTCACGGTTGTCATCGACGACGACGTGCAGAAGGCGATCGAGTGGGTGAAGCTCACCATGGCCTTCTACATCGGCGGCATGGGCGCCAAGGACAAGAACTTCCACCTCGATGTGGTCTCGCGCTTCGGGTTCGAGGAGGAGGCCCACAAGGTGCAGGAGCTCTTCCTCGCCGGCGACCGCGACGCCGCGGTGAAGGCGGTGCCGGACGAGCTCTGTGACGGCATCGCGCTCTGCGGTCCGCTCGCCCGGATCAAGGAACGGCTCGAGCTGTGGCGCGCGTCGCCGGTGACGACTCTGCTGCTGGGCGGGGTGAACGACCCGGCGATGCTGAAGGCCCTCGCCGACATGACGTGCTGATCGCCGGGTCGGGCTGACGTGGAGAAGCTCGACCTGCTGGTCTGGTCCGCGGATGCGCTGGAGGCTGCCTTCGGACCTGCGGCGGTCGGCTCGGGTCCCTCCGGACTGACCTGGCAGGGCGCCTCCGGGCTGGGGGTGCGTGGCCTGGCCGTCAGCCGCGCAGCCTCCCTGGAGAAGCCGCCGCTGCTCATGGGCCTCGGCCCGTCCCTGGCAGGGCTGGTCGAGGTATGGGTGGACAGCGTCGACGTGTGGCCGGCGCTGGTGGAGATGGTCCCGTCGGACGCCTATCTCGTCACCGAGTCGGTGCCCCAGCCGCCGTCCGCCGTACCCGGTCTGCTGACCCATCTGACCTGGTTTCCCAAGCCGGACCGGCTGTCGGAGGAGGAGTTCTTCCACGGCTGGCACGTAGTGCACACGCCGTCCTCCGCGGCGCTGCACCCTTTGCGGCAGGGCTATGTGCGCGATGCGGTGGCCCGTACCCTGACCCTGGGATCGCCGGCTGTCAGGGCGATCGTGCGGGAGCAGTTTGCGGTGGAGGACTACCTCGACCCGACGCGCCTCTTCGGCTCGAAGGAAGCCCTGGTTCGCACCATGGACGAGTTGCCTCTCTATGCCGACGCCGCTGACATCTCCAGCTGTCCGGTGTGGCGCGCGGAGTTCTTGC
>JANOTZ010000176.1:0-3823 GCA_031416735.1 Frankiales bacterium
CGGTGACAGCGGCGAAGCGCTGCAGTGAGGCCTCCGAGCCCGACGGGGCGACGAACGACTTGGACGCCGAGATCTGGGGAGCGCTGAGGTTCTGCACCAGCCCGGCAACGGAGTAGGCGCGGGCCGCCACAGGGACGGGCGGGGCCACAGGGACGGGCGGGGACACAGGCGGCGGGGCCACCGGCGCGACGGCGGTCGGAGGCTTCGCGGCCACCGGGGAGCTCCCCGGCAAGCTGCCGGCGGGCTTGGCCGGCGCTATCGGCACCTGCGCTGCGGGGGCGATCCGGGGCTGGGTGCGGGCGGGTGTCGACGCGGGTGCGGACTGGACGGGGGTCGTGGGTGCTGCGGCGGTCGGCCCGGCGAGCGGACGCCACGTGCCCGGCTTGACGGGGCGAAGGAAGGGCAACTCGCCCGCGGGCGCACCGAGGCCGGCCCCGGCCACCATGGACGGACGGCTGCCACCCTGGCGGATCCCAAGGACACCGGCGAGCACGAGGAGCAACGCCAGCGCCGCGGCACCGGTGGGCTTGGCGGCCCGGGCGGCCCGCTCCCGGTTGGCGGCCAGCACGGTAGCCAGGTCGAGGTCCACACCGGGCTCGACGTGGGTGCCGACGAGCAGGCGACGCAGGGAGCGGCGCGCCCGGTGCAGCAGGTGCTTGGCCTGCTCCACCGTGATGTCGAGCTCCTCGGCGATCTGCGGTAGCGACTTCTCCTCCACCTCGCGCTTGAGCAGGGCCGCCCGGTGGATCGGCGACAGCATCGCGAGCGCCTGGCGCACGATCGCGGCGTCCTCCGCCTGGACGATCGGGTCGATGTCCTCGTCGTCGGGCAGCACGCTGTCGGGGATCGTCTCGAGGTCGAGCAGCCGCGGGCGGCGCTGGTCGGCCCGGTAGCGGTCGATGCACAGGTTCGTGATGGTGCGCCGGCAGTAGGCGAGCGCCTGCAGCTCGGACTCGAGCTCCGGCATCGCCAGGAACAGCCGCAGGAAGCCCTCCTGGACGACCTCGTCCACGTCGCGCTCGTCGTGCAGGAACCGCCGGGCATGCAGCGCGAACGACCAGCGGTGCCGCATGAACAGGGCCGCGAAGTCGTGCGGGTCACTGCCGGGCCGCGAAGGCATCTCGGCAGCGGCCTCGGTGAGGACTTCCAGGTCGGGGCGGCTCTCGCCGTACAGGTCCTCGGCGAAGATCGGGTCGTCGGCGACAGGCGGCAGCATCACGAGGTCGCGGCTTGCCACGTCCGGCACTCGAACCCCCAAGCTGCGCAACCATCGACCCGTGGCCTGTGTGGCCCGTCCCCTACCTAGACGATGTGGGAGGCGGTCGGTCGTCCGACAGACGGAAACCTAGCCCACAACTAGCACACCAGGCACTCTAAACTCGACATTGAGCAACTTTTCGCCCAATCGCCACCTGTACGTCGAAAGCCAGCCCCCCGGCCCACGGCCTCTGGCCGCTCCCTGAGCGCCGGACTAGCCTTCGCGTGTGCTGCGCCTCATGGACACCCGCACCCGCTCCGTCGAGGAGATCCACCCCTCGACCCCCGGTTGGCTCAAGGTTTACGCCTGCGGCCCGACGGTCTACCGCTACGCCCACGTCGGCAACCTGCGCACCTTCTTGCTCACCGACCTGCTGCGCCGTACGGCGGAGCTGCACGGCCTGCAGGTCCAGCTGGTCCAGAACATCACCGACGTCGGACACCTGCAGGACGACACCGACCTCGACCCCGACGGCGAGGACAAGCTGCTCGCCCAGGCCCGCCTGGAGAACAAGGACCCGTTCGCGATCGCCCGGTTCTACGAGGACGCCTTCCACCGGGACCTGGCGTTGCTCAACGTGAAGCCGGCCGATTCCTACCCGCGAGCGTCCGAATGCATCGATCTGATGCTCAACCTCATCGGGAGGTTGATAGAGATGGAGCACGCCTATCTCGGTGAGGACGGCAGCGTCTACTTCTCGGCGGCGTCCTTTGCGTCGTACGGCGCGATCTCGGGCAACCGACTGGCGGACCTGCGCGCGGGGCACCGCGCCGATGCCACCGAGCTGGCCAAGGGCAAGCGGTTCCACGCCGACTGGGCGCTGTGGAAGCTCGCCTCTGCGAAGCGCGAGATGACCTGGGACTCCCCCTGGGGCCGCGGCTTCCCCGGCTGGCACATCGAGTGCTCGGCGATGTCCCTGGACCTGCTCGGGTCGGTGATCGACGTGCACACCGGCGGCATCGACCTGCGGTTCCCGCATCACGAGGACGAGCGGGCCCAGTCCGACGCCGCGGTCGGGCACGAGGTCGTGCGGCACTGGGTGCACGGCGAGCACCTGCTGTTCGAGGGCCGCAAGATGGCCAAGTCCACCGGCAACGTCGTGCTGGTCTCGGACGTGATCGCCCGCGGCTTCGACCCGCTCGCACTGCGGCTCGCGTTCCTGTCCTCCCGCTATCGGCAGCAGGCCAACCTGTCCTGGTCCTCGATCGAGGGGGCGGCCCGCACGTTGAGCCGCTGGCGGGCGTCGGTCGCCGCCTGGGCCGAGGAGCCGTCGAAGCCGATGTGCGCCGAGGTGCAGGGCGACGTGCTCGAGGCGTTCAGCGACGACCTCGACACGCCCCGGGCGCTGCAGGTGTTGCGCGCCTTCGAGAAGGACCCGGGGATGCCCGCGGGGTGCAAGTTCGAGACCTTCGCCTGGGCCGACCGGCTGCTCGGCCTGGACCTGGTCCGGGACGTCGGCCGGCCCCCGGCTGCCCTGCCCGCCGGCGCCGCTGAGCTGCTCTCGGCCCGGGAGGTCGCCCGCTCGTCGCGCGACTTCGCCGCCTCCGACCAGCTCCGGGACTCCCTCACCGCCCTCGGCGTGGCCGTGAAGGACACCCCTGATGGTCAGGAGTGGACGCTCACCTGACGGCCGGGGCAGGAACGAGGCGGGTGCACGGCGAAGCAAGTGCTCACACCACCGTCATCGGAGCGCGCCCCGTGGACCTGCCCCCCTTCGACCGCCGCGCCTTCCTGCGCCGCGCGGCCTACGCCGGCCTGCTCCTCGGCGCCGGCCCGCTGGCGACGGAGTCCTTCGGCGCGGCCCCCGCGACGACGGTCAAGGCCGACGGGGCCGTCTTCGCCCGGGTCCGCCCACGCACCCTCTCGCAGGCCCGGGCTCTCCTCGCCTTCGACGACACCCACCGGCTGTTCCCGGACGGCTCGATGGAGCTGCTGCTCTGGCCGGGCGACCGCACCCGTCTCGACGCACTCGGCGTCGACTACCAGGTCACCACCTCCCAGCCGACCGGCCCCGCGCCCGGCCGCACCTCCGGCCTGCCGCTGCAGCCCGGTGAGCGGGCCGCGGGTTACCGCAAGATCGGCGACTACTACGCCGACATGCAGATGCTCGCGACCAAGAACCCCAAGCGGGCCCGCATGGTCAAGCTGCCCGAGAAGTCCCTCGAGGGTCGCGACATGTTCGCCCTCGAGATCGCCGACGACGTGGTCAAGGCCGCCACCGACGGCCGTCCGACATTCTTCGTCGACGGGGTCCACCACGCCCGCGAGTGGCCGTCCTCGGAATACACGATCATGTTCGGCTACGACCTGCTCGCCGCCTACGGCAAGGAGGACCGGATCACCAAGCTGCTCACCAAGATCCGCGTCGTCCTCGTGCCGGTGGTCAACCCCGACGGCTTCACGCACTCCCGCGAGGGACTGGCGAAGGAGCGCACCGAGCCCGAGCTGGCGTTGGCCACCGCCGGCCTCGACACCTACTGGCGCAAGAACAAGCGGTCCGTCACCGGTGCGCTCTACGCCGCCGGCGGCATCACGCCCTACGGCAACGCCGACGCGCACGGCACC
>JANOTZ010000177.1:0-4443 GCA_031416735.1 Frankiales bacterium
ACGATCGTCGTCACGGTTGAGGACCTGCCGCTCGAGCAGGTCACCAAGCAGCTCAACAAGCTCGTCAACGTGCTGAAGATCGTGGAGCTCGACGCCGCGTCATCGGTGCAGCGCGAGCTCCTGCTGGTGAAGGTCAAGGCCGACCTGACCAACCGCTCGCACGTGCTGGAGACCGTCCAGCTCTTCCGCGCCAAGGTCGTTGACGTCGCCACCGACGCCGTCACGATCGAGGCCACGGGGACGGTCGACAAGCTCGCCGCCCTCATCAAGGTCCTGGAGCCGTTCGGCATCCGGGAGCTCGTCCAGTCCGGCATGGTCGCCATCGGCCGTGGTTCACGTTCGATGACCGGAGCCGAGAACCGTCTCCGTTCCGCCTCCTGAGTTCTGAAGGGAACAACCACTCTCATGGCAGAGGTCTTCTACGACGACGACGCCGACCTTTCGCTCATCCAGAGCCGGAAGGTCGCGGTCCTCGGCTATGGCAGCCAGGGTCACGCCCATGCACTCTCGCTCCGCGACTCAGGGGTCGACGTCCGCGTCGGTCTCCCCGAGGGCAGCAAGAGCCGCGCCAAGGCGGAGGCTGACGGACTCCGGGTGGTCACGCCGGCCGAGGCCTGCGCCGAGGCCGACGTCATCATGATCCTGGCGCCTGACACCGTGCAGCGGAAGCTCTACGAGACCGACGTCGCACCTCACCTCACCGACGGCAAGGCGCTGTTGTTCGGCCACGGCCTCAACATCCGCTTCGGCCTCATCACCCCGCCGCCGGGGGTCGACGTCGCGATGATCGCGCCCAAGGGACCGGGTCACCTGGTCCGCCGGCAGTTCCAGGACGGCAAGGGCGTGCCCTGCCTCGTCGCCGTCGAGCAGGACGCGACCGGCAACGCTCTCGCCCTCGCCCTGTCGTGGGCCAAGGGCATCGGTGGCACCCGCGCCGGCGTCATCAAGACCACCTTCACCGAGGAGACCGAGACCGACCTGTTCGGTGAGCAGGCCGTCCTCTGCGGTGGTGCGTCGGCGCTGGTGCAGACCGGTTTCGAGGTCCTCATCGAGGCCGGCTACCAGCCGGAGATCGCCTACTTCGAGTGCCTGCACGAGCTCAAGCTCATCGTCGACCTGATGTATGAGGGCGGCATCTCCAAGATGCGCTGGTCGATCTCCGACACCGCCGAGTTCGGCGACTACAAGACCGGGCCGCGGATCATCACGGCCGAGACCAAGGCCGAGATGAAGAGGGTCCTCGCCGAGATCCAGGACGGCAGCTTCACCCGGGCGCTCATCGCCGACCACGAGGCCGGCGGCCCCGAGCTGGCGCAGCACCGCAAGGAGGGCGCCGAGCACCCGATCGAGGTCGTCGGTGCCAAGCTCCGTCCGATGATGGCCTGGATCGCCCCCGAATAGCAGCCGGTACGACGAAAGCCCGCGCCCCCTGAAGGCGCGGGTTTTCGTCATGCCGGGATCTAGGCTGGGCCGTACCAGCCCTGCAGGTCGACGATGAACGGCACCGTCCCGGCCGAGTTGCGCACCCGGATCCGGCCGTTGCCGAGCAGGACCGTGGCGGAGGCTGCCGCTGTCTGACCCACGGCCAGGTTCAGGTTCGACGTCGTGGGGACCGCAGTGGTCGCGGGATATACCTGCAGGTGGGTTGGCGCGGTGGGTCCCACCCCCGTCAGGTTGATGACGGCCGCTGTTGCCCCCGACGGCACCCCCCAGGAGGCGTCCACCAGCTCGCTGAGGGCGACGTCGGAGGTGCCGCCCGGGCCCAGTCGGGTCGGTCGGGTGTCGATGAGGCGCTGCGCCAGAGCCGGCCGGAACAACGCACCACCCGCTCCCGGAACGAACCAGCCGGCGAGATCGGCCAACAGGTGCACCGCGCCAACGTTGTTGCGGAAGGTCGCCTTGCCGTCCGGGCTGAGCTTGACCATCACCTGGTTCGCGGTGGTCGCGCCCCGGCTGACGTTGATGTTGGACGTGCCGGCGGTGCCGTCGGCCGGGTAGGCCGTGACGTAGGTGGTGGCCGTCGGGTTGACGGCGGTCAGGGTGAGGACGGCGGCGGTGGCGCCCGCGGGCACGCTCCCTCCTGAGACCTGCAGGGTGACGGTCTGGCCCGGGCCGACCGGAGCCTTCGGCACCCCCGTGCCATCGCGTGTGTCCATCACGCGGATCGGGGTGCGCGGGGTGAAGGAGCTGCCGCCGGTGGGCGCGTAGTAACCGGCGAGGTCCACCACGAGCCGGGTGGCGCCGCCGGTCGTCAACAGTCTGATCCGGCCGCCTCTGCCGACCGCCACGGTGGCCAGGTTGGCCCTCGTGTCACCCGTGCCGGTGTTGAGGTTGGACACCAGCGGCACCGGCGCCTCGGCGCTCCGGCCCAGCGGGTAGGCGCGCAGCACGTTGGCGCTCGTAGGCCGGTCCGAGGTGAGGTTCACGACGACTGCCGTCGCGTTGCTGGGGACGCCGTTGGTGCCGGTGACCGGGAGGTCCCGGATCGCTCCGCCTGGCACCCGGATGCTGCCTGTGTCGAGCAGGCGCGTCGGCAAGATCGCGGTGTAGGTCGAACCGGGCAGTCCCGGGGTCACCCAGCCCATGTCGCGGAACATCCCGAGCATCACCTCGCCCGGGTCGTGGATCGCGTCACCGGTGGCGATTCCTGGTCGCATCAGCGCATCCGGGTCGTTCTGGGGGTAGTCGGCCTCCGACAGGTGGCTATAGCTGCTGCCGCTCTCGAAACCGGTCGAGGGGGCATAGAGCCGGGGCTCGCGTCCGTGGTCGGCACTCGCCGCGTGCGGACCGAACCAGTAGACCTGATCGCTGGTCACAGCCGCCGTCAGGGCCGCGCTGTTGTTGGCGCGGTCCAGGATCGGGGTGCCGTCGCTCGTGCCGGTCATCACGTCGTAGATGAACGGTGGGCTGTTGTAGTTGGCCTGCGGTGCCCCCGGGGCCTGGTCGACGCTGCCGATGAAGCCAAGCCCGTGTCCGAGCTCGTGCAGCGCGACGGTCATGAAGTCGTACTTCCCGGCCGGGGTGTTGCCGTCCGTGCCGTAGTAGAAGGCCGAGGCGTTGTTGCTGAACTGCGCGTCGATCTCGGCGCCGGGACGGTTGATGCCCTGCAGGGCGTTGGCGAGCGCCACCGGATAGAGCACTGCGCTGTCGCCGATGAAGTTGGTGGGGCCGGCGAAGCCCAGCACGCCGGTCCCGAGGTTCGCGAGTGAGGCGTCGACCCCGATGGGCACGGACGAGGCGACCGCGTGCTCCCAGATGGAGACGGCTGCCTCGAAGGCCGCGACTGCCGCGCTGTTGGCCGAAAAGGCGGAGGTGTAGGTCACCTGGATGTCGGACAGCGCCGTGCTGCTGAGGGCACGCGGCGCAGCTGCGCCCTCGCCCTGACGCAGGCTCGACACCTGCCGTCCTGAGCGGTCCACCGGGGGTACGGCGGAATGGCGGCCGTCACCCGGCACGCCCCTGACGACGACCGTCGCCCCACGTCCAAGTGACGTCCACTCGGCCGCTGCGGCCGGGGACTGCAGCGCCGGCAGGGCGGACAGGACCACTGCGGCGGCCACGGCCAGGAGCGCGGAGCGCGAAGGGAATGCATTATGCACGAGGGCTCCAGACCGGGTCGGAGCCCTGATCCTGACATGGTGAGCCGCTCGGCCGTCCATCATGTCCGCCTTCATCCTGACCCGGCGAGTCTCGCCGTGGCCCTCCATGCCCGCCTGCAGTGTCCGGCCGCACCGGCCGCCTCGATAGGCTGACCCCACCTGACCTTCTGCACCTGAGGACCCCTGTGACCCGCCCTGTCGTCCTCATCGCCGAGGAGCTCGCCCCGTCCGTCCTGGCCGTCCTGGGGGACGGCTTCGAGATAAGGCACGTCGACGGCGCCGACCGCGCCGCCCTGCTGCCGGCCCTCGCGGACGTCGACGCGGTCCTCGTCCGCAGCGCCACGCACCTCGACGCCGAGGCCCTCGCTGCGGCGCCCAAGCTGAAGGTCATCGCCCGTGCGGGCATCGGCCTGGACAACGTCGACGTCCCCGCTGCCACCGCGCGCGGCGTGATGGTGGTCAACGCGCCGCAGAGCAACATCGTCAGCGCGGCCGAGCAGGCGGTGGCCCTCCTGCTGGCCTGTGCCCGCAACATCGCCCCGGCCAACGAGGCCCTCAAGCAGGGCAAGTGGCAGCGGTCGAAGTGGACCGGCGTCGAGGTGGCCGACAAGACCGTCGGCGTCGTCGGCCTCGGTCGCATCGGGGTGCTGTTCGCCCAGCGGATGAGCGCCTTCGGGACCCGGCTGATCGCCTACGACCCCTACATCTCCACGGCCCGCGCGGCTCAGATCGGCGTGAAGCTGGTCAGCCTCGACGACCTGCTCCGCGAGAGCGACTTCATCTCCATCCACCTGCCCAAGACCCCCGAGACCGTCGGTCTGATCGGCAAGGAGCAGCTCGCGCT
>JANOTZ010000178.1:0-5220 GCA_031416735.1 Frankiales bacterium
GGTGCCAAGGAGAGCCCGAACGGCTCTGTCCGGTTCGCCACAATTTGTGCGAACCTGGGGGGCGGTAGCGGGCTCTAGTAGGTAACGGTCGCCCCAGACGGCCGTCCACAGGGCTCGAGGGGGTGGGTGTGGAGCTGGTTCCCAGCCTTGCTCTGGAAGGCGGCTTCGCGGTCGCCTCCGAGCAGGAAGACGGGTTGGCGTCGCTGCCTGGCGTGTCCGCCACGACGCAGGTCGACTTCGCCGCGCTCTACGCCACCGAGTTCAGCCGGCTGGCCGGCTACCTCACCTCGCTCACCGGCAACCCCGAGGTCGCCCGCGAGGCCGCCCAGGAGGCGTTCACCCGGCTGTTCGCGCGGTGGCGCAAGGTCCACGAGCCACGCGGTTTCGTCTACGTCGTCGGCACCAACCTGTGCAAGCACCACTGGCGCCAGGGCGGCCGGGAGCGCTCCGCGGTCAACAGCCTCGGCATCACCGCCGAGCACGGCCGCGCCGCGCACGACCCGTGGCTCCGCGACCTGGTCGAGCGGCTGCCCCTGCGGCTGCGCGAGGTCGTGCTCCTGCACTACTACGCCGACATGCCCGTCGCGGACGTGGCCCTCGCGGTCCACCGCCCCGTCGGCACCGTCAAGCGCCGCCTCCACGAGGCCCGGGCGCTGCTCGCGGTCGCGATGGACGCGGCCGACCGCCTCGAGGACGTGGCCGGATGACCGACTTCCCCTACATCTGCCCGCCGACCGACGGGCTGCAGCTCGCGATGGCCACCGCACGTGGCCGGCGCCTTCGCAAGGCCGGCTTCAGCAGCGGTGCGACCGCGTTCGCCCTGGCGGTGGTCGCTCTGCTCACCGGCTCCAGCGGCCAGCAGACCCTCCTGCAGCCGACGCCGGAGATCCCGGCCGTCACCTCCGTCGACAAGGTCCCGGCCGGCCGGACCACACCGCCGGTCGCCAACCGCCTGCAGCCCGGTTCGCTGACGGCCTTCGGTGGCAACGGCAACCCGGGTACGACGCTCGCTGCCGGTCCCGGTCCGCTGTCCGCCGTCCTCGGGCGGGCGCCGGGCAACGACCCGGTCGCCTCCGACGGCCGGCCGGCGGCGCCGTACCGGTCTGCCGTGATGAAGCGTGACGACGGCCGCGGCCTGTACCTCCCCACGGATTTCCAGTGCACGGTGAACAACGACGGGACCGCCCGCACCTCGCCGTTGTGCCCCGGCGCCTACGTCCGGCAGCCCGGCAGCAGCGGCACCGAGGCCTACGCGCTGGAGACCTCGGTCTGCTCGAGCGACACCAAGCCGACGGTGTTGCACTACCCGACGACCCGTGAGGTCGACCTCGTCATCTACCGCGGCACCAAGGCGGTGTGGCACTGGTCCCGCACCCAGGCTGCGCCCCGCACCACGCCGCACACCCTGAGCCTCGACACCGGCTACTGCTACGGCTGGACCACCGACTGGAACGCAGTCGATGACAGCGGCGCCAAGCTTCCCGCGGCCAGCGACTACCGGATGGTCGCCACGTTCATGGCCGACGAGGTCTCGGACTTCTCGACCTACGAGGTCGCGTTCTCCGTCAGCTAGGGGTTGCGCCGGGTCTGCCTAGGTGGGGTCCTGCGGCAGCAGGAAATAGCGGCCGCCGGCTTTGGTGCCCTCCGTGGGCAGGCCGAGGTCCCACAGGTGCTTGCCGCGGACCTCGATCACCTGCGCCCCGTTGACAAGCGAATCCATCAGCTTCTGCAGCGCCGACAGCGAAATCCCCTCGGCCGCCAGTCGCTGGCCGACCGGCTGCTCGGCCGAGCCGAGGTCGCTGCCCCTGGCGGCACACACGGCCAACCCGATGTCCCCGATCGCCATCGGGTGGCGGGACAGGACGCTGAGGACTTCGGCGGCAGTGACGGTCACGGGTACGTCTCCTTCTCGAGGGCGGCTGCCTTGCGCATTGCCCGGCGGCCCCGCTGCGGATCGCGGGCGGCGTCGTAGGCCGTCGCCAGCCGGAACCACACCCGCCAGTCGTCGGGGCTCGCCTCGGCCTCTGCCTGGCGGACCGCAAACAGCGCGTCAGCGGCCTCCCGGTCGACGCGGCCACTCGCCGTACGCGGCATGTCCTTCTCCACGAAACCCTCGGCGAACAGCCGCCGGCCCAGCCTTTGGGAGGCGAAGCCGAGCCGCACCTCACCGACCACCAGCAACCCACCGACCCCGACCAGGAGCAGCACGCCGACCCCGAGGCCGAAACCCTTGGCGCTGCCGGTCCTGAACAGGTCGACCGCCCGCACCACCAGGTAGCCGCCGAGCACGCCGGTTGCGCCGACGACGACGGCGGCGCTGGTGCGAGCCTTCACAGGTCGAGGAACGGATCCAGGCCGACGGTGAGCCCCGGGTGGGACCCAATCCGCCTGATGCCGAGCAGGACGCCGGGCATGAACGACGCCCGGTCGTAGGAGTCGTGCCGCAGCGTCAGGGTCTCCCCCGCGCCGCCGAGCAGCACCTCCTGGTGGGCGACCAGCCCGGCGAGCCGCACCGAGTGCACCCGCACCCCGTCGACCAGCGCACCCCGCGCACCGTCGAGCTCCTGCGTGGTCGCGTCCGGCATCGCCGGCATCCCGGCGCGTGCCTCACCGATGAGCTCAGCGGTGCGGCGGGCCGTGCCGGAAGGGGCATCGGCCTTGCCGGCGTGGTGCAGCTCGACGATCTCGACGGAGTCGAAGAAGGGGGCGGCCTGGGCCGCGAACCGCATCATGAGTACGGCGGCCACGCCGAAGTTGGGGGCGATGAGCACGCCGACGTCGGTGCCGTCGAGCCAGGTCCGCAGCTGCGCCAACCGGGCCTCGTCGAAGCCCGAAGTTCCGACCACGGCGTGCACTCCGGCGTCGATGCAGGTCCGCACGTTGTCCATCACCGCGTCGGGGTGGGTGAAGTCGACGACGACGTCCACGCCCTGCAGGTCGACGGTGTCGCCCACGTCATAGCCAGGACCGAGGGTGAGGTCCTCGGCCGCCGTCACCGCCCGCACCACCTCCGAACCCATCCGGCCGCGCGCGCCGAGAACAGCCACTGTCGTCATGCGAGCACCTCTGCGAAGTCGCGGTCAGGGAACGGTCCGATGATGCCGAGGGACAGCGGTCGGCGCAGCACGTCGCCGGCAACGGCGCGCACATCATCGGGCGTCACCCCGTCGATGAGCGCCAGGATCTCCTCGACGGGGAGGACCTCTCCGTGGGTCAGCTCGTCCTTGCCCAGGTGGCTCATCTGCGAGCCGGTGTCCTCGAGGCCGAGCACCAACGAGCCGCGCAGCTGGCCCTTGGCGCGGACGATCTCCTCGTCGGTGACGCCCTTGTCGGCGGCGCTGTCGAGCTCCTCGCGGAACACCTGCAGGACCTCGTCGACCTTGCTGGGCGAGCATCCCGCGTAGAGACCGAACATGCCGGTGTCGTGGTGATGGCTGGCATAGCTGTAAACGCTGTAGGCCAGGCCGCGCCGCTCGCGCACCTCCTGGAACAGCCGGCTCGACATGCCGCCACCGAGGGCGTTGTTGAGCACCGACAAGGCCCAGCGCCGTTCGTCGTCGCGGGCCAATCCGTGCATGCCCAGGACCAGGTGGGCCTGCTCGGTGGGCCGGTCCTCCACGACGCTGCCGTTGAGCATCGGGGGCGGCTGGAAGGCTCGTAGCGGCGCCGGGACCGCCGTACCCGTCGAACCAAAGGCCTCAGAAACCAGGTGTACGACGGAGTCGTGGTCGACGTTGCCGGCGACGCTGACGACCATCTGCGGCGGCGTGTAGCGGCTCCGGTAGTAGCCGGCGATGGACTCCGCGGTCAGCGCCTCGACGCTCGCCACCGTGCCGATGACGGGACGGCCCAGCGGGTGGTCGCCGTACAGGGCCTCGGCGAAGGCGTCGTGGACGACGTCACCGGGGTCGTCGTCGTGCATCGAGATCTCCTCGAGGATGACGCCCCGCTCGGACTCGACATCGCTGGGCGCAACCAGGGCGTTGGTTACCAGGTCGCTCACCACATCGACGGCCAATGCCAGGTCGGTGTCGAGAACCCTTGCGTAGTAGCAGGTGTACTCCTTGGCGGTGAAGGCGTTGAGCTCCCCGCCCACGGCATCCATGACGGCCGCGATCTCCAGGGCGTCGCGCTTCGCGGTCCCCTTGAACAGCAGGTGTTCCAGGAAGTGCGAGGCCCCGTGCTCGGCCCCGTGCTCGTCCCGGGAGCCCACACCAACCCAGACGCCGAAGGCGGCGCTCCGGACTCCGGGCACCGCCTCCGTGACGACACGCAGGCCCCCGGGCAGGGTGGTCTTCACAAAGCCCGGGGACGTGCGCATCAACTGCGTTCTACTCCGCTGCGACCGGCTCGGCGGCGTTCTCGACCGGCGTCAGGCTGATCTTGCCGCGCTGGTCGATCTCGGTGATCTCGACCTGCAGCTTGTCGCCGACGTTGACCACGTCCTCGACCTTGCCGACGCGCTTGCCGCTGCCCAGCTTGCTGATGTGCACCAGGCCGTCACGGCCGGGCACCAGGGAGACGAAGGCGCCGAAGGCGGCGGTCTTGACGACCGTGCCGAGGAACCGCTCGCCGACCTTGGGCATCGTCGGGTTGGCGATCTGGTTGATGACGGCGAGGGCGGCCTCGGCCGCGGTCCCACTGGTGGCACCGATGTAGATGGTGCCGTCGTCCTCGACCGTGATGTCCGCACCGGTGTCGGCCTGGATCTGGTTGATCATCTTGCCCTTCGGGCCGATGACCTCACCGATCTTGTCGACGGGGATCTTGACGCTGAGCACGCGCGGGGCGTACGGCGACATCTCGTCGGGCTCGTCGATCGCCTCGGTCATGACCTCGAGGATCGCGAGGCGGGCGGTGCGGGCCTGCTGGAGCGCGGCGGCCAGGATCGGCGACGGGATGCCGTCGAGCTTGGTGTCGAGCTGCAGCGCGGTGACGAACTGCGGGGTGCCGGCGACCTTGAAGTCCATGTCGCCGAACGCGTCCTCGGCACCGAGGATGTCGGTCAGGGTGGCGTACTCCCCGCCCTCGAAGATCAGGCCCATCGCGATGCCGGCGACGGGGGCCTTAAGCGGCACACCGGCGTTGAGCAGCGACATCGTGGACGCGCAGACCGAGCCCATCGAGGTCGAGCCGTTGGAGGACAGCGCCTCGGAGACCTGCCGGATGGCGTAGGGGAAGATGTCCTTGCCCGGGAGCACCGGCACCAACGCGCGCTCG